>PLYR01000030.1:0-1366 GCA_003153435.1 Bacteroidota bacterium
GTGGCCCTTTGCTTCAGGTCGGCAACTTCCAGCATTTTCTGTTTCTCAGAAACAGGTGCATTCATATTGGAAGAAACAAAATTGATCAGAAAGGAAGGGCTGTCGATATTGTTTATTGCAAAGGAGGCTTCTGTAGGTATATGAGGGCTTTGTTTGATAATATGCAGAGAAGTATCTTTCAGAGAAGAGACCAGAGCCTGGAATTCTTTATCTGATTTGGCAGGTCGGGTTTCCGGAAAAACCTTAACCTTGGCTTTCATATAAGGCTCCATCTGCGTTACCTCGTCAATGATGAAGCGGCGCTTACCCTGTATGATTACCGTTGTATTTCCATCAGGCATGCGCAGCATCTTGATGATATAGGCTACGGTCCCTACACTGTTTATTTCCTCTGGTTTGGGATCTTCTACATTATCATTCTTCTGTGAGACGACACCGATGGTGCGATCTGCTTTGTAAGCTTCTTTGATGAGACGGATCGATTTATCTCGTCCAACTGTGATTGGGATCACAACTCCGGGAAAAAGAACGGTATTCCTTAATGGAAGAATGGGAAGAAGCTCCGGGAGCTTCTCCTGATTCATTTGTTCCTCGTCTTCCGTTGAAAGAAGGGGAATAAATTCGTGGTCGTCGTCAACAATGTTATTCATTGCCATTTGGTCAAATCCAAAATTATCTTGCATGTGTTTAGAATCAGTTTGTCATTCGGCCTTGGAAAGCAATTGATATGCCATGTGGAAAATACAGACAGAATGGCACACAATTACTCCTTATAAAGCTCTTGAGCCGGCTGTCAGTTTAAAGATATGACTCAGGATATTCTTATCTTTCTCGTTCAATACCAGGGATCTGCGTTCCAAAACACGGCTAGCAACCTCAATTGCCTTATCCAGTTTGTAAGTCTCCATGGCACCAACCCCTCCCCAGGAGAAGTCAGGCACAAAAGTACCCGGAAAGCCTCCTCCGAATATATTAGTACAAACCCCAACAACAGTTCCCGTATTCAGCATGGTATTGATTCCAGTCTTGGAATGATCCCCCATGACCAGACCACAGAATTGCAGACCTGTAGAAACCTGTTTGTTTTCCACATAGTTATGCATCTTTACGATACCGTAATTATTTTTCAGGTTTGAATTATTGGTATCCGCACCGAGGTTGCACCATTCTCCCAATACCGAATTACCCAAAAATCCATCATGACCTTTGTTTGAGAATCCGAAAAGAACAGAATTACTGATTTCTCCTCCGGCTTTGCAAAAAGGCCCAATAGTAGTAGGGCCGTATATTTTAGCACCCATTTTCAACGTAGAGTGCTCACCGAGAGAGAAAGGTCCACGGATGATCGAACCTTCCATGACTTCGG
>PLYR01000030.1:1454-30656 GCA_003153435.1 Bacteroidota bacterium
GTCCCTTCAGGAACCTTAAGCTTTCCATGTTGATCATGGGCGGGCGTTTTCCCTGAATTCAATGCAATCAGAACCGATCCTTTAAATAGAGCCTGGCCGGATTTAACAGCTTTTATTTCTGCAATGAGTGAATCGTTGGGACAAATGCTTGCATTTACCCAAAGATGGTCACTCGTGGAATCGATCAGAATAGGGTATTTTGCCTGAAGATAGGTTTCAGTAAGTGTGGAAGAAGGACTTGATAATCTTTTTTCCCATTTTTCACGAATCGTCAGGATCCCGATTCTGATCTCTGCTACCGGCCTTGTAAAGGTTAGTGGAAGCAGGTTTCCCCGCATGGTCGCATCATCAAACAAGATCAGATTCATGCTTTAGGGTCGTGTTTAATGATGACAAACATACTTCCGGTATCTGCGTACCAGGCTTTATTCTTTAGTCCGAACAAACCGGTGATACCATTGAATAACGAGGCCAGTCGCTTGAAATTGTATCTCTCCAGGCGGCTTCCTAGAAATTCTGCATCCGCGCATTGCCCGCTGGCTGAATGATGTATGATTTTGAGGCCGTGTGGTTTCAACGCCCTGGTCAAACTATCGGGCGTAAAGTACTGGATATGCTCGTAGGGTTTATACTGAAACCATCTTTTCCCAAAAATCTTCCGTTGAGTTGAAGAATAATCGGGAGTGATCAGGGCAATGGTTCCATTCGCTTCAAGAATATTTTTGAGCTTATTCAGGGCTTCGGAAAGGCCTGGGAGGTGTTCGATCACATCAAAAAGGGTAATGAGGTCGTACTTTTTCGTGGCCTCCATCTTTTCGAGAGGGATGTTGGAAACCGGTATTTTTTTTTCATGAAGCCTTTCGATCATCGTTGGATCCAATTCTATTCCTTCTGCATCTTTCCATCCATTACGCATCAGAACCTCAATAAAATCGCCGGCAGCACATCCTATGTCCAGTGCTTTTTCCTTTTTAGGTCCGAGAAAAGGCACGATGAGTGAATACCACTTTTCAAATGTCATAATTCTCAGCCGGGCATTGAGTTCATAGTTTTCATATCCGAACTGGGTATTATTGAAATAGTCGCTTGCATATAATTTATAGAGTTCCTCGGTCTTTATACGGGGATTTACATAAACAAAAGAGCAAGCTTTACACTGAACAATATCAAAGCCTTTGATATTGTATTTGAGTACAAAATCGCTACTTCCGCAGACCGAACAGGGATAAGACTGAAGATTAAATTTAAGATCCATGATTAAGTTTTAAGCGGACATTTTCCGGGCACGATAACAGAGCAAAAGAAAACAAATCAATGTTGCGATAATAAGTTTAGTAACGGAGCCAAATTTATATTCGCCTTCTGCAAGCATTGGTTTTATTTTTGACAGTCGTTCTTTAATCATATTCGCTGTAGCTGAATAATCCTTTGCCGCTGCGCTATCATGCATAGCAGCGCTGGTCCTTGACATGTTTTCATATACCGAAAAAGCGTCTTTATTCAGGTGAATGGCTTTCTGAAATTCTTCGAGTGCTTCTTTGTGTCTGCCCGTATTTTCATATACCGCGCCAATGTTTGCATAGGCATCCGTATACAGGCTGTCGTACTTTACAGTGCCTTTAAAATATTCCAGCGCTTTGTCATATTGCTTATCATTAAAACAAAACACACCCAGGTTATTACGGGCTCCTCCGTATGAAGGCCTAATTTCAAGAGCCTTGTTGTAGTATTCAATGGCTTTATCTTTTCTTCCCATTGCCGCATACGTAATACCTACGTTGAAATAAACTTCGGGGTCTTTATCCCAAATCTTCAGTCCTCGCTCATATTCCTTGAGAGCAGTATTCAAAAACTGTTCTCTTGCAACCGGATTTCCTTCCGCCTCCCCTTTTACACGGTACTCACTTGCAACCGCAAAATGGGCTCGGGCACTATTGGGTTGTGTATCTAGTCCGGAGGTAAAAAGACTGAGGTTATTTTTCCAGTCGGGCACCCGCGAAACGGTTTCAATGCCATAAAGCACACAGACTCCTATCAGGATGTAACGCATATTGGAAGGCAGAGTCAGTTTCGAGGTCTTCAGATCGACTGAAAAGGCTTTTGCCAGGAGAAAAACTACCGCAATGCAAAATCCGACGGAAGGCAGGAACAGAAACCGTTCGGCAAAGGTGGCAAGGATTTTAACAATTAAATTGGAGGTAAGAATCAGTGTAGAAATATAAAATATAATACAGAAGGCATACACATCCCGCTTCCACACCCGTATTGCAGCATAGCTTATCATGGCCAGGTAAATAAGTGTGGGCACAAACGCCCGGTAATCGGTCCAGCTTACAATCGGAAAGGTGTTGTAGGAATAATCCCAGCTGAGTGGATAAGGAAAGAAAAGAAGACGCAGATAGCGGCCCATAAATGTGAGATTGGTAGCATACATATCCGACACATTGGTAGCAGCCATCAGTGAATTATTGACCGTATCTATTTTTAGATCTTTAAATGTCAGGCTACTCAGTACGTTGGCACGGATCAGGAAATATACAGCCAGTACCGCTGCAAAAGGAATGGCGTTCAGTAATACTTTTTTCAGGGAAAGTTCCGTAAAAGTGAAAATCATGACCGGAATGATCACAAGCAGAGTTACACTGTTTTCTTTGCAGAGAACAGAGAGAAATAATGTGATGCATGCAAAAACGAGGTATTTATAATCCGGACTGGAATCCTCACCTTCTTTAGCGCTTTGAATGTATTTCATCACATTCAGCAGGCAGGTTATTCCAAACAAAAAGCCCAGCAACTCATCCCGGCTTTTAATATTTGCCACTACATCTGTGTGAATAGGATGCAGAATAAACAGCAGTGTTATAAAAAGGGCAATGTATGGATTATAGGAACGGAGGAGCCGGAGCAGGAACCAGTATAAAACAACACAACCGAGGGCAAAAAAGAGCACATTAAAAAAATGGTTGACGTAGGGATTTTCTCCGAAAATAGCGGTCTCCGCCCAAAAATCGAGCAAGACTATGGGACGGTAGTTCGCATCATTCTCTTTATTAAATCCCATGAGGGAACCCTGCTTGAAGATTTTGGGAATAGAGGAAAGACCGCCTTCTTTGATGTATTCGTTTTTACGCGTATAGATATCGTCATCCAGGGCGTAGAAATTGCCAATGGAGTTGGAATAAAGCAGAAAGCTCAGGACAAAGACTAAAGCTGGCCAAATCCATTTACCGGGAGTAGTACTCGATTTCTGCGATGATTTGGAACCTTTGGCTTGGGATTTACTCATACCCTGCTAAAATACACATTCTTCAATTATTTCACTAAAATAATAGTCAGCTTAAGCTGCCTTTGTTCCGGAGGGTTTTAGTCTTTAACAAAAGAGGGGCCCAACAAAAATCCCCTCCTGGCAAAGCCGGAAGGGGATCAGGAATTATTTAAAAAAGAGCTTATTTGGTCTCTTCCTTAGTATCTTTTGTAGTAGCCTTTTTCGCGTATTTGGTACGGAACTTATCGATACGACCTGCAGTATCTACAAACTTCATCTTACCGGTATAGAACGGGTGAGACATGTGGGAAATATCAAGCTTGATCAGCGGGTATTCTTTCCCGTCTTCCCATACTAATGTATCTTTGGTTTCAGCACATGATTTGGTGAGGAACGTATACTCGTTCGACATATCCTTAAACACACAAAATCTGTAGTTTTCAGGGTGAATTCCTTTTTTCATCTTAANNTCCCTTTTTGTTTGTTTTGCCCTTAGTTTTTCTATTTTTTCGTGTAAAAAGGATAAACTCCTTACCGATTCTTCGGCCAGACTCCGGTTTTCCCAGGATACCGTATTTTTTGATACCGTCTTCCACAGTATTGGTTCCGCAAGCCGACATTTCCTGGTTCGGAATACTTATAATCAACCCATTAACATCTCCAATATCCGTCTAGCCGGCGGGGCGAATTCTTCTTATCATGTGAATGTTGATGGATCAACACTCCTGGTTAGTGGTTTGCAGAATATAACGCTGGCACCGAAAGACAGTTTGTACATCTTTGTAAAGGTCACTATCAACCCGCTCGGGAGCATGACTATGATTGTGGCTGATTCTATCCTGTTCGATCTCAATGGGCGCAGGCAACATGTAATCCTCGAGGCGGTGGGCCAGGATGTTTATCTGCACAAACCGACCAGTTATATCCTCCTTTCCGATGGAAGCTCGGTTCCCTACTCTGTGGCTGATTGTTCCGTACCGTGGAAAAATGATAAGCCCCACCTAATCTACCGGTATTTGGTGGTAGACTCCGGAACGACATTGACTATGCTACCGGGTACGAGGGTATATATGCACAGCGGCGCTGTTCTTTGGGTGTATAAAGGTGGTTCCTTAAACATTGCCGGTGCCCATAACCAGGAAGTAACATTCGGGGGAGATAGGCTTGAGCAGGATTATGCGGGTATTCCAGGACAATGGGGGAATATCTGGTTAAGTCCAGGCAGCAAGAATAACTCCATCAACTGGGCCATTATGAGGAACGGATCGGTGGGTCTGCTCGTTGACACCATCAGCCAGTCCACCCCCTGGGCCCCTACCCTTCTGCTTCAGAACACTATTATTATGAACATGTCTGTAGCTGGAATTTACGGAAGAGGCGCCAGTATTGTTGCAAACAATGTCGCCGTTGCCAATTGCGGGCAATCCTGTGTTGCGATGACTATTGGGGGCTCTTATTCTTTCCGTCAATGCAGCTTTTCTGATTATTATACCTCAGCTTCAAGGAATACCCCGAGTATTCTCATTCAGAATTATTACACGGATGTAACCGGAGCGATCCAGAGAAGGAATATGGATAGTGCCCATTTCTATAATTGTATCGTGGATGGAGATCAAACGGAAGAGATAAAGGCTGATTCTAACATGACCGCTGGAATTCACTTTAATTTTCTTTTTGATGGTTGCCTCCTTAAAACAGGCAATACCAATGCTGTCGTTCAGCATTTCACAGCAAATTTTACAAATCAGCCTCCCGATTTTGTTGATTATGTGAATGGAAATCTAAGGATAGGAGCCAGCTCTTATGCAATTGGAAGGGGAGCGACTCTGGCACATCCAATCCCCCAAGATTTAAATGCCCTACCCAGACCCGCTTCAAGTCCTGACATAGGTGCTTATCAGCACTAAGAGCCCTTTTCAACTGCTGTGATTGCTGATGTTGCAAATTCAGAGGGTCAGCAAAAACTTCAGGGTATCAACTCCATCCGCATAATCCCAAAGCTGAGGGCATTGGGTCTGACCAAAAGGAAGTGTGCCCGGAAATTGTGCCGCTTTGGAAACCTTGCATTGAATATAAGGTTCATCCATGTGAAGCCTGGATTTTAAGCTTTCCACATCTTTATAATATTCATAGAACATGACCCCAATTGGGGAAGAAAGAGCGATGTCTTCTCTCAGGAGAAGGAAATTATTATCCAGCATTTTCTCATTATTGAGTAAATACAAGGTCTTATTATATTCATAGTTGTTCACATACTTATTGCTGCTCAGGATATGGGAAAAAGAATAGATCCCTTCAAAAAATGGATCAAACTGGTATCCTTCGGGGACAAAGAGTTTAGATACATTCCTGCAGCCCAAACCGTAATATTGAAAGATGTCTTTCCCTAGCTGAGCAAAATCCTCAGCGTTTTCATTTCCTGTGATAATTGCAATGGAATGCCTGTTTTTACGGATGATATGCGGGTATTTACCAAAGTAATAATCGAAATAACGAGATGAATTAGAACTGCCTGTAGCAATCACCGCGTCCATATCTTTCACCTGGCCTTCCGCAAACTCAATCAGGTCTTTAAACCTGGGCTCCAACTGAAGCAGGATAGCTGCCAGAAAAGGCAGGAGAAGATGATCATCCGAAGAAACCTTTCCCAGAAAACGATTCCCTGATATCAGTACAGAAATAAAATCATGGAAGCCCACCAGTGGAATATTGCCTGCCATAATAACGAGCACCTTCTTTTTGGCTGAGGGGCCGGAGAGAGCTTCTTTGTATGGTTCAACCCACTTATCCAGGTTCTTCGTTTCGAGAGAGGATGCAATAGCGCTCAGGGCTGAGCTCAACTCTGCTTCCGTAAACCAGGCATTGTGATTTTTAACCTGCAGGAGCAGTTTTGTAAAAACCTCATGCTCTGTATTCATTTCGGTCCATTCACCGCGGACCTGTTCTTTCAAAAAAACTCCCAGCTTCTCAAATGCCTTTACTCTGTCTTTCAGTTCCATTTTTCACGGGGTGGTTAACAATAATTTTATTAATTTTACCTGGATTTTTACCACGTGATCAATTGCTGATTAGCGATATGCGAAATTAATAATTAAATGTATGGCAATTAAAATTACCGATGAATGCATTAATTGTGGAGCCTGTGAACCAGAGTGCCCAAACAATGCCATCTATGAAGGAGGTGCAGAATGGAGATTTGCAGACGGCACCAGCCTGACAGGCAACTTTGATTCCAAAAGTGGTCTGCATGTAGATGCAGGTGCAGCCCAGACTCCTGTTTCAATGGACCTTTATTATATTGTTTCCGATAAATGCACAGAGTGTGTTGGCTTTCATGATGAGCCTCAATGTGCTGCTGTTTGCCCGGTGGATTGCTGTGTGGATGATGAAAACTACCGGGAGAGCAAGGAAGAGCTTCTTGCCAAGAAGAGCTCTCTGCACTTGTAATCTCTATCCCGCATAGTCGATAGACCATTTGCTTTAGAGTAATATTATTCCGAAATTTACGTTATTCCTTACAGGATGAAAAGACGTATATTTCTTTTACTTTCCTTCTTCTTTGTCCTATCCATCTTCCCGATGAATGCAGAGCAAAGTCAGCTTTCCAAGGCTGAAGATTCCCTGCGGGTTCTTGCTAAAAAACTCTTCCATTATAAAACCGATGAAGCCAGAAATAAGGCCAATGCTTTCTTCTCAGATTATCTGGAGAGAACTCTGAAACTGGAAGGCTCTTTCGATTATGGCTTTGATTCACTCACGGATATAGGAAAACTCAAATCCCCGGATGCATCCTTCAAGATTTATGATTGGAATATCCAAAGAGAGGACGGAAGTATGTTCTACTGTGGGTTTATACAACATATAAATGCCAAAACAAAGAAAACAGAACTATTTACACTGGTAGACAAATCATCGGAAATAAAAAATGCGGAATCACAAAGTCTGGATTGCAAGAAGTGGTTCGGAGCGCTTTACTACAAGATTATTGAAAACAGATCAGGTAAAAATACTTATTACACATTGCTTGCCTGGGATGGGCACAACAATCAAACCTGGAGAAAACTCATCGAAGTACTCTGGTTCGACAGGGAAGGCACACCTCATTTCGGAGAAACCATTTTCAATATGGGGAAGACTCCTAAGAAGCGCATTGTATTTGAATTCAGAGCAGAGATGATCATGGCGTTAAAATACAATGAAGAAAAGAAGATGATTATCTTTGATAATCTTGCACCGGAATCACCTGAGGGGAAGGGGATTTATGAGAATTATGTCATGGATGGAAGCTACAACGGGCTGGTTTTCAAGAAAGGGAAATGGCAATATATTCCTGATGTGAATGCATTGAACCCTAAAACCAGGAACGATAAATTTTACGAAGACCCTAGGGGCGAAACTACTAAAAAGCCCAACAATTTAACAAGCCCGCCTAAAACTCACTAAAAGCAGCCCCCCTGCATCCCTGTTAATTAAAAATAAACCCGAATTCAGCCCTCTGATTCTTGTATAATTGCTAAATTTCGGGCAATATTCTGAACTTGCTTTCAGACGCTGGTTTGTCTCACAAACAAATAAAAATCAAAGACATGAATTCTTCTTCTGTTACTTCCCAAACACCTGCCAACAAAAACAAAGAATCCCATATGAAAGTACACAATTTCAGCGCGGGCCCAGGAATCCTTCCTCAGGAGGTGCTCCAACAAGCGTCCGAAGCCTGTATCAATTTCGACAATCTTCATCTCAGTCTCCTTGAGATCTCTCACAGGAGCAAGAACTTTGAAAATGTAATGGAAGAAGCGATGGCTCTCACCAAGGAGTTACTCATGCTTGATGATAATTATAAAGTAATGTTTCTGGGTGGGGGTGCAAGTCTGCAGTTCGGTATGGTGCCCACGAACTTACTCCGAACAGATGGCACCGCGGGCTATGTGAACACAGGTGTGTGGGCTGGAAAAGCAATTAAAGAAGCAAAAATAATTGGTAATACAAAGGTTCTTGCTTCTTCGGAAGATCATAATTTTAATTTCATTCCTAAAGGGTTTGCAGTTCCAAAAGATCTGGATTACCTGCATATTACCTCCAACAATACCATTTTCGGAACCCAGATGAAGAAGTGGCCGGTAACACCCGTACCGATTGTATGTGATATGTCATCCGATATATTCAGCCGTAAGGTAGATGGAAAGCAATTCGGCCTCATCTATGCTGGTGCTCAAAAAAACATGGGTGCAGCAGGTTCGACGATGGTTGCCGTTCGTGAAGATTTACTTGGCAAAACAGGTCGCACCATGCTAAGTATGCTGGATTACCGGGTTCATATCAAAGGAGGAAGTATGTATAATACCCCGCCTGTATTCCCGATCTATGTTTCGCTTTTAACCTTACGCTGGTTGAAGAAAAACGGAGGCGTTGAATGGATTGAAAAGATAAATCAGGCGAAGGCTCAAGCTATATATTCCGAGATTGACCGGAATTCTCTCTTCAAAGGAACCTGTGAAAAGGAAGACCGTTCTAACATGAACGTATGCTTCGTGATGAACAAACCGGAACTCGAACCTGAATTCGATAAGATGTGGAAAGAAGCTAATATCAGCGGAATTCGCGGCCATCGTGATGTTGGCGGGTATCGTGCTTCTCTTTACAATGCCCTTCCGCTTGAAAGCGTACAGGTATTGGTTAATGTTATGCAAGCCTTTGAAAAAAGTAAGGGCTGAAAATCTTCAGCTCCAACAACCAGAAAATTATGAGTAAAAGAATTCTCGCCAACGATGGTATAGATACCACCGGCAAAGCCCTCCTTGAAAAAGCAGGCTTCACTGTTATCACTGAAAAAGTGGCACAGGACAAGCTGATCGAAGAACTTAATGCGCATCGATATGTGGGTCTCACCGTAAGAAGTGCTACCAAGGTTCGTAAAGAAGTAATCGACTCCTGCTCCCATCTGAAACTAATAGGGAGAGGCGGAGTAGGAATGGATAATATTGATGTGGATTACGCGAGAGGAAAAGGTCTTTCGGTTATTAATACGCCGGCTGCTTCTTCCCATTCCGTTGCTGAATTGGTTTTTGCACATCTTTTTAATATCGTACGCTTTCTGTATGACTCCAACCGCCAGATGCCTTCAAATGGTCAAACCCAGTTTGACAGTCTCAAGAAGAAATATGCCAAAGGCATTGAACTGAAAGGAAAAACACTCGGCATCATCGGTTTTGGAAGAATCGGTCAGGCCGTTGCAAAGATAGCTTTGGGATGCGGAATGAAGGTAGAAGCCTATGATCCATTCCTGGCTGAAGCTAAGCTTCATCTGGATATCCTGGGAGCAGGAGATGTGAACGTGCATATTCATACGGTTCCAATGGAGACGGTACTCAAAAATGCCGACTTCATCACCCTCCATGTTCCGGGAGGAAAGGTTATCACGATGAAAGAGATTGAACAAATGAAGACCGGTGTCGTCCTGATCAATGCCGCAAGAGGGGGAGTCATTGATGAAACAGACCTATTGGTTGCTCTTAACTCGGGCAAGGTAGCCCATGCGGGACTCGATGTCTTCGAGCATGAGCCTGCACCTAATCCTGCTTTGCTCTCCCATCCAAAAATATCTCTGACTCCTCATATCGGTGCTGCCACCGAAGAAGCTCAGGAAAGAATTGGAATAGAACTGGCAGAACTCATCATTGAAAAATTGAAGTAACCCTCTTCTTCAAATACGTTTATCCAGCCCGGGTACGATTCAGTATGACGATGGGTAGAGTACATCACTTATGGCTACAATTATCCCTTTTTGTGGAATAAGACCTTCAACAGATAAGGTTCACCTGGTTGCTTCACGCGCGGTTGATGGGTATTCCCCGGTAGATCTGAAAGAAAAGCTCAGAAGCAATCCGTACACCTTCTTACATGTAATCAATCCCGATTTTGCAGACGGGCAGCGGACTAAACCCGGGTCCAAAGAAAGACTCGAAAAAGTCAAAGCGCGGTATCTTCAATTTCACGAGGAAAATATTTTCATACAGGATGGGCAGGCCAGTTATTACATTTACCGCCAGCAAAAAAACGGATCAGTATCTACCGGATTAATCGGTTGCAGCAGCATTGATGATTATTTCTCCGGTGTCATCAAAGTGCATGAACAAACCCTCACGGAACGGGAAGAAAAACTCAAACAGTATCTGGAGGTATGTGACTTCAATGCAGAACCGGTTTTATTCAGTTACCCGAATGATGATGTCATCGATAAACTGACAGAGGAAATTACAAATTCCAGACCTGAATATGATTTCACTACTACTGATAAAGTAAGACATACGCTCTGGGTGGTTGACGACCGAAAAAAGGTTTCTATTATAGAAGAGCGCTTTCGGAACATCCCCTATATCTATATTGCTGACGGACATCACCGTTCTGCCTCCTCTGCCCTGCTGGGCAAGAGCAGAAGGGAAAAGAACCCGAACCATACCGGAAAAGAACCGTACAATTATTACCTCGGTGTTTTCTTCCCTGAAACCCAACTTAAGATTTTTGATTTTAACCGGGTGGTCAAAGACCTGAACGGTCTTAACGATGTTTCATTCCTGGAAAGACTAAAGGATTCTTTCGAAGTCGAGAAAAAAGGGACCACCATCTACAAGCCCCAGAAGAAGCATCAATTCAGTATGTATCTGGATGGAAACTGGTATGCTCTGAAACCCAAAGCCGGTATCATACACGATAAAGAACCGGTTGGATCTCTGGATGCCTTCATCCTTACCGAACATTTGCTCAGCCCTATACTCAACATCCATGACCTGAAGACAGACAAACGCATCGGCTTTGTTTCTGGGATCAAAGGAGCCGAAGAATTAAAGAACCAGGTGGATAATTGGAAAGCCAAGGTCGCATTCGGCCTTTACCCCGTTTCAATGGAACAACTCAAGCTCATTGCCAACACACATAACATCATGCCTCCTAAAACAACCTGGGTAGAGCCCAAGATGAGAAGCGGCCTTGTAATTTACAGTCTCTCCGAATAATGTCCCTTTTCCGTATGAGCATACCTGGAAACCTTTCAAAAATCACTTCCTCCTTACCTGCTTCCGTGAAACTTATTGTGGTTACAAAGACGCATCCGGTTGAAATGATAAAGGAAGCCTACAGTGCAGGTCATCGGATGTTTGGGGAGAATAAGGTTCAGGAGCTTGTGCAGAAAGAAAAGCTCCTTCCTAAAGACATACAATGGCACCTCATCGGCCATCTTCAGTCCAACAAGGTGAAAGAGGTCGCCCCTTTTGTAAATCTGATACACTCCATTGACAGCATGAAGCTGCTCAAGGAAGTAGACAAACAGGGCGAGAAATGCAAACGAGTCATTGATTGCCTCCTTCAGATATACATCGCTTCTGAAGAAAGTAAATTCGGGCTTGATTTTCAGGAGGCTTATGCTTTGCTTCAATCTGAAGAATTTAAAGCGCTGTATAATGTTCGCATTGTCGGTTTGATGGGAATGGCTACGAATACCGACGACAGCATCCAGGTAAGGAAAGAATTTAAGAGCCTGAAAGTGTTTTTTGAAAAGATTAAAAAAGAAATTCTCCCCTCACCTAATTTTCAGCCTACGATTCTTTCTATGGGAATGAGCAGTGATTATCAAATGGCTGTTGAAGAAGGAAGTACGATGATTCGTGTCGGTAGTGCAATTTTCGGGAACCGTTCCTATTTGGAAGGATAACTCAATTTAAAAACCGTCCTCCGGTTTTGTTTATGTTCGGCATCTGAACAATCTACCCCGTTTGAACAACGGTTGATGAGCTGAGTCTCTCCATAACCTTTAGCCGTGACCCTTTTCTTGTCAATTCCCCTACTTATAAGATACTCCGCTACTGCCGAAGCCCGCTTCTGACTGAGCTCCATATTATAATCATCTCCCGCCACTGCATCTGTATGCGATTGAATCTCCATAATTAGTCCCGGGTTTTCCTTCATGGAGTTAACAGCTTTATTCAACTCCGGTTCAAAGGAGGGCATAATCTGGTATGCACCCGATTCATAATAGAGATTGTCGATAATTTCCAGATGGGAGTTATCTTTATTCAGCTTGATGGCTTTCAACCAGGGATCTGGCTCAGCGATTACCGAAAGCATGCTGCGTTCAGATCCGAGAGGTTCATAGATAAAATAGCCGAACACCCCTTTGGATATTTCTTTGATTATTTTGCCACGGATATCCGTTATGATAATCTTATTGACAGGTATCAGCCTGGTATCCGCAGAGTCAATTCGAAAGGAATAGCTCAAATCAGGCAGGACACCCGGAAACAGAAAGAATCCGTAAGCATCGGTTTTCTGAGTGGAAAGCACCTCCGCTTTCTCATTAACAAGTTGGACATTAATATTGGCAAGAGGAGAACGGTTATCATTATCTGCCAGTAATTTACCTTTAAGATCTACCTTCAGTGGCTCATCATCCATGGTCATCAGGGACATGGCCTTGTAATCTGCCTGAAGCACCTGAAATTTATACCGGGCCTTCCCACCTGACTCGGCATGGAGGATAGGGCGGTTCTGCATATCCGTAATTACAAACTTTTGTGTGAGCGATAAAGGTGAATCACTTACGTCGAGTGTAAGAATATAATTTTTGTCGAACGGAAGCTTATAGAATTTAAATGCTCCCGTTTCATCCGTTTTTGCAGCATACATGGCCTCACCATGTTCATTACACATGTAAATAGTCTGATTGGCGACCGGCGTTTTCTTTGCATCATCCGAAATAATTATCCCCCGGAAAGTGACACTTACCCGGGAGTCATCAATGAGTTTCCCAACTTTCAAGGTAGCCGTACCTATATTAGAGTAGATATCGGAAGCGCTTACCTCTATTTTCTGAAGCCCGGAGTTGACCGGCACCCGACACTTAAAATAATGGGAACGTTCTTCATCTTTTACCTCCGCCTCAATCCCATTCACTTTTATGAATTTAAGTTTGCTTTTATCCCTTACTAATCCACTTACAATAACATCCAGTTGATTCTCATAAATATTTATGAAGTTAGTATTGTCGGCTACCGGGTATTCAATCTTTATTTCCGGAGCATCGTTTTCCTTATTCGCGTCATAATTTTTTTTCTCAGCCAATCCAAGTAATTCAGCAGCCCTCTCATCTTTGACACTCAAGAGATGGGCTCTCTGAAGGTCAGAGATAGCATCCTTGTAGTTACCCAGCTCCAGATAACAGGCTCCCCGCTCCCTGCAGGAAAGAAGATTTGTACTATCAAGCTGTATGGCCTTGGTATAATCGCTGATGGAGCTCTGATAATTACTTGTTTTCTGATAAACAGCGGCTCTGTGGACAAAGATGTCTTTGTCTTTGGGGTTCATAGCAAGTGCATGATCCAGATCACCCAAAGTATTGCGGTAATCGGATTTACCCAGGTAAGGATAACTCCGGAAGTAATAGATTCTATAATTATGGGGCTGAACAGTATCAGCCGGATCGAGTGTGGAGGCAATGGTATAGTTCTTAATGGACTCGTCAAACTGCCCAAGATGGAACTGAGCGGTTGCCAGATTCACGTAATAAGTCTTGAATTCCGGACTGATTTTTTGACCTGAGGGTGGATTCGGAATAAGGGAAAGGGCTTTGATGTAGGATAATACAGCGCTCTGGTAATCCTTCAGACTATCCTGAGTAATTCCATTATAAAAATTAACGATATGGTCCTGCTTGATATAATGATGTTTATCTCCTTTCAGAATCCGGTCGCACTGCTCGGCCGCTTCTTTGAACTGCTTGAGCATGATATGACACCAGATGATTTTCTCTAGTCCGTCTCTGTTCCATTCATCAAAAACCACAAGTTTATGCAGTATTAGGAGGGCCTCTGAATACCGGTTCATTGCTATATTCAGCTCCGCAGTTTTAATATAAAGCTTGTAGTTTTTAGGCTCCAGAATCAGCGCTTCGTTGTAATCAGCCAGGGCCTTTTCCGGTTGTTTGATAATTTCATAGACCTTTGCACGGTTCATCAGCACTTTGAATACTCCGGGCTTCAGTTCAAGCGATTTTGTAAAATCGTTCAGGGCTTCTGTGTAATTCCCTGCTTTCATCTCTCTGGCACCTGTTTTATTCAACTTCCCGGCCGATTGAGCCGAAGCCCATGACAACTGGAGAACAAGTAACACCAGAAGCAATGCCTGAAGAAGTTTGTAATTTCTCATTTACGTTGATCGTATGTGCGAAGATCGTAATTTTGCGTTTCAATCCGATAGTATATGGAATATATTGGTAAAAGGATAACCTATGTGCAGAAAGAGGATGAGCTCAGCATTGTTGTCTCCTCTTTTTCGGATAAGAAAAAAAACATCCTGCTTTTGACCTGGTTCATAGCATGGACCCTGGGAGGTATTGCAATGCTTGTTTACTTGTTTTATGTTCCTGCAGGACAAATGAAAACCATGCTCCTGGTATGGCTTGGGTTCTGGATTTACTTTGAATATAAAGTATGGAAGGCCTTCACCTGGAGAAAGTTCGGCAAAGAAATCATAAAAATTGGGAAAGGACATCTATTCTACAAACAGGATAACCGCGGTGCCGGAAAAATCCATGATTATCAGATTGAATCTATTCAGGACCTAGGCAAATATAGCAAGAGTCAGGGGGAGATTGTAAATCATTTCATGAGCTCGTACTGGGTGGTGGGTGGTGAAACTCTTTCGTTCCGGTATTATGGTAAGGAAATTATTTTGGGAAGAGAACTAGAAGAGAAAGATGCGAAGATCCTCCTGAAACTGCTCAAGGAAAATGTTTCTTAGATAATAGTTTTCTCCATTCTGAAATGCTGTATGATACCCCACATCAGATAGGATTTCTCTTTTACTTCATATCCATTTCGAAGATAAAAGGAAACAGCATCCTCTCTTGCCTGAAGCATTATCCTCTTTCTTTTATGGCTGGTTGCCAAATCTTCAAAATAATCCAACAATAATTTTCCATAACCTTTCCCCTGAAGATCGGGTCTGATGGCCATAAAGCGAAGCTGGACTTCCTCTTCTGAATTAAAGTGCATACGACAAACCCCTGCAATCTGATCCTGCTCATCGAGGAGCATGGCATGCATAGAACTTTCCTCCAGGTCATCCTTTACTGAACTATAGGGCTGGTTCCAGGGTTTACGAAGAACTTCATAACGCAGGTTAAAATACAGGTTGAATAATTCCGGAGAATCAGGTATAATAATTCTCATGTGGCAGGATGGAATTAGAACTTAGACCGGGTGCGGTGATGAGAATATGGAATTTTGTAATTCACATTGATGGTCATGAACATATAGGCATCCCGGTATTTGGGGTTTCCTCGCTCCTGCCCTGCTGCAGCCTGGTAGGAATTTGTATTGTCTCCTCCATATCCAGCAGGCATGCGGTGAAGGGATGGATCGGCAAAATAAGCTGCGATATCTCCATACTGGGACCGGATGGTTTTATTATCATAATACTTCCCTCCGGTATCGTCAATATAATCTGTGAGGGTGTACCTGATACCATATTCAATTCCTACACTCCATTTCTGGTCGATGGCAAACTTCGCCCCCAGTCCAAAAGGAAAACACATACTGAAAGACCCATATGACTTAGATCCGCCCGGAAGGCCTTGTCCTTCGGTATGCAAAGGACGGAGTGCGTAATATTGCCCGTCAATATACTTCCCTTTAGGGTTATAATAAAATACCCCTGCTCCTCCAAAGAAAAAAGCCTGGATATCTTTCCGTCTCATACCATGCACGTTTTTCAGGCGATACAAGTGCCCGCCTTGTTCCTTTGTGAAATAACCTTCTGCCCGGACAGACAGTTCCAGAATGATTGATTTGAAATTGATATTCCGGTTATTGCGGAACGGTTCTTTGGAAAGTGCATCATCTCCTCCTACCTCTCCCCAGTTAAAATCTGCTTTAATAGCCCAATATCGGTTGGTTTTATACCGGAGGCCGAGGCCGATTACCTGACGGGTAACCTGATAGTTAAAATCTTTCAGAAAATGGGTTCCGATCTGATCAGATCCTCCAACATCACCCAGGAAATTAGTTCCGCCAAAGTTCAGACATACCTCATACTTATACCGCTTCCGCCTGAATTGGGCATTAGTAACTAATGGTATTATAAGTAAGAGGATGAGAAGTAACCTTTTATTCATGTAAGCAGAAGGAACCAGATTATTAAGCAAATATACGACAAAACATCTATTTAAGGGGTACGAATTTCCCTTTTTTTCAACAAATCTTACATGCTAAAACTCAGGCAATCCTTTGAACGCTATAGTACTAACGCATCTGATATTACCTTCTTTCGTGTTTTCTTCAAGAATCATTGGTAATGCTTTGGGATTCGAAAAAACTTCCTGTAGATTCGAAATCAAACCTACGGGTACCCCTTCGGAGCTTGTTTTCTTCAAGAAAACTATTGAATCAATCTCAGAACAAGATTTCTGGAGCAGATCCTGAAGCATAGTCCGGTTGGCAATCCGATTACTATTTGTTTTAAAACGGGGATCATCAGCCAGGGCTGGCAGATCAAAGACCCTACATAAACCAGCAAATTGCTTGTCCGTTCCAATCGCAAGGGCAATTTTCTTATGGTCCTTTGTAATTATTATTTCTCCATAAGGCGCGATATTCGGATGTAGGGACCCGCTCAGACCCGGAACAAAACCTGAAACCAGATAATTGGAGGCCTGGTTTGCGAGAGAAGCCAATGCTGCTTCATACAGTGAAACATCTACCTGCATCCCTTCTCCTGTTTGCATCCTCCGTATCAGTGCCAACAATATCCCTTCCTTGAGTTGATGCGCTGCAAGAATATCAATAAGGGCAACAGGCATCTTTAATGGGCCACTTTCAGGAGTTCCGTTCATGGACATAAAACCTGTTTCGGCCTGCAGTACAAGGTCGAATCCAGGCCGGACATCATTCATTCCATAGGCACTAATACTTCCCAATATGATTTTCGGATTAACCTTTCGAAGAGATTCATAATTCATTCCCAACCGCTTATCTTCACCGGCTCTGAAATTAGAAATGACAATATCAGCATCCCTTATAAGTTCATAAATCTCTTCCCTTTCTGACAGAAGGGTCAAATCAACCATCCGCACGGTCTTCCCCCAGTTAACTGCCGTGTAATAAGCAGACTGACCGGAATCTGGATCTTCAAAAGGGGTTTTCCACTTCCTGGTAAGATCTCCTCCGGTTGTCTTATTCTCAATCTTTATCACTTCAGCACCGAGTTCCGCGAAAAACATTCCAACCGAAGGGCCTGCCAGAACATTAGATAGCTCTATGACTTTCAAGCCATTACAAATTGTTTTCATAGGCGCTTAATGAACCTTCGGATGTTTGTATCTTGACAGTATGAGGTTGTTCGATCTGTTAAAATTAGAAAAAATGCACTAACTTTGCACCTCCAATTAAGAATCATGCAACCCAGGATAAAATTCAACAACAAGAAATACCTTGATTTTGTTAAAGATCTGAAGGACAGCGTAAACCAGTACTTTGAATCCAATCATCTTTCCAAACACGCTGATTACAGGATGGTATTGAAAACCGTCTGTATGCTTTCCTTATACTTTGTTCCTTATTTCCTCATCATGTTTGGTCATTTTGGGGAAGGAACCATGTTAGTCCTGGCCATGATCATGGGAACCGGGCTTTCGGGAATTGGCTTCAGCGTGGCTCATGACGCATTACATAGTGCATATTCATCAAACGAAAAGGTAAATAAAGTTCTGGGTATGACCATGAGTCTGGTAGGGGCCAATGATTATATGTGGAAGATAAAGCACAACATCAAGCACCATACCTTTACGAATATCTATGAAAAAGACGAAGATCTGAGTGTTGTTAAGTTCCTTCGTCTCTCCCCTAATGCCCCGCACAGAGCAGTACACCGCCTTCAGCATGTCCTTGCTTTTCTTGCTTACACCATGCTCAGCTTAAGCTGGGTGTTCTATACCGACTATAACAAGATTTTCAGGTACAAGGATAATGCACACCCTGCCAAAGAGATTATCAAGCTCCTGGCTTTCAAAATATTTTATTACACTTATATCCTGGTTGTTCCTCTGGTGTTCCTTCCTATCCCCTGGTGGCACACGCTTATTGGTTTTGTTTGTATGCACCTGGTAGGAGGATTTATCATCACGATCGTATTCCAGTTAGCGCATGTAATTGAAGATACCGCTCATCCAGAACCTGAAGAAGGTTATGTGGATAATGCCTGGCTTGTTCATCAGATGGAAACTACCGCTAATTTTGCGGTCCGGAACCCAGTCATCACCTGGTTTGTAGGTGGATTGAACTTCCAGGTCGAGCACCATCTTTTCCCTCAGATCTGTAGTATCCACTATCCTGAGATTTCACGTATCGTTGAAAAGGTGGCTAAGAAATACGATATCTCCTATTACAATCAAAACACTTTTCTGGGAGCCATTTCTTCACACTACCGTACTCTGAAAAAATTCGGTAATCCAACTGCTTCCTGAGCTTGTGACCTTCTATCCTGATATTCTAATCAGATTTAATCCAGAATCTTTTATTTACTTTGTTGGGCCACACTATTTTGTGCCACAACAGCCAAGTTTATGAAAATCCTTCTGATTGAAGATGAGGCGGCCTTATCAGATTCTATTCTCACCTATTTGCGGGAAGAAGGACATACCTGCGAACTAGCCACTGATTTTAGGAGTGCCGGGCTCAAAGCCGATATCTACGATTACGACTGTGTGGTGGTAGACATCACTCTTCCCGGTGGTAGCGGACTTGAAATCATTTCAGACCTCAAGAAGAAGGGATCAGAAGCAGGCATCATCATTATCTCCGCTAAAAACTCCCTGGATGATAAAATATCGGGACTTGATCTGGGAGCCGATGATTACCTTACCAAGCCTTTCCATCTGAGTGAACTGAACTCCAGGATCAAATCCATCATTCGACGTAGAACTTTTAAAGGCAGTAAAGAAATAACCTTTCAGGAAATCAGCATCGTGCCTGAGGAAATGATTGTAAACGTCCATCATAAACCGGTGGTGCTTACCAAGAAAGAATTCGACCTGCTTATTTACTTCATCTCCAATCAAAACAGGGTGATCACCAAGGAAAGCATTGCTGAACATCTTTGGGGAGATGACATGGATTCAGCCGACTCGTTTGATTTTATCTATTCCCACATCAAGAATCTGAGGAAAAAACTTCTGGAAAAAGGATCCGAAGATTATATTCAGACGGTTTATGGAATTGGATATAAATTCGCCAAAAAATGAAACTGCTCAGCAAAACCAACAGGTATTATATTACTGCTGCGTTGATCGTATTCCTCATCGGAACAGGAGTCTGCTATTTCCTGCTCACCCGAATTATGAATGAAGAAGTCAACGAGCAACTTCATACCAAGGCTGCTGCAATCAAAAGCGATCTGGATGTTATGGAAACAATTCCAGAACACTTTATTAGCCCTGGCGATGGTGCATCCATCAAACTTTATTGCAACTGCACTCCCTCCTCCACACCCGAATATTTAAGAGATACCACAATCTATAGTGCTGATGCCAAAGAGGACCTTACATACCGTAAATACACCTTTTATTATACACCGAAGAGGGCTGAGAAACAGGTTTCCACCTACCTGATTACCATCAAGAAAGCCCTGTTTGAAGAAGATGACCTTCTTATTGCGATCGGAAAAGCGATGTTCTTTCTCTTTGCGTTGCTCTTGCTGGTCATGTTTGAAGTCAACCGGAGGATTTCCAAAAAACTCTGGAAACCCTTCTACGAATCCATTTCCCGGGTTGAAGAATTTACGGTTTCCCAGGGCGATGTTCTAATTTTTTCTCCGAGTGGTATCCAGGAATTTGATGAACTAAACCATGTACTTTATGAAATGACCCGGAAAATTTCGGAGGATTATCACAGCCTCAAAGATTTTTCTGAAAACGCTTCACACGAAATTCAGACCCCCCTTGCAATTATTAAAACAAAACTGGAACTGCTGATGCAAGCGGAAGGATTAAAAGAAGCACAGCTCAAACTCATCTCCGATGCCTATGAAAGTGCAGGAAGGCTTTCTAAATTGAACCAGGCCCTTATTCTGCTCACCCGAATCGGAAACAAGCAGTTCAGCGAAACCAAAATTGTGAAATTCGATGAGCTCATCCGGGCCAGACTTACTCATTTCAAGGAACTGATTGATCACAAAGGCCTCGTGCTTGACCTGAACCTCCAGGGAGGGCCTGAAAAGGAAATGAATCCTGCCCTAGCCGATATCCTCCTTTCCAATCTTCTTGGAAATGCAATTAAACATAATCATCCTGGAGGAAATATGACCATCAGGACAAACAAAGATGAAATCTCCATCTCCAATACCGGAGTATCAGTCGCACAAGACCCCACTCATTTCTTTGAACGATTTCGGAAGGGTGATGCCAGCTCCGACAGCCTCGGTCTTGGATTGGCCATCGTTAAACAGATCTGTGAAGAATCCGGCATCGTTGCAAGCTATTCATACCAGGAAGGAATACATACGTTGCTCTTGAAATTTCAATCAGCTTCATCCTGACCATGCGAAAGAGAGAACAGATTCTACTATTTTTATTTTTCCTGTTTGCTGCTCGTTGGATAGAAGCTCAGACAGGCACGCTGAACTATTACCTCCAGCAGGCCCTGTCCAATAACCCTCAGCTGAATGACTTCCGGAACCAGGCCCAGAGTACTGCATTCGACAGCCTGAAGATAAAGGCGACGCGTAAACCACAGGTTAACATGCTGGGGCAAATACTCGTAGCCCCAAATGTGAACGGATATGGATATGACAATGCCGTAACTAACTCGGGTAATTATGAGCTGCTCATGGGCGTAAGCCAAAACCTCTTTAACAAACAAATTCTTGCCCCTCAATACGAGAGCCTGAGTCTGCAGCGGCAGGCAGCTGGTAATTCGGGGGTTACCACTGAACATGAACTGACCAGGGACATTACCTCCCAGTATATTCAGGCCTATGCAGACATCATCCAGATTGAGCATGCAGATGCTATTCTTCAGCTGCTAACAGAAGAAAGCTCCGTACTCAAATCATTAACAGAAAAAGGAATCTACAAAACTTTTGATTATACCACCTTCCAGGTGGCGCTCCAGTCACAGGAAATCATACTGAACCAGCAAAAATTTCAATACTGTTCGGATATACACGCACTGAACCTACTCAGTGGAATTACAGATACGGCCCTGCCTAAACTTTCTCCTCCGTCAATTACCGGAATGGCTCCTGTTGGTGTTTCCTCCTCCAGATTCCTCGTAGGGTTTCGGATAGATAGTTTGCAGATCAGCAACCGCAAGCTTCTGACCAGTGTAAACTACAAACCCAAGCTCAGCTGGTTTGCCGATGGCGGGATACTGGGCTCTCAGCCTGCTTACCTCTATCGGAATTTCGGTACGAGTTTCGGACTGAATTTCTCCCTGCCTATCTATGATGGGAAACAAAAACAGCTTGAATTCAAAAAGATCAATCTGGCTGAAAATACCCGAAACTCCTATCAAATATTCTTCAAAAAACAATACCAGGAACAGATCGCCACGATCATGGACGAGATCAATGAAAACGAAAAACTCCTTGCGCAGACGAAGAAACAACTGGCTTTGTCGGAAGAACAAATCCGGGTAGGCAAAAACCAGCTTAACATCGGAGCACTTCCGGTAAGCGATTTTATCCTTGCCATCCGCACCGGCAATGAAATAAAAAACAGCATGAGTCAGCTACAGATCAGGCATTTGTTGCTGCTGAATGAATTGAATTATTGGAACTGGTAAACGGTTAAGGAATAAAAGTATTGTAACAAGAAAAACATTCATGAACTATTTAAAAACAAAATTCTTCTCCCTACTGCAGCTGTTTACAGTAACGGTAATTATCTTTTGCCTCCTGCAATTCAACACCGGTTGCAGGGGGAAAGCCGAGAAAGAAGGCGGAGAGGATGAAGATGCTCACGGAGCAACCATCACTCCGGTTACTGTGGACACCACGAGTACCGGACCCATTGCAGATTATCTGGAGCTGAACGCCACCTCTTCATTCCTTAAAAAGAACACTGTTAAATCTCCTGCATCAGGCTATATTCAACAGGTGGAGGTAAATATTGGCGATGAAGTCACCAAGAACAAAGAACTCTTCTTGCTCAAAACAAAAGAAGCTTCGGCATTAGATAACAATACCCTGGGGCATGATACTTCCTTCAGCTTTTCGGGACTGATCAAAGTCCGCTCTTTTCAGGAAGGAGTCATCAGCACTTTAAACAGACATAGTGGAGATTATATTCAGGAAGGGGATGAACTTTGCATTGTATCCGACAAATCAAGCTTCGTCTTCCTTCTGGATGTTCCCTATGAGCTTCACCAATTCATTCACGAAGGAGGAGCCTGCGAAATTGTACTACCGGATAAACAGGTATTGCCCGGAACGATCACCTCCCGCCTACCCTCCATGGATGTAACATCACAAACGGAGAGTTATCTTATAAAGACTTCATCCTCCCGCCCCCTCCCCGAGAACCTTATCGCCAGGATCAGGATCGTGAAAGACAAACGGGAGAAAGCGCTTACGCTACCCAATACAGCCTTGCTTTCCAATGAAACGCAGACTGAATTCTGGGTCATGAAGCTCCTGAATGATTCTATAGCCATTAAAGTACCTGTGAAGAAAGGACTCGAAACCGCTGAGCGGACGGAAATCATTTCTCCCTCCTTCGGACCCAAAGACAGAATTATCATCAGCGGAAACTACGGGCTGGCAGATACAGCCCATATTATCATTAACAGGAAAGAGAAGGAGAAAGAATGAAGAATTTTTTCAAGGCATATAGGAGTCCGGTTTCAGTCCTCCTCTTCCTGATTATACTCGGGGGGGCTTTTGCTTTCAGCAGGATGCAGACTTCCCTGTTTCCGGAAGTGACTTTTCCGAAGATAAAACTCATTGCCGATGCCGGAGAACAGCCGGTAGAGAAGATGATGGTAACCGTTACCAAACCGCTTGAAAATGCGCTGAAGCAAGTCCTGAATGTAAAGATGATAAGGAGTTCTACAAGTCGTGGGAGCAGTGAAATTTCCGCTTACCTCACCTGGGATGCTGATGTAACACTCTGCCAACAGCTTATGGAAAGCAGGGTCAATCAGATCCGCAACACCCTGCCACCGAATACCTCCATCATTATCGAAAAGATGAATCCCTCCCTGATGCCAGTAATGGGATTCACTGTGGAAAGCACCGGAAAAAGCCCTATTGAGCTCCGGCTCCTTTCCAACACTGTTATAAGACCATTCCTCTCACAGGTTGACGGTGTCTCCAAAGTGAATATAATGGGAGGGAAAACAAAAGAATACTGGATAGAGCTGAATCCTGAAAAGATGAGTTCTTTCGGGGTCACTCCTGCTGTATTGTCCACCGCCTTAAGTCAGACCAACTTCATCAATTCAAACGGATATTCTTCAGACTACCGCCGTTTGTATTTAAATGTGACTGATGCAGCACTGCGGAATAAGACAGATATTGAGAATGTGGTTATCAAGAACGATGGCAAAAGAGTTATTCTTCTGAAGGAAATGGCATCCGTCAATGTCAGGGAAAAAATAGAGTATATACGGATTAATGCAAATGGAAAGGATGCCGTCCTCGTCACCATTCAGAAACAGCCCAATACCAATCTCCTTGCTCTTTCTAAAAATGTGCTGGATAAAGTAAAAGCCCTCCAGTTTCTCCTTCCCAAAGATGTAGTTGTTAAACCTTATTACAATCAGGCTGATTTTGTGAGCACCGCCATCCGCAGTGTGAACGACAGCCTCTGGATCGGGTTATTGCTGGCTATCATAGTGGCCATTCTTTTTCTCCGTTCCTTCCGTGCAAGCCTTACGATTCTGATCACTATTCCGGTAACCCTTGGTTTGAGCTTAATCATCCTCTATGCGATGGGATATACCTTTAACATCATGACCCTTGGCGCCATTGCTGCTTCCATCGGTTTGATCATTGATGATGCGATTGTAGTGGTAGAACAGATTCACCGGACTCAGGAAGAACATCCCGAAGAAGAATATGGAACACTCGTTCAGAAAGCCATGAAGTATCTGTTCCCGGCCATGATTGGTTCCTCCCTGAGCACGATTGTGATTTTCCTTCCCTTTATACTCATGAGTGGAATTGCAGGGTCTTACTTCAAGGTTCTTACTGATACCATGATCATCACCCTGGTGTCCTCTTTTCTCGTTACCTGGTTAATACTTCCAGTGGTTTACCTCTTATTCCCTGCCAGAAAGAAGACCTCTGCTCATGCCCGGGAGGTTCATCCGAAAAGATGGGTAACCTTTTTCCTCCGATGGCCTGTGATCGGATTGGTCATTGTACTCTTCTTCACCGGATCCATTATCTATATTGCTCCAAAGCTCGGAACAGGATTCTTACCCTCCGTGGATGAAGGCTCTATCGTTCTCGATTACCGCTCTCCACCCGGAACCTCTCTGGATGAAACAGACCGGATCATGAGAGAGGTAGAGAAAATCATTACCAAAGTTCCGGAAGTAGAAGACTATTCCAGACGCACCGGAGCAGAAATGGGGTTCTTCATTACCGAACCGAATAAAGGCGATTATCTGATTCAGCTGAAGAAGGAAAGGAAAAGATCGACAGAAGAAGTGATTGATGATCTCCGCAAACAGATTCAAGCTTCTCAACCCGCTTTAACCGTTGATTTCGGACAGGTAATCATGGATATTCTTGGAGATCTGATGAGTTCTATTCAGCCCATAGAAATAAAAATTTATGGCAAGGACCAGGAAAAGCTGAAAGAGCTTGCTCATGCCATCGAAGAACAAACCAAGACCGTGGCAGGCACTGCCGATGTAACGAATCAGGTAATTATTGCCGGCCCTTCTCTGGATATCAAACCTAATCTTACCAAGCTTGCTCAATTCGGAATTGGAGCTGATGACTTTCAGTTTCAGATGCAGAGTCAGTTGGAAGGAAACGCGGCAGGAAGCATACTGGAAAATGAGCAGATGACCGATATCCGCCTTATTTACCCTGCTCACAAAGGGACAGGACTGACCAAACTCAAACAGCAATTCATTTTTCTTCCGGGAGGCAAACTGAAACCTATTACCGAATTTGCTGATTTCAATATCATACCGGGTGTTGCAGAAATAAATCGTGAAAACCTTCAAACCTTCGTATCCGTCACCTCCCGTTTGAACAACCGTGACCTTGGAAGCGTGGTCAGAGACATCAAAGAAAAGATAAAACTTCATGTTCCCCTGCCCGATGGCTATCGTATTGCTTTTGGAGGAGCTTATGCTGAACAGGAACAATCGTTTAAAGAATTGCTGATGATCTTAATCAGCGCAAGCCTGTTGGTCTTCCTCACCATACTCTTTCTGTTCCGCGATTTCCGTGCGGCCATGCTGATCCTCTTCATTTCTTTGTTGGGTACCGCAGGCAGTGTCCTGGCTTTATATCTTACCAATACCCCATTGAATGTAGGTAGTTATACCGGTCTCATTATGATTGTAGGTATTATCGGAGAAAATGCCATTTTCACTTTTCAGCAATTCCGTCATAATCTCCTTCCAGGAAAAGCAGAAGAAGCCATTAACTATTCCATCTCCACTCGGCTCCGTCCGAAGCTGATGACTGCCCTCGGAGCCATCATCGCACTGATGCCTTTGGCTCTTGGAATAGGATCGGGTTCTCAGCTGCACCAACCTTTAGCAATTGCCGTGATTGGTGGATTTACAGCAGCGTTGCCTCTCCTCCTCATCGTCTTCCCTACTCTATTAAAATTAGTATACCGGAAATAGGATAAACGATTTTTACCCCTACAGATTTTATACAGATTCATCTCTGATCTTTATACACGAAGACAGAAAATATGCTGTCATGACCTAAAAAATACAAAATGAAAAAATTAATCCTTTCCACCCTACTCGGTGCCTCAATCCTGATTGCAAATGCCCAGGAAGCTAAAGAACAGAAGCTGGACGAAGCAGCCGTTCCTGCTGCTGTAAAAACCAAATTCACCTCCCTCTATCCGGGCCTGAAAGCCGAGAAGTGGGAAAAGGAAAATGGTAATTTTGAAGCTGGCTTTCACAAAGACAAAACAAAGATGTCGGTGGTGATCGATGCTTCCGGAAATCTGCTGGAAACAGAAACAAAGATTGAAGTCTCCGAACTCCCAAAAGCGGCTACCGATTATATAACCAAAAACAAAGCCGGGAAAAAAATCAAGGAAGCAGCGAAAATCGTGGACTCCAAAGGAGTGATGACTTTCGAAGCTGAAGTAGAAAAGATGGATCTTTTGTTTGACAAAGACGGTAAGTTTATAAAGGAGAGTAAAGATTAATTTGAATTGAATAAAAATAACCACTAAGGCACTAAGGGCACTTAGGGACACTAAGAAACAATACGTAATGCCTTAGTGAATCTTAGTGCCCTTAGTGCCTTAGTGGTAAAATAAGCATTGTTAAGCCCAAAGGTTAATTAGCATACAGGGCTAGCCGGCAATGTCAATTGAATATCCCGCTTTTTTTCGTAACTTGGTAGTTATTACTTAACTACCCATGAAGCAGTTTCTGCTTTGCCTTTCCGTCTTTCTTTTACAGCTTGTTTCCCAGGCACAGACTGTTTCGTGTGCCGATGCCCAGTGCGATCTTGTGGAGTCAGAAATGAAGGCCCATATGCATCTGGTCGGTCCTTCTGTTGCCGGATTCGCAAATGATTATAATCTCGTTTATCAACGTTGCAACTGGAATGTCGACCCTGCCGTTGATTTCATCTCCGGTGGAATCACTTCTTATTTTAAACCGACGGTAACCTCTATTTCTCAGGTTAATTTTGACATGAGTGATTCCCTGCATACCGACTCCGTGATCTATCACCATACTGCACTTACATATGCTCAGGGCACAGCCAATCAGTTAAATATAACGCTACCCGGGCCGGTCATGAAGTCAGCTGTCGATTCACTGACGGTATATTACCACGGGGTGCCCGTCTCCAGCGGATTCGGTTCTTTTTATCAGGGCACTCATGCAGGAGCACCTATTATCTGGACTCTTTCGGAACCGTATGGAGCGAAAGACTGGTGGCCCTGTAAACAGAATCTGATTGATAAAATTGATTCCCTCGATGTGATCGTGACCGCTCCCCAGGGCAACAAAGTAGCCGGGAATGGGATCCTGATTTCAGAGATCCCCAGTGGTACACAAATCATCACCCATTGGAGAACACGTTACCCTATTGCAACTTATCTGGTTGCCATCGGTGTGACGAACTATGTCCAGTATTCACATTACCTGCATCTCCATTCCTCTACCGACTCCATGGAAGTGCTGAACTATGTATGGCCAGAGCATCTTACCTGGGCCCAGAGTGTCACTCCACTCATTATAAATACCCTGAGTCTTTATGATAGTCTGACTATTGATTACCCTTTTAAGAAAGAAAAATATGGTCACGCCGAATTTGGCTGGGGCGGTGGCATGGAACACCAGACTATGAGTTTCATCGGAGGTTATTCCAACACCCTGCTTTCTCATGAATGTGCACATCAGTGGTTTGGCGACAGAGTCACCTTGGGCAGTTGGGAGGATATCTGGCTGAATGAAGGTTTTGCCACCTATTTTGAAGCGCTTACGGAACAACGGTTTTACCCTGAAAACTGGCTTCGGTGGAAGAAGCAGAGTATCCTCTCAGCCATCTCGGAACCCAATGGCTCGGTAAGAGTGGATGATACCACTTCTGTACCCAGGATATTCAGCGGAGCCTTGAGCTATTCCAAAGGAGCCTATCTCCTGCATATGCTTCGGTGGAAGCTCGGAGATGCGATGTTCTTCAACTCTCTGAAAAGTTATCTCAACGACACCATACTCGCCTATCATTATGCCCGGACGCCGGATCTGATTCGTCATTTCGAGGCCACCAGCGGGCAGAACCTCCAGAGTTTTTTCAACGAATGGTTTTATAACAAAGGTTATCCATCTTATCAGGTTACCTGGTCCCAGGATGGGCCGAATGTATCAGTCACCATTAACCAGACCCAAAGCGATCCATCGGTTGCCTTTTTTGAAATGCCTGTTCCCATCGAATTTTCAGGAGAAGGACACGATACTTCCATTATATTCAATCATACGTATTCCGGACAGGTATTTACGTTCCGTCTGCCTTTCACGGCTCAATATGCATACTTTGATCCTCAGTTACAGATCCTTTCTGCAAACAACCAGATTTCGGGCATGGAATTGTCGGCTTCCCTGGCTTCTTCCATTACCCTTTTCCCAAACCCAGCCAATACTCAAGTACAAGTTTTGAATCTGAGCCCCGTTAATCCTATTCAAGGTATCTGGCTCTATGGGCTTACCGGGAATATGATTCAAAGCCATCCGGTAACCAACCAAGCCAGCTGGATGAACCTGGATTTAAGCGGGATAGCCGCTGGTTTATATGAGCTCCGTGTGGAGACTAAATTGGGGATGGTGGTTAAGAAGCTTGTAATACGATAAAAAAGTGATTAATAAGCCCCGAATCCGGGTCATTGCCCTGCAATCCTTTTTTTAAACTTGAGAGAAAAAACATATATTTGCAATCTTAATTTTTAAAATGCCCTGGTGGCGAAATTGGCAGACGCACCATCTTGAGGGGGTGGCGGGCAACCAGTACGAGTTCGACTCTCGTCCAGGGCACTTAATAGAATACTCACGGTTGTAGATGTTACCGCTCCATCCGTGATTTTAAATGTTGCCCGGATGGCGAAACTGGTAAACGTTGCGGTCTCAGAAGCCGTTGGATTACATCCTTGAGAGTTCGAGTCTCTCTTCGGGCACAAGGTCAGAGCGGAGAAACAGAAACAGAGCGAAAAAAACACTGTTTCTCCGCTCTGT
>PLYR01000055.1 GCA_003153435.1 Bacteroidota bacterium
CCAAAGACATCATACTTGTTCTTATTCAAAAAGTCGAGGTGATACCAGCCTTTCGCTCCAATGATAAAATCTGTCCAATGATTATTGTAATAATAGACATTGTCAGAATAGTCATCCGAATGAAAATCCATGGAGACATAAGCGCCTAAACCAATCAAGCTATGAGGGATGTCTGCAATTACACCCTTTTCATAACTTAAATCAAGAGCAGGAGAGTAAAACACAGATTCCCCATATCCCACAGCTCCCGGATTGATATATCCACCAGGCGCACCCAATCCAACACTGAACACAGAAGTTCCTTTTTGCATGGGTTGGGAAAAAGAGGAGTTAGAGAAAAACCCAAGTGGAAGGAGGAGGAGGAAAATATAAGGAATCTTCGTATTCATGTCGATAACGATTATGAATTAACTTCATTAATAGCTAAGACAAAACTAAGCTGTTTTCATATTTTTTCAAAATGGGGAGGAAGGCCAGAAATCAGATGCTATTTTTCAAGCTCTTTAAGCCCTTCATCAATGGTGCCGAATATTTCGTTTCCTGGAGGAAAAACTTTCCCGAAATATTCTTTTGCTTTCAGGAGGTCTGCCTTTGCTTTTTCTTTCTCTTCCATCGTTACATAAACAAAGGCCCTGTAAAAGCAGATATTGCCGCATACTTCCGGATCGGATGCATATTCATGAAGTTTACTTTCCAAAAAAGCAAGGATCTCCTTGAGTTTATTAAACTTAAAATAGTCGTTGATAATTTCATTATAGGTTTCTCCCAATTTCGGAGCCATATCAAAATAAGCAGATGTAACGCTGTCCAGATCCTTGCCATTATACCGAAGTTCGGCTTTGAGGAGAAGCAGGCACATACCTTGGTTTTTAGGGTTGAGCTTTGCTGCTGCCCTATATTCACGAAGGCAAGACAGAGTGTCGTTTTTGGTGCTGTAGATCATCCCACGTAACAAATTAACATCCGACCTGTTAAAACTATCTGTAAACAACTCATAAGCCTTGTTGGCGTTCAATAGCGCACTATCTATTTGATTCAGTTGAAGGTTGGAATAAGAAAGACTGTAAAAGGCATCCGGATATTTAGGATTTTGCCTGGCAGCCTCTTGAAAATATTTACGCGCTTCCTGGAAATTCTGAAGAAAAAGTTGAGCAAAACCAATGCGATAAGAAACCAGGTAATTATGGATTCCATGTTCATTAGCAATTGTATAATTACCAAGTATCAGCTGTACCAGTTCTTCTGGTTTCTTAATCCAGTTTTCCTGAAAGTAAAGGAAAACCTGATAGTAATAATTACCAAGCCCTTCATATAATTTATAATCTTTAGGATGTTGTTTAAGAAGGGTGTCAATGATCATCTCCGCATCAAATTTGATCAACGATCCGTTCACATCTTTTCCTCTGTAATCTTCCACTTTCTCCCCGGGCATTAGGTCTTTCAGTGTAAATACCTTGTGCATTACGGTATTAATAAAATTATTGAGAAGCAAGTCCGTCTTTGCAAGGGCAATTGTAGGGTTCTCGTTTTTAGGATCTTCTTTGTCGAGGACTTCCCAGGCCGAACGGTATTTTTTATCAGCAATAAGTTTGTCGGCTTGACGAATGCATTTTTGTGCATGCAGCATCGATGAACTCAGGAGGAGGAGAAAGAGGAATCGTTTACCCATAAATCGTTCTATGCAGAGAGTCTGGTCCTTAGGCAAAACTAACAGAGCCCTAATATACGAAATACCTAGATTTTCAAAACCCGGTTAAGGGTTGAAAAGGGGATGTAAGAAAAATGGGACTAATGTGATTTTTGCGGACGCGGACGAACGGATCCTTCGGCAGAAGGGGCTGCTTTGCCGATTGATATGAATAGATTTTCGAGTTCTGTCTGACTGAGGTCTTTCCACTCTCCCGGTTTAAGGTCGTTAAGCAGGATGTTAACAATCCGGATTCGCTTCAATTTCTTCACCTGATAATTGCATTTATGACACATTCTGCGAATCTGACGGTTCAATCCTTCCGTAAGGATAATCCGGAAGCTCTTTTCATTTCCTTTGTTTATGAAGACCTGAGCGGGTTTGGTTTTCTTCCCCATGATGATGATTCCCTCTTGCATCGACTTAATAAAGTCGGGTGTCATTGATCTGTTCACACTTACCATGTACTCTTTTTCCTTTTCATGCTCACTCTTCAGGATTTTGTTATAGATGCTTCCATCATTTGTAAGGAGCATCAATCCTTCCGATTCCTTATCAAGCCGCCCGATTGGAAACAATCGTTCCTCATGCCCCAGCGCGGTCACAATATTATTTTCTATACTCAGATCCATCGTAGATTCAACCCCTACCGGTTTATAGAACTTGACGTAAATAAACTTTTTCTTCTCCAGAATAATCTCGCCGTCAAGCTGAACCTCATCTCCATTACTCACGGAAGATGTAAATCGGCCCCTCTTGCCATTTATTTTAACACGTTTTTCAAATATCAGTTTTTCAGCCTCTGCGTTTGAAATAGAAAGGTTCTTAACGAGAAAAGTTTTTAGCCGGTTTGTGAAGCTCAAGGAGGTTGTATTTAAGGTATTTGTTTTTAGTATGAATAAAAAGGCCTGCGGATATGTATACCGCAGGCCTTTTTTCAAATGGGAAGATTACTTCCGAATGAGCTGTAGGAATCCATTTAAATTATAAGACACTCCGTCATCACCGGTAGCTTCAATTACATAGTAATAGGTGCCATCATTAGCTTTTGCTCCGCTGAAGGTAAGTCCATCCCACTCAAGCCATGGGTGTGAGAATTGGCACATAAGTACACCCCAACGGTCATAAATTTTCAGGGAGTAAGCATCAATTCCATACCAGGAGATCTTGAAGAAATCATTTTCTCCATCACCATTAGGAGTAAAAATGTTAGGTACTGTGATGTGCGAAGGATGTTCTTTAACATGAATCACAATGCTGGTATCTGCCTGGCAGCCGTTAGCGTCAGTAACCTGCTCAGTTACAGTGTAGGTGCCCGGATTTCCGTAAACATCGGTGATGCTATCTACTAATGCCCCACCTCCATCACCGAAATTGAACCAATAAGTGGCAATATTGGGGTAACTGTGATCCAAAAAGTGAACACTCAGAGGTGCTACTCCATTGGATGGTGTAGCTGTGAAGTTTGCATGTACGATATTGTTGTGGTGACCAACCGGAACCGTAACAACTTTTGTACAACCTCTGGAATCAATTACGGTACAAGTATAAGTACCCTGATAGAGGTTATTTACGGTATTGCTAAATCCAAAAGGAGTTGTCCAGCTATAGGAGTAGGGTCCTGTTCCACCAGTAGGAATCACGGTAGCAGAGCCGACCGCAGCAGTACAAATGGCATCAGTTGAGCTTGGGTTTCCGAGAAGGGCAGAAGGCTGTGCAACGGTAACAGTTGCAGCTTGAATACAGCCATGCGCATCAGTGACGGTGCAGGTATAGGTCAGAGCCGAAAGCCCGCTTTGATAAGCGTTTGTTCCTCCACCTGGATTCCAGGAGTAAGAGTAAGGGGAAGTTCCGCCTTTTACTCTAACGGTATCCGTTCCATTATTTACGCCAAAACAATTCAGAGAAAGCGCATTGATGGAGTCTCTCAGCTGAGTAGGTTGAGTAAGTACAGCGATGGTAGTGGTTGTACATCCGTGACCATCTGTAAGTGTACAGGTATAGGTATTTGGTCCGAGGTTCTTAGCTGTATCCGCAGAGCCTCCACTTGGAGTCCATGCGAAGGTATAGGTTGGAGTTCCACCGCTAGGGTTACAAATAATATTCCCGTCGGCCAAGCCACTACAGGAAATTTCTTTCGGAGTGTTATTTGCAACCAGCACCGAAGGCTGATTGATATGCGCTATGGTTGTTCCGGAACATCCTTTAGGATCTGTTACAGTACAGGTATAAGTTCCTGCGGGCAGTCCAATAGTTGTTGCAGTATTACCACCAGTAGGGGTCCAGAAATAGGTATAACCTCCTGCATTACCTCCTGCACCAATTGCGGTTGCAGTACCATTATTTTGACCGAAGCAATGGGCTCCGATGGTCGTATTGGTTGGGTTAACCATGGTAGGCTGAGTGACTGTGGTCACCGCTGAAGTATTACATCCATGGGAATCCGTGATAGTACAGGTATAAGTCCCGGCAACGAGTCCTGTTGCATTCGGAGCAAATCCTCCCCCTCCTGACCAGGAGTAAGTATAACCAAGAGTACCGCCGGTAGGGTTAATGAGTACAGATCCATTATTGCTACCGAAGCAGGTGGTTGGATTGATTGTATCCGTAAAGGCAAGTATAGCCGGCTGAGTAATCGTAACCACAATGGATCCGGGACAAGAATTCGTATCTGCGATGGAACAGGTGAATACACCCGCGGTAAGGTTGGTACCGATAGAGGTATTCCCTCCGATAGGAGACCAGATATAAGTATATCCAGGGTGCCCTCCGGAGGTAGTCAATGCAGCCTGACCATTATTTTGTCCAAAACAATTGACATGGGTAAGGGCTGCTGTTGCTGTTACTGCAGTAGGTTGAATAATGGTATCGGATGTGGTGCTTCGGCAGTTGAAAGCATCAGATACCGTAATCAGATATACACCTGCAGCAAGGTTGGTTCCAAGCGTCGTATCAACCAAAGGAGTATGCGTTCCGGTTGCTGGCGACCAGGTGAAGGAAAGGGCTCCTGTGCCTCCGTGTCCGGCAATAGTTGCAGCACCATTTGTTCCACCGAAACATTTAACGTTCGTAGAGTGAAGAACTGTATCTTTTGGACCACCTGTGTTCGACACCGGAATTGCAGAGGATTGAATACATCCATTATGGTCTGTAACAGTCACTGTATAAATTCCGGCACTCAGGGCCGTAATCGAGTCGATCGCACTAACTGAAGGTGGCGCCCAGGAATAAGTATATGCACCCGTTCCTCCAACAACCGTAACAGAAGCACTTCCGCTGACACCTCCACATGGAGTCGGTTGACTATGTGGGGTAAGTACCAGAAGCGGTGGTTCGGTGATATGAGCAATGGCTGTGGTTAAACAGTTATGTGCATCCGCAATTGTACAGGTATAAGTTCCAGCAGGAAGACCTGTTGCTTTAGGTGTTGATGCAGATATAGGAGTCCAGGTATAAGTATAGGCAGGGGTACCTCCTGAAACGAGCATGGTATCTGCTCCAGTTGTGGCTCCGTGACAGGCAACAGGAGTCGCAATGTTCGTTACAGAAAGAGCTGCGGGTTGAGAGATGGTGTCTAGAGAGCTAATGGTACATCCGTTCCGGTCGATGATGTTACAGGTATAAATCCCTGCAGTCAGACCGCTGGCGGTACTGGCAGTTCCGCCGCTTGGAGTCCAGGAAAATGTATAAGATACAGTACCTCCGCTGGCATTTACAGTACCGGAACCATTATTGCCTCCGTTACAAAGCACATTGACATGAGTGTTTGTGGCTGTCAGAGCAGGAGGCTCGGTTACTTGCACCGTAGTTGTAGAAGAACATCCTGCAGCTCCTGTAATTAATACCGTATAATTGGTCCCAGCCGCAAGACCGGTTCCTGTGGAAGTACCTTGTCCACCCCCCGGACTTGGAGACCAACTATAAGAGTATGGACCTACCCCTGTCGTAACGTTCACGGTAGCACTTCCGTTATGCAACCCATGACAGGTAACATTAGTTGGAATAGCTGTGGCTACAGGCAATGGATTAAAAGTGATGGTGGTGTCAATTTTATAGTGACATCCATTCGGATAGGTAACATTTACCTCATATGTTCCGGATGCATTAATGAAAACAGTGTCTTTGTTATTAGGTCCTACTATACCAGCAGTACCAGAAGGAAGTGTGGTCCAGAGATAAGTTCCGATTCCTCCGCTACCTGGTGCGATAAGGGTATCACGCTGACCTTGACAAATATTCGGGTGGGTAGGTACTGTTTGTACAGGCCCGCAGGAACAGTCGATGTAAGCGTAACAAAAGTGAGCGGAAAAAGTACAACCGGTAGCTGTGAAACGAACAGTAACCGGATGCCCGATGTAGTTTGATAAATTGAGTGCATTTGCAGTCCACGGACAATAAGCTACGGAGTCACCAAGACCGTCCTGTAAGGCAGAGGTAAGGAACCCCTGAGGTCTGTTTCCGGTGGTATCTGCTTCCACATAATATTGCTGACAAGGGCTGGTAATGTGTCCGTTGGAATCGAGTACTTCAACACGGAAATAAGGTTGCTGGTTGTTGGCGTGATTCACCATCTCCATGATTACAGAGTATTTATAGGTAAACTGTGCGTTTGCAGCAGTTACGATAAAAGTTTGCTGAAGAGTTTCGCCTCCTGAGTTTGCATTGTTGGCAACGTTTCCGCTGGTACAGGCTCCGAATCCACCATTACTTTCCACGTTCACATTTTCACCTCCAAGACGGCAGGCCCAAGTTCCTCCCCCCGGATCTACTGCAGGCAGCAAAGAGTAAGGATCTGGAGTCATTGCTGTATTTACAAGGGTATGGTAATTACAGGCAGTTTCCGGAAGGTTTATCCCGGAAGTAATTCCAACGCTACTGATAAATAAGGGTTGGGACGAATTTACATTCCATCCAACTCCTCCGACCCATCCCCCGAAGGTTCCATTCTCAAAGTCAACATTATTACAAGCTGAGGTAAGGATATTTGGTAATACAAGTGATTTAGCCTTCGCTGGATCGGGCAAATGGTATTTATTGGCCACGAAACTCCTCTGTTGTTGGCCGATATAGGATTTTACTTCCTTTCCATGAAGCCGCATAGAGAGCGCTTTGTGGTAACAGGAAACCTGATCAAAACCATCCAGCGTGTCGCCTTTGAATGTTTTATAATTGCTAAGATCCTGGCCAAACCCGATTGTACAACCCAGAATGAAGACACTGAAAGAAAGGAGCTTTTTATTCATGTTGAGATACGTTTTTTCTGTTGGCCAATTCCTCGTTAAATGGTTAGCATTCAGAATTTAAATGATGGTTTGCGAATTTAAACTAATTAACTGAATGTGAGCCCAAGTGTGTTGAAAAAATACTGATTCCTGGTTTTTCAGGTCCAGGCGACTTGTTTAGTTGGTAGATTTGTGAAGAGGAAGTGATGAGAATTAAATGCATGAAAATCAATTGATTGATCGGAAATGGACTTCTCCCGGGAAGGATTTGATAGATAAGGTGCTTAAAAATTAGAAGAAATCAGACAATCAGGTGCGAGTTTACAGGCATTGAAGACTATTCCTGAGAATTTGCATTCATTATCGTCGTCTGGTTTGGTATTTAGCTTCTTTTCCTACTTTTGAGTGATGTCAAAACATAATGAACAAAGTCTTAAGGAGGCCATAGCAGAGATGCTGGGAGCCTATAAACTCCAAGGTAGGATGGACGAGCTTAAACTGATGGCCTCCTGGGGGAAAATCATGGGACCTATGGTTCAAAAACGGACGCTGGATCTGAGCATCCGTAACAAAATTCTCTATGTAAGGCTTGAATCAGCCGCGTTGAGAGAAGAACTGGCATATAGCAAGGAAAAACTCATTGAACGTCTTAATGAAGAAGCCGGGGTGGAAGTAATTACCCAGGTTGTTTTCAATTAAAATCTCGATTATGCCATTTTCCATTCGTTTTTCATTGCTGCTTTTTTCGATCATTTTCTCGTACTCACTTCATTCCCAGCCCTCCCAAAGTGATGCTGATAGGTTGCATACCAAAAAAAACAAACTGAAAACGGTCAACATCTATTCGCTCAAACTAAATAAGGACATTGATAAACGCACCTTTCTCAGTCAAAGAATGAAATTTGATGAGGATGGGAACGTTATCGAACAAATTTATTTTGATTCTACGGATCTTGAAATGTTTAAATGGACGAATTTGTATAATGCATCACACCTGATCAGAGGGAGGGTTTTTTGCCAGTATCGGGATACCATTGCAAAGACGAATATCCAATACGATGAAAAAGGATTTCCATCAGAAGAAACCACTCAAAATGCAGATGGGGTTATATTCAGCAAATTCAGTTTTCGATGCGATCCGAAGGGCAAGATTATTTCGTCTACAGAGGAAGTCTTCCCAGAGATTCAGGATTTCGTCAAACAATCCTACAAGTTTGACCAGCAGGGTTATCTGATACTTCGTTTTATAAGCGATTCCAAATCACATGTCAAGCATGATTTTAAATATGAGTATACGAAGTCAGGCCTGTTGAGTAAGGTCACAGAAGTGGGGCATGACACTGTGCCATTTGGTTGGATTGCTTATGATTATGAACGGGATGGTTCAGTCAAAACGTTCAGTGTAAAACACGAAAACGGTAAACACTTTAAGGTCTATTATTCCTACGACGGGCATGGGGGGATGAAATCAGAATCGAAAAATCTATACCTCAATACCCTTTTACTTGATCAAGAAAAAAACGAGTTCACACTTGATTCAAAGGGGAATATCAAGAAAAGGTTAAAGTACAGGATGAATAATGAATTATCCGTCCTGTACAATTATACCTATGAGTATTATGAATGAGGAGTCCTAGAACCGCTCGGATCCTGCAAAGAAATAATTACCCTCTATTTCTGCATTTTCGTCACTGTCAGAACCATGAACGGCATTCGCTGCAATCGATTTTGCAAAAAGCTGACGGATGGTTCCTGGCTCCGCTTTTGAAGGATCTGTAGCTCCGATCAGTTTGCGGAAATCACTTACTGCATTGTCTTTTTCCAGAATTGCAGCTACGATGGGACCGGATGACATATATTCTACCAGCTCACCATAAAAAGGACGGGCTTTATGAACTTCATAAAACTTCCCGGCTGATTCAACGCTTAGCTTCGTGTACTTCATTGCAACGACACGAAATCCTGCTTCGTTGATTTTGGCCAGAATCGGGCCGATATAATTATTCCCGACTGCATCGGGCTTGATCATTGTAAATGTTCTGTTCGTTGCCATGTAGACTTAAGATGTGTTTGTATAAATCCTTTAAGCGATCTGGAAAGTGTGATCGCTTTTGTCGGACGGCTGCGAAATTAACAAAAATATCCGGATTCTGATTTCAACAAAATAGCTTTGAAGTGGAATTTCCTTTTGCAGAGGCAGATCAACAAGCTCAGACCAGTAAAAAATTGTAATTTAGAGCCCTAATTTCCCTGAATGAAACCTGCCGAACTCAAGAAAATAAAAACCTTACTGAATAAACCCCAGAAAATTGTAATCCTTACGCACTGGTCGCCCGATGGAGATGCAATGGGTTCCTCGTTGGGTCTAAGTAACTACCTCCTGAAAAAGAAGCACCAGGTTTCCGTGATTACTCCTAATGATGCTCCGGCTTTTCTTTCCTGGATGAAAGGTAGTGCAAAGGTTTGTGAAGCCACAAAAGAGCTTGAGAAGGCAACGAAGTTAATACAGAAAGCAACCCTGATCTTTTGTTTGGATTTCAACTCCCTGAAACGAATCGATAAACTAGGAGCCCTTGTAGAGGTATCAGGTGTTCCTAAAATAATGATAGATCATCATCCCCAACCGGATGCTTTTGCCGATTTCATGCACCATTCAGTCAAAGCATGTTCCACCTGTGAGCTCATCTACACCTTTATTGAAGCACTTGGCGACAAGAAGCTTTTGGATAAAAATATTGCAGATTGTCTTTATACCGGAATCATGACAGATACCGGATCCTTCCGGTTTCCATCTACAACAGCCGACACCCATCGCATCGTTGCAGCGTTGATTGATGCAGGAGCCGCAAATGCAGAAATTCATTCCCGTGTTTATGATGATTCTACAGAAGACCGGCTTAAACTTCTCGGATACAGCCTGTGTGAAAAAATGGTCATCCTGAAAGAATATAACACCGGTTACATTTCACTCAGTGAACAGGAACAAAAGCAGTTCAATTATCAGAAGGGGGATACCGAAGGACTTGTGAATTACATACTTTCTATAAGAGGTATGAAATTCGCCGCCTTTATGTCTGAGCGTGACGGTATGATCAAAATGTCATTTCGGTCGAAAGGAAAATTTGATGTGAATCTGTTTGCCCGTAATCATTTCGGTGGAGGAGGGCATGTCAATGCAGCGGGAGGTTTTTCCAATGAAAAACTGGAAAAAGTCATTGAGAAATTTCATGCTCTTGTACCAGGGTATGGTAAGGAATTAAAAACCCTGAATAAAAAGTAAGTGCTATTACATCACATGAACCGGGTCGTATCCTTATTTCGCATTTCCTTGATGGTTCTGATCGGATTTGCCTGGTCAATCTCCGGATGCGGTCAGAAGGAGGATACACGCCCCAAACCTAAACCATTTACCAGGGAGCAGTTGTTAAATGCCAATCAGGCCGATAGCCGGAGGGAATCAGATGTTATTGACTCTTATATCAATCATCACCATTTGACGATGAGTGCAACCGGAACAGGACTCCGGTTTCAGTTCCTGAGGAAAAGTGAAAAAGGTGATTCAGCGCGAGTTGGCTTGTATGCCACAGTTGATTATAAGGTTTCTCTGTTGGATGGAACTGTTTGTTACTCATCCGCAAAAGATGGAAGGAAGGAATTCAGGATCGGTGAAGATCATGTGGAATCCGGAATTCATGAAATGGTAATGTTCATGAAAACGGGCGACAAGGTGACCTTTATTCTACCGTCAAACCGGGCACAGGGTTTGTTGGGTGATGGAGATAAAATTCCACCCAGAGCACCAGTACTATATGAAATGGAACTTATTAGCCTCCGATAAATGATGCAATCGAGAAAATCACAATTTATAGTTTTAATGAGCCTGGCTCTCGCCGTCTTTTCCTGTAAGGAACAGCGTATGCCCGGGTTCCGGAAGATGGGAAACGGTTCCTGGTTTAAGTTGGTCTCCCTGGGAGAATCCGACCGCAGACCAAAGGAGGGAGAATATCTGGAGATGACCCTCCTGAATACTTTTGCTGATTCGGTGATCTATGATTCTCATTTGGAGAGTTCTCATGGGACCATCATCACCCCTTATAATGAAAAGGATGGTTTTTCTAAACTGAGAGAAGGTGATAGTGCCATTTTTCTGATTCCTGCCTATGACCTTGCACAAAACGGGAATGACAGTATGATGAAGGTTAGGGTAAGACTTAAACATATTCTGGATGAAAAGGAATACAAAAAAGAATCCGAGAAAAGAAGCCATGATGATGAAGTAGATGAGCAAAAAATACTTTCTTATTATATGAAAGGGAGAAAAGAAAAATACGGAGAATTAGATCATGGACTTTATTTTTTGGATGAAAAAACAGGAGCAGGGCCCGCAGTGAAAAGAGGAGACAAGGTGCTCCTGCGCTATGTTGGAAGATTTCTGAACGGAAAGAAGTTCGATGTGCCGAATGAGCCGGTAGAGTATACCATGGGTGATGAAGGTCAAATGCTGGATGGTATGGCTATGGGTATTGCGCATTTGAAAGAAGGAGGGAAAGCGAAATTTATTATACCTTCGCACCTTGCTTATGGAGCAGAAGGGTCTTCCACGGGAATTGTGAAACCTTTTACGACTATAATATACGATGTAGAATTAATGAAAGTCAATTAAAATTATGAGCACTAAACGTACGATTCTGATTGCCGCATTTATAGGAACAGCCTTCCTTGCTTGCCACAAACCTGAACATCCTGGCTTTGAAAAATCAGCTTCCGGTCTTTTTTACAAGGAACTGGTCAAAAGCAAAGATACTACCCATGCGAATTATGGAGACCGTCTTACGCTTCAGGTTGTCTGTAAATCGGAGAAAGACTGTGTCCTGATTGATACCCGCAGAACCAATCAGCGGCTTCCCCTGGTGATGCGCAAAAGCGTGTATCCCGGAGATGTATTTCAGGCTATCAAAAGCATGAAGCTCGGAGATAGCACCGAGTTCCTCTTAGGTGCTAAAGACTATTTTGAAAAGCTGGAGCGGATCAAACTCCCTGCCTATATTGATACCGCAAGCATGCTGTATTTTACGGTGAAGATTGATAAGATAGAACCTAAAGAAATTGTGGAGGCTGAGCATAAAAAGCGGATGGAAGAAAAGCAGAAGATGGATGAAGAAGCTAAAGCAAGTGAGCCAGTCCTGCTCGAAAAATATATCGCAGATAATAAGATCAAAACAAAACCAAACAAATCGGGGTTGTATTTCATCGAAACACAAAAAGGAAAAGGAGATCTTGTGAAGCCGGGTCAGATAGTTTCGGTGATCTATACCGGCAAGTTTCTGACAGGAGAAGTATTTGATGCCACTGATAAACAAGGCGGAAAACCGATAGACCTGCAGGCCGGGGCGCATCAGGTCATCCCAGGATGGGATGAGGCTCTTTTACTCATGCGTAAAGGAGGGAAGGCCTCCGTTATTATTCCTTCTTCCATTGGATATGGTGATGGGATGGGAGGGCGTATGAAGCCTTATACAACCTTGCTGTTTGATATGGAAATTGTAGATGTGAAAGATGCACCTCCTGCCTCAGCCAATGCAGGTATGAACGATCCAAGAAACTCACAACCCCACCGATGAAAATTTTTCGTAGCACGGCTATATTGATTGCATTCAGTGCAGTCCTCACGAGTTGTTCCCTATTTAAACCCAAGGCAACGCCCTGCGTTCCAACCGTGGTCAAAAATCCGGAAACAATCAAGACAGCCTCCGGGCTGCAGGTCATTATTAAGACCAAGGGCTGTGGTGTACAGGCAATGCCAGGAGACCAGGTGAAAGTGCATTACACCGGAAAGCTGACTAATGATACAGTGTTCGATAGTTCTGTAAAACGCAATCAGCCTTTTGAATTTAAACTTGGCAAGCATCAGGTCATCAAAGGTTGGGATGAAGGAATCGCACTCCTCCATGTAGGGGATAAAGCCACCTTGATCATCCCCGCAGAGCTTGGGTATGGAGCACAAGGTCAGGGAGGAATTCCGCCCAATAGCGTGCTTGTTTTTGATGTTGAACTTCTCGATTTAAAAGAAGGTGTTCATAAAGCGAATGCCAAAGGTAAGGATACGGTTACCACGGCATCCGGACTGAAGATCGTTTATCTTTCAGATACCAAGCTGCCTGAATTCGCTGCAACGAACACTGCCAATATGCCAGTGAACGGGAACAAGGTCAAGGTTCATTATTCCGGTTTCTTGCTGGATGGTTCTCTCTTCGACTCCTCTGTAGAGCGGGGGCAGCCCTTTGAGTTTACGCTGGGTGCAGGAATGGTGATTAAAGGTTGGGATGAAGGAATTGCACTTCTTCACAAGGGTGAAAGGGCACAGCTTATTTTACCCTATAACCTGGCTTACGGAGAACGTGGCCATCCTCCTGTTATTCCTGCCAAAGCAACACTCGTCTTTGACGTAGAGCTTGTTGATTTTACCAAATGACCCGGAAGGAACGTTTTGACGGAGTGCTTGCTTATTTCAGCAAGCATATGCCGGTTGCTGAAACAGAACTTCATTACTCCAATCCCTTTGAACTGTTGGTGGCTGTGATCCTTTCAGCCCAATGCACGGATAAGCGGGTGAATATGGTAACCCCTGCACTCTTTAAAGCATTTCCTACAGCGGAGGTACTCGCAGCCTCTAATCCAGATACCGTCTTCTCTTATATAAGGAGTATAAGCTATCCGAATAATAAAGCTAAACATCTGGTTGGAATGGCAAAAGTGCTTACCCACGACTTTCACGGAGTCGTGCCTTCTGATATAGAGAGTCTGCAAAAGATGCCCGGGGTAGGAAGAAAGACCGCCAATGTGATTGCCTCCGTGGTGTTTGATAAACCGACACTCGCTGTCGATACTCATGTATTTCGTGTTTCCGCCCGACTGGGTCTCACCCTAAATGCCAAAACTCCTTTGGCCACAGAGACGCAGTTAATGAAGTATATCCCTCTTGATCTGGTTCCCATCGCTCACCATTGGTTAATCCTTCATGGGAGGTACACCTGCCTGGCCCGAAATCCGAAATGTCAGGATTGTGGACTCACTCAATTCTGTAAATACTACAATTCCAAGTAATTAGCTTTTATTTTCATCCCCTTCTTTTCGAAATGTTGAAAAAATAAACTAAATAATGTTTGGTTTATGTTACAAAATATGTAATTTGCCTGCGTTGCATTGTTTGATTTTGTAACAATTCAATTGTTCTGATAACGTTCTTTGTTGATAAAGCTGATAANNGTATTCTGGTTTTGTAAATCACTTCTCTGATTCTGTAAGTCAGTATTCTGGTTTTGTAAATCACTTCTCTGATTCTGTAAGCCAGTGCTCTGTTTGTGTAAGCCACTTCTCTGATTCTGTAAGTCAGTATTCTGATTTTGTAAGCCACTTCTCTGATTATGTAAGCCAGTATTCTGATTTTGTAAACCACTTCTCTGATTATGTAAGCCAGTATTCTGATTCTGTAAACCACTCCTCCGTTTATGTATACCAGTACTCTGTTTGTGTAAGCCACTCCTCTGATTCTGTAAACCAGTACTCTGTTTGTGTAAGCCACTCCTCTGATTCTGTAAACCAGTGCTCTGTTTGTGTAAGCCATTTCTCTGATTCTGTAAGCCAGTATTCTGATTTTGTAAACCACTCCTCCGTTTATGTAAACCAGTGCTCTGCTTGTGTAGGCCACTCCCCTGTCTTTGTAAACCAGTACTCTGATTCTGTAAACCACTTCTCTGATTGTGTAATCCAGTACTCTGTTTGTGTCAATTCTTATTTTTTCGACCCCTTCTTTAGTTAAGTTGCTGATATATAGCTTTTTATTTTTTTATTTTTTGGACAGGTTGCAATCCGGTTTTCGCCAATGGGTCTAGCATTTGTCAGGAACGGTTCCCGGTTTATGCTGACTGTATTATCTTATTCTTTAATGAGGTGTTCTTTAGTGTTAAAAATGGTTTGACTTGGCTGCTGGATGTTAAATTTATTCCGGAAAAGGCCTTTGGGACGGTTTGTATTCTCTTAAAAAGCTATTGATCAGCCCGATTGCAGGTTAATAACTTGTTGATTTTTTTAGAATGGGTTCTTTTGATCCGGGAGGAGCAATAAATCCTGATTTTAATTGTAACACTTTGATTTTACATATGTTATTAGAAATTACAGGCTTGTCATTTCAATTTTTTTCATAGTCAGATGGAAGGATTGTTTGAAAATTAACCCAAAATAATTTTGCAATTGTTATAAAATATGTAATTTGTCGCCATGATATTGTTTGAATTCATGACAATTGATTGAATCTGATTTCGTTCTTTGTTGATAAAGCTGATAAGTATGCCTTTGGAAATTCTCAAACATTCTGGTACTTTGTAAGAAGAGCAGCAGGCCAATGAAAGCGGAGAAAAAGGAGGTCTTTAAGAATCATCAAACCAGTTTAAAACCCGGAATGAAAGCCCCGGATTTTAAATTGAAGGATGAAACAGGAAGACCCCGAACCCTGCAGGACTTTAAAGGAAAAAAGCTGGTACTTTATTTTTATCCGGCTGATCTCACACCGACTTGCACCGAGGAAGCCTGTAACTTGAGAGACCATTATCCGGAATTGAAGAAAAGAGGGTATGAAATTCTTGGAGTGAGTAAAGATGAGGAACGTTCTCATCAGAAATTCATAGCCAAGCATAAACTCCCATTCAGCCTGATTGCTGATCCTGATCTGGAAGCCATTAAGGCTTATGATACCTGGGGTAAGAAACAGTTTATGGGAAAGATTTTTGATGGCATCGCCCGCACCACCTTTATTATCTCCGGAAACGGAATACTGGAACGAGTGATCACCAAAGTAAAGTCAAAAGAGCATACTCATCAGATCCTGGAAGAGGAAAGGACTATTTAGACCGGCTTCCAACTTAATTTGTAACAACTAAACCCCTATACGACCATGAGCAAAGAGATCGAAGAAAAAAAAGTAGAAAGAGTGGAAAAACCAGTAAAAGAAGCCACTGCCAAGGAAATCAAAGAAAAAGATATCCTCAAGGAACTCAATAAGGAAAAGCTCAAAGCGTTACAGCTTACGCTGGATAAAATTGAGAAGACCTATGGAAAGGGCACAATCATGAAGATGACCGGCAATGTGGTGGAGCAGGTTGAATTTATCCCTACCGGATCCCTTGGACTGGATGTCGCACTAGGAATCGGAGGTTTTCCGAAAGGCCGTGTTGTTGAAATTTATGGTCCGGAGTCATCCGGTAAGACCACTTTAGCGATGCATGCGATTGCGAATGTTCAAAAATCAGGAGGGATTGCCGCATTCATTGATGCAGAGCATGCCTTTGACCGCACCTACGCACAGAAACTCGGCATTGATCTGGAATCTCTGCTTATTTCCCAACCCGATAACGGGGAGCAAGCTCTCGAAATCACTGAAAACCTGATCCGTTCCGGAGCCATTGATATCATTGTTATTGACTCCGTAGCCGCACTGACTCCTAAAAGCGAAATCGAAGGGGAAATGGGAGATTCGAAGATGGGTCTGCAGGCACGTTTGATGTCACAAGCCCTTCGTAAACTCACAGGTACCATTAACAAAACAGGATGCTGCTGTATCTTCATCAACCAGCTTCGTGAAAAAATCGGTGTGATGTTCGGTAACCCGGAGACTACGACCGGTGGAAATGCACTTAAGTTTTATGCATCTGTTCGTCTGGATATCCGTCGCATCGGGCAGATTAAAGATGGAGATACCGCTACCGGTAACCGTGCCCGCGTAAAAGTGGTCAAGAATAAAATGGCTTCCCCTTTCCGCCTGGCTGAATTTGATATCATCTTTGGAGAAGGAATTTCCAAAGTGGGAGAAATTATTGATATCGGTGTTGAACATAATATTATCGCCAAGAGCGGTTCCTGGTTTAGCTATGAAGGAACCAAACTGGGTCAGGGCCGTGATGCTGTGAAGCAGGTGTTCCTTGACAATCCGGATCTTGCCGATGAAATTGAACGTAAAATAAAGGAGGCTCTCGCTGCTCCTTCTGAGAACTGAGTCCAGAGGTATAGGTTTTGAATTTATTTTTTATATACCTTTGTCTTCCAATCCCCGGTACGCCATGACCGGGGATTTTTTTTAACAGAAGACAAGCTATGAAATACATTATCAGTTCAATTTTTCTGACCCTGATCGTTTTTTCATCCTGCGGGAACCATCAGGAAACCTCCAAAGTCAAAAAAAACACGGATACCTCCTCTGCTACTCTCGAATCAATCAATGAACGGTTAAGGGATAAACCAGGAAGTGCCGATCTATACGAGGTAAGGGCAAAGTATTACCTGAATAGTAAAGACCCTAACACAGCGCTTGCAGATATAAACAGGGCTTTGAAAATAGATAGTACCAAAGCAGAATACTACCTGACCCTTGCAAATATCTATTTTGTAATCAATAAAACGGGTGGAAGCAAAGCAGCCCTTGATAAATGCCACCGGTTGGATCCTAAAAATCAGGAATGCATCATGAAGCTTGCGGAGCTCTATTTTTATGTGAGGAAATACCAGGAATCACTAAATTATCTCGACGAAGCACTAAAGCTTGATCAGTATAATGCCAAAGCCTATTTTATGAAGGGGATGAATTTCAAGGAATCAGGCGACACCACAAAAGCATTGTCCAGTATGCAGACGGCCGTGGAACAGGATAATAATTATTACAACGCTTACATGCAGCTCGCCCTGATCTGTTCTGCCCAGCATAACAGGTTGGCAGAAGATTATTACGAAAATGCAATCCGGATTCAGCCCCAAAGCATAGAAGCACTTTATGATTTCGCGAAGCTCTATCAGGATGAGAAAAATTACCCAAAAGCCGTCGAACTTTATAATAAAATGCTCCTGATCGACAAAAAGAACTTCGACGCGTATTTTAACCTCGGAGTGATCTCTGTAAACACCAAAGCATATCCTGATGCCATCCGATACTTCTCTACTGCCATCGGAGCCGATCCTAAAAATGCCAGAGGATTTTATGGAAGAGGATATTGTTACCAAACCATGGGCGATGTCCAGAACGCAGCCGCAGATTACCGTTACACACTCACCCTCGATCCTAACTTTGAACCGGCAAAGCTAGGACTGAAGCAAATGAAAATATTCTGAACTGGCTGGTTCATTGAAAGGAACTGGTAATTTTACAGAACCATGAACCAGACTGCAGGTCGTTTTTTCTTCCTCTTCCTTTTTCTTGGCTTCCTTCAACAGGAGCATTCCTATGCTCAGGAAACTGTACTGCCGGGAGTTTCTTTGTATGGCAAACTGAAGGATAAACAAACCAATGAAGCCATCCCTTACGCCCCGGTAACTCTGATCAACCTTGCTGATTCTACCAAGCTTACAGGAACACTCACGGATGAACATGGAGAATTCCTCTTGGAACAGATTCAATCGGGATTGTGGAAAATAAAAGTGAAATATATAGGCTATCAATTATTTAGGGTGGATTCTATCCGCATTGGTAAATCACATTCCGTCAACCTGGGAGTGATTTTCCTTAGTCCAGGAGAGAAGGAACTCAAAACGGTAGAGGTGGTATCGAAAGAAAGCAATTTCCGTCAGGTCATAGATAAAAAAGTATTCAATGTAGAGGCCGATCTCGCAAGTAAAGGAGGAAGCGCCACCGACGTATTGAAAAATATCCCTTCTGTTTCGGTGGATGTGGATGGAAATGTAAGTCTCCGTGGAAGCGGAAACATTACCGTGCTCATCGACGGCCGCCCTTCCGGCATTATTGTATCCAGCCGGTCTGCTATCCTCGACCAGATTCCCGCAAGCTCTATAGAAAGTATAGAATTAATTACCAATCCATCTGCTAAATATGACCCCGATGGGGTTTCAGGGATCATCAATATTGTGCTTAAAAAAAACACCGCTCGGGGCCTCAGTGGAACGGTTTCCGTTATGTACAGCACTTTAATAAAGGGAAATGCAGGCTTGACGCTCGGATACAAAAAAAAGAAGCTGAATCTGTTTGGAAGTTACAGCTACCGCTATAACGAGAAATGGTACAGTGGCTATACCAACCGAACCAATTTTCTAACGGGTAATCAGTTTTCTACCGATCAAACCTCCGCAGGCATCCGGCATATTCAAACCCACATGGGGAAAATCGGAATGGACTATGCATTGAATTCCAAAAACACGATTTCTGCTTCCTGCCTGTATAACCACGATCTCGACCTCGATGTGGATACTGTGGGGTATCAGTTCGTCAATAAATATCAGCAATTGACTTCTTACTCTCACCGGACCATGTACGGAAATGATCTCGATCAGGGCTATGATGCTTCTCTGAGTTTCCTCCATAAATTCGAACAGCCTGAAAAGCGATTGTATGTGGAGGTATCCGCTTCCGGAAACTCCAATCAGGTGAATGACAGTATCGGTCAACGCGATTTTTATCCGAATAATGTTCCCATAGCCCCAACTCCCACTATTCAACGGATCATTAACAAATATGTATTGGGGAATTATTTCGCTAAAACAGATTTCAGCACTCCGCTCGGAGAAACATCCAATCTTGAAAGTGGTTTGAAGTATAGCAATACGACAGTCAGCAATGATTTTCGTTCCTTCAGTTATAATACGCCTCAGGCGACCTGGCAGGAAGATTCATCTATTTCCAATGTGTTTGGTTTTAGAGAACAGATTTACTCCGCTTATGCGATCTGTTCAAAGAAAATGAAGAGGCTGGAAGGTCAGATTGGTGGCAGGCTGGAAGAAGATCAGCGGCATGCCAGGCTCGAGCAGACAGGGCAGGAGTACCAGAAACAGTATCTTAACTTTTTCCCAAGCGCACATCTGGGTTATATACCGGGAGAGGAGCAGGAGTTCCGCCTGAGTTATAGTCGGAGAATCAACAGACCAGGGCTAAGGAATCTGAACCCATTCCCTGATTATACGGATCCTTTAAATCTGCGATATGGCAATCCAGATCTGAACCCTGAATATATTGATGCCCTAGAACTATCCTGGCTCCGTTATCTTCCCAAAGGGTCTTTGAGTGCATCCCTATATTACCGGCATACGAATGGAGTGATTCAACTCTATCGAGTCCTTTCCGATACGGTGATGGGCGCCACTTCGAGTACCTGGAAAAATTTGAATTTCTCGGATACGTATGGGGGGGAAGCTACGCTGAACAAAGAACTTTTTCCATGGTGGGGGTTGACAGCCAATGTGAATGCCTACCAACTAAATATAAACGGGACCAATATTGATCCGACTCTTCATAATGAAGGATTTACCTGGTTCAGCAAAGTGAACTCCCGGTTTTACATTTTCAAAAATCTCCTGTTCCAATGTTCGGGAGTTTATTACGCTCCGGCACCGACCTCCCAGGGTGTAGTAAAGGAGATGTATTCTGTGGATGCCGGTCTGCACCTTGATTTTCTGCAGGGGAAGGGAGGGCTGAGCCTCGGAGTGAATGATGTCTTTAATACGCTCCATAGCCAGGTAGAGACCTATACCCCTGAGTTTAATCAATATTTCTACAAGAAAAGAGAATCCCGGATCGCCACGTTGAGCCTGAGTATAAGGTTTGGGTCGGGAGAAAAGCTTCGAAAAAAGAAGACCACCGAGGAGGTTACGCCCCCTCCTCCCCAGCCGGAAACGGAGTAGACAACTATCTAACGCCCGGAATGGCTTCCTTTTTGTTCTTACAGATAAATTTGGAATTAAAGATAAAAGATGTTTATATTTGTTTTGTAGTATAAAGGATATGAAAAAGTTAAATAACCTAAATAACAACCGTTGGTGGCTCTTCTCAGTTTCATGAGAACAGCTTGAGTTGTTATAAACTTAATAAGTGCTTCGCGGCCTGCTGTTCATAGCAGGCTTTTTTTATGCACTGAACCGAAAAATTAATTATGAAGAAATATAAGCTTCAAACCACCTTTGTAAAACTGTTAGCAGATACCTCCACTCCGGTAAGTATCTATCTGAAGCTAAGAGATAAGTTTCCGAACAGTATATTGCTCGAAAGCTCAGATTATCACGGGAATGAAAACAGTTTTTCTTATATCTGCTGTAATCCCATTGCAGGCATTAAACTGGAGAATAACGAAATTCGCTGTACCTATCCTAACGGTGGATTTGAAAGCCATTCGGGCAAAGAACTAAAAAAAGAAGTTCCCGGAATCCTGGATAAATTCATCCGCTCCTTCGAACAGGAAGGGCCCGCTTTTCCATTCTCCTCCAATGGTCTCTTTGGTTATACGGCTTATGATGCAATCCCATACTTTGAAGACATTGAGTTGAATGCAGTAAAAAAAGAAAATCAATCCATCCCGGAGATGATTTATCAGGTTTACCGATATGTTATAGTGGTGGACCATTTCAGGGATGAGATGTACCTTTTCGATCATTATTCTCAGAGCTCCGAGGAGGGCGGAATTGATTATCTGAAACAACTGATCAATAGTAAAGTTTTTGCATCCTATAATTTCAATACCTCTGGAGAAGAACACTCCAATTTTACAGATGAAGAATTTATGGAAGCCGTTCGCAATGGAAAAAAACATTGTCATCGGGGAGATGTGTTCCAGGTAGTCTTTTCCAGAGAGTTCTCACGGGCATTTACCGGAGATGATTTCAATGTATACCGGGCGCTTCGTTCAGTGAATCCATCGCCTTATCTTTTCTATTTTGATTATGGGAATTTTAAACTTTTCGGTTCCTCCCCGGAGGCTCAACTGATCTTGAAGAATAACCGGGCCTCCATACATCCTATTGCTGGTACCTTCCGGCGTACCGGAAATGATCAGGCAGATCAGGTCATGGCTCAGAAACTGAAAGAAGATCCTAAAGAAAATGCAGAGCATATCATGCTGGTGGATCTGGCCAGGAATGACCTGAGTAGAGATTGTGATGATGTAAATGTGGAGAATTTCAGGGAGATCCAATATTATTCCCATGTGATTCATCTCGTTTCGAAAGTAGAAGGTCAACTGAAAGAAGGGCGCACGACCATGGATATTGTGGGGCACACCTTTCCGGCTGGGACTCTGACCGGAGCTCCCAAACATAAAGCCATGCAGCTGATCGATCGTTATGAAAAAGGGAGGAGGGGTTTTTACGGAGGATGCATCGGTTTGATTGGATTTAACGGTGATTTCAACCATGCTATTATGATCCGCTCTTTCCTGAGCAAGAACAAACAACTGTATTATCAGGCCGGAGCAGGCATTGTGGAGTCTTCTTCCGAAGCCGGAGAGTTGCAGGAAGTAAATAATAAACTGGCAGCCTTGAAAAAAGCGGTGCAGGTAGCTGAAACAATTTTATAAGTAGTGCTTTTAAAATTCTAACGATGAAAATATTGGTTCTGGATAATTACGACAGCTTTACATATAACCTCGTCCACTGTATCGAAAAGATCAGTAATCATCAGGTGGAGGTTCATAGAAATGATAAAATAACGCTTGACAAGGCAGGAGAGTTCGATAAGATCCTGCTTAGTCCGGGGCCTGGATTGCCTGCAGAAGCAGGGATACTTAAAGATCTAATTGCCAGATATGCATCTTCTAAGAGCATCTTTGGAGTATGCCTTGGCCAGCAGGCTATTGGTGAAGTTTTTGGAGGAAGACTGATTAACCTCGATCAGGTTTACCATGGAGTATCTACCGAAATGAAACAAATAAAAGAAGATCTTTTGTTTAAAGGACTGCCGGAAAAATTCATGGCAGGTAGATACCATTCCTGGGTGGTAGATGGGGAACATTTTCCAGCTGAGCTTGAAATTACTGCTACCGATGTCAATGGGTTTGTAATGGCCTTGAGGCATAGAAAGTATGATGTTCGGGGAGTACAGTTCCATCCAGAGAGTGTGCTTACCCCGGAAGGAGAAAAAATAATTAAGAACTGGCTTGAAAACTAATCCGGAATTTGTTGCTGATATTCATTAGAACGCATCCACATGAAAGAAATTTTAACCCAACTCTTCGATCACAAGCCCTTGACGAAAGCTCAGGCAGGATCTATCCTGCGCCAGATTGCAAGAGGAGAATGTAATCAAAGTCAGCTCTCGGCGTTTCTGACGGTTTATATGATGCGACCCATTACTGTGGATGAGCTGGAAGGATTCAGAGATGCTTTGTTGGGCCTTTGCATCCGGATTGACCTCTCTGCTTACGATGCGATTGATTTGTGCGGTACCGGTGGTGATTCTAATAACACATTTAATATCTCCACTCTGGCAAGTTTTGTAACTGCTGGAGCTGGGGTGAAAGTTGCCAAACACGGTAATTATGGGGTTTCTTCCGTCAGTGGTTCATCGAATGTCATGGAGTACCTGGGTTATCGCTTCACCAACAATGCCGTTGATCTTGAAAAGCAGATTGATCATACGGGGATCTGTTTCCTGCATGCTCCGCTTTTTCATCCGGCTATGAAAGCTGCTGCACCGGTAAGGAAAGAACTGGGGATGCGTACTTTCTTCAATATGCTTGGCCCACTCGTGAACCCGGCTTTTCCTAAATATCAGCTTACGGGAGTCTTTAATCTGGAGCTTGCAAGGCTTTATCATTACCTGCTGCAGCAAACCGATCGAGTCTTTATGCTTGTTCATTCGCTGGATGGGTATGATGAGCTATCGCTTACCTCTTCTTTTAAGCTCATCAGTAACACGAAGGAGCAAATGCTTACTCCAAAGGATATCCGAATGCCTCTATACCCCCAGTCTGATTTGGAGGGAGGGGGCGACATGAAAGATGCAGCCGCTCTGTTTATGAATATTCTGGAAGGAAAAGGCACCGAAGCCCAGAATGATGTGGTAAGTGCCAATGCAGGATTGGCCATTCATTGTATAAAATCGGAACAGTCATTACATGATTCGATCGCGGAAGCCCAGGAATCATTATTGTCAAAGAAAGCACTTAACGTATTTAAAAAATTACTCGCACATGAATATGCTTGACAAAATAATCGCACACAAAAAGAAGGAAGTAGAAGAACGCAAATCACTTTACCCTGTAAAGCTGCTGGAGAAATCGGTCTACTTCGCATCTCCATGCGTTTCGTTCCGGAAATATTTGCTCCGGGAAGATAAGGCAGGAATCATCGCTGAAATAAAACGCAAATCACCTTCTAAGGGAGTCATCAATAAATATGTATCCGTGGAAAGAACTTCAATTGGATATATGCAGGCGGGCGCCAGTGCGCTGAGTGTGTTAACCGATACAGAGTTTTTCGGAGGGAAGAATGAAGACCTGACCATCGCCCGAAAATTCAATTACTGCCCGATCCTGAGGAAGGATTTTATGATTGATGAATATCAGATCCTGGAAGCAAAATCTATCGGTGCGGATGTGGTCTTATTGTTGGCCAATGTGCTGGATGCGGCTCGCGTTAAAGAACTCGCTCGCTTTGCACAGAGTCTCGGGATGGAAGTCCTCCTGGAAGTACGGGAGGCAAAAGAACTAGTCTCCATAAATGAGTTTATAGATGCGGTAGGAGTAAATAACCGGAACCTGAAAGATTTCTCCGTTAACATCGAACAAAGCCTGAAGCTTGCGGAGCGCATCCCTTCGGGTTTGATCCGTATTTCCGAAAGTGGAATTGATTCAGCGGCAGCTATCATGAAGCTCCGGGAAGCTGGTTTCAGGGGCTTCCTGATTGGGGAGTCTTTTATGAAAAATAGCCGTCCGGAAGAGGCCTGTGCTAAACTGGTAAAAGAACTTGGAGAAATTCGAAATATCCAGGACAAAACAACGGTCACGCTATAATTAGAATTCAATGAACCGTATTAAAGTAAAAGTCTGTGGTATGAAATACGCAGACAATATAACGTCGGCCGGGGAACTCCTTCCTGATTATATGGGATTCATCTTCTACCTCGGAAGCTCCCGTTATGCAGGAAGGGAAATGAATGTGGAGGCTGTGAAAAATCTTCCTGCCTCCATCCGGAAAGTCGGAGTGTTTGTGAACCCTGAGCGGATAGAGGTGATTCACCGGATTGCAAGATACAGACTGGACATGGTTCAGTTGCATGGAGATGAATCGCCTGAGTTTTGCAAAGAGATACGTCTTTATACCCCCGTCATCAAAGCCTTTGGAGTGGATGAAAAATTTGATTTTGCGGTGACAGAGGCTTATTCCCGGGTCTGTGAGCGTTTTATTTTCGATACGAAGAGCCCCGGACATGGGGGCAGTGGAAAAACTTTTAATTGGCAACAGCTGGCCCAATACAAAGGAAAAACTCCCTTCTTGCTTAGCGGTGGCATAAACCTCTTACATGCGAAAGCTCTTCCGGAACTGATGATGGAGTACCCCATGCTCGAAGGCATCGACGTAAATAGTCGTTTTGAAGTTAAAGCCGGATTGAAAAGTATTGATAAACTTAAAAAACTGACCCAACTGTTAAGGGTTGAAATGAAATGAGCTACCAGGTAAATGAAAAAGGTTATTACGGAAGCTTCGGCGGGGCTTTTATTCCCGAAATGCTGTTTCCCAATGTAGAAGATCTGCGCAGCAGGTATCTCACCATCATGGAGAGTGATGATTTTAAAAAGGAATTCAATTCCCTGCTTCGGGACTATGTAGGGAGACCTTCGCCGCTCTACTATGCGTCCAGGCTTTCAACTCATCATAATAAAGAAATTTATTTGAAGAGAGAGGATTTGAACCATACCGGAGCACATAAGATAAACAACACCCTGGGTCAGATTCTCCTCGCCAAAAGACTGGGTAAGAAAAGGATTATCGCGGAGACCGGGGCTGGACAGCATGGAGTGGCTGCGGCTACTGTTTGTGCGCTGATGGGACTCGAATGCATTGTTTATATGGGTGAAGTAGATATTGAACGACAAGCACCCAATGTGGCCCGAATGAAGCTTCTTGGGGCCAAAGTTGTTCCGGCGCTTTGCGGAAGCAGGACCCTGAAAGACGCTACAAACGAGGCTATCCGCGATTGGATCAATAATCCGGTGGAAACACATTACATCATTGGATCTGTAGTAGGCCCTCATCCTTATCCCGATATGGTAGCCAGGTTTCAGAGTGTCATCAGTGAAGAAATCCGCACTCAGCTCTTGTCCAAAACCGGAAAAGAAACTCCGGATTACGTCATCGCCTGTGTAGGTGGAGGAAGCAATGCGGCCGGAGCTTTTTATCACTTCCTGGATGAACCCTCCGTTAAACTCATTGCTGTGGAAGCTGCGGGAAAAGGAATTCATTCAGGGCATTCAGCTGCTACCATGGTGCTCGGGAAACCAGGAATTATTCATGGGAGCAAGACGATGCTCATGCAGACAGAGGACGGGCAGATCACAGAACCGTATAGCATTTCTGCCGGCCTCGACTACCCGGGTGTAGGACCGGTTCATGCTCACTTGTTCGAAACAGGACGGGCCACCTTTGTTTCAGCCACAGATGAGGAAGCCCTGGCCGCTGCCTATCTGTGCTGCCGGCTGGAAGGAATTATACCCGCCCTGGAAAGTGCGCATGCTCTTGCTCACCTTGATAAGTTGAAATCAGCTCCTGGGGAAATTATTGTATTGAATTTGAGTGGTAGGGGAGATAAAGACCTGGCTACCTATATAAAACACCAAAACCTATGAACCGGATCGAGGAGTTATTTAAAAAGAAGAGAAACATCCTCTCTATCTATTTTACTGCAGGTTTTCCGGAATTGAAAGATACCGTTCCGGTCATAAAAACGCTTGCACAGGGTGGGGCAGACATGATCGAAATTGGAATTCCTTTTTCTGATCCTCTCGCCGATGGTCCGGTTATTCAACAAAGCAGCGAGCTCGCTTTAAAAAACGGAATGACTCTCAGCCTGTTGTTTGATCAACTAAATGATATCAGGAAAGAAACTGCGGTGTCCAATACCTCATTGTTATTGATGGGTTACCTGAATCCGGTTTTGCAATTTGGCATTGCTGGTTTTTGTGAAAAAGCAAAAGCATGCGGAATCGACGGTGTCATCATCCCAGACCTTCCGCTGGATGTTTATCTCCAGGAGTATAAAGAGCTTTTTCAGAAAGCAGGTATCAAAGTTGTTTTTCTAGTCACCCCACAAACCTCTGATGAACGAATCCGTCTGATTGATAAACATTCAGAAGGGTTCATTTACCTTGTTTCCTCTGCTAGCACCACGGGAGTAAAAGGTCAGATCAGTGAAGAACAACTTGCTTATTTCGCTCGGATCCGTGCGATGAAGCTTTCAAATCCGGTATTGATTGGATTTGGAATTGCAGACAAGGCTGGTTTTAATAAGGCCTGTGAATATGCCGAAGGAGCTATTATCGGAAGTGCTTTTGTAAAAGTGCTTGGGCAGAGAAACGGGCTCACCGAAAACATCAAAAAATTCATTTCACCCTTGCGGCAGGAGATGCCTCTTTAATTGAACACCCATGATCATACAACTGAAACCCGGCATTACCACAACCGATAAAGAAACAATCCTGGCCAGACTTTCTGCTATTGGCTATAAGGCAACAGAGGTTCATACGCAGAAAGCCTTCTATATGGTTTGTATCGGTAAAAATGAATTTGATCTCCGTCTTATCGGAAGCCTTCCCGGTGTGGAAGATGTTCATCGCGTTTCTGAAAGCTATAAACTGGTTTCCAGAAAATGGAAAGTTGGAGAATCGGGAATAGATCTGGGCGACGGAGTTCGGATTGGTAACGGAGCCTTTTCGCTGATGGCAGGTCCTTGCAGTATTGAAAGCGAAGAGCAGGTGAGGAGTGTGGCCAAACATCTGGCCGGGAATAATATCCGGATCATGCGGGGTGGAGTTTTCAAACCCCGGAGTTCTCCTTATGCTTTTCGCGGAATGGGTTTGGAAGGATTGAAGATGTTCAGTTCCGTTTGCCGGGAACATGGAATCAAAATTGTTACGGAGGTGATGCAGGTATCACAAATTTCGGAGATGCTCGATTATGTGGATGTATTCCAGGTAGGAGCCAGAAACTCTCAGAACTTCAATCTCCTTGATGAGCTGGGAAGGGTAGATAAACCTATATTGTTAAAACGAGGGATGAGTGGCACTGTGGATGAGCTCCTCCAAAGTGCAGAATACATCTTTTCCGCAGGGAATGAACGCTTGATGCTTTGCGAACGAGGAATCAGAAGTTATGAAACAGCATACCGGAATACTTTCGATGTGAATGCAATTGCAGTGTTGAAGGAAAAGTCTCACCTCCCCGTCATCGCAGACCCTTCTCATGGAATCGGATTGAGGGAACATGTGCCGGCCATTGCGCTTGCAGCCACCGCCGCAGGTGCAGATGGAGTGATTTATGAAGTGCATGAAAAACCCGAAGAAGCACTGTCGGATGCTCAGCAGACCCTTAACTTCTCAGAATCAGCCCAAATGATCGAAAAAGTACGTCGTCTGAAGGAAATATTGACCTGATGAAGGCTGATTTTCCTATCTGATTTGCAGGGAATCATGGCAGAAGGCAGTCCATGTTTAATTGCGTATCTTGTACTTTCATTTGCACAACCATTCTAACTCCATAGATTCATGAAAACAAAAATACTCGTCCTCATTCTTGGACTCACTTTCAGCATGTCGGAATTTAAAGCTCAGGACTGGGTGCAGATGATGCAGGATCCGACTGTTAATTTTTATCAGGTACAGCAAGCCTTTAATATCTATTGGGCTAAGAATGAAAAGAAGGCAGCGATCCGGAAAATGTTTGGAGGAAAAGAGTCTCAAACAGCAGATGAGAATTATGAAAAATACAAGCGCTGGGAATTTTTTACAGAACCCAGGGTATATCCGAGCGGTGACAGAACGCTGATCATGAAAGCCGGTAAAGAGATTCAGGAGAACTTTATCAGTGCTACTCAACGTCCCAATGCAACCTTGATGGCCGGGAACTGGATGCTTCTCGGACCCACTTCCCAGACCTCCGCAGGAGGAGGAGCCGGACGCTTAAATTGTGTTCGTTTCGATCCTTCCAATCCAGCTACCATCTATGTTGGAGCCCCCTCCGGTGGCCTTTGGAAATCTACTAATAATGGAGGATCCTGGTCCACTACCACCGATCGCCTGGCTGTCATCGGGGTTTCCGATGTGGCTGTTGACCCAACCAATTCAAATGTAATTTACATCGCCACCGGTGATGGAGATGCAACAGATTCTTATTCAAACGGGATTCTTAAAAGTACAGATGGGGGCGCCACCTGGAATGCTACCGGGCTCACTTATAATGTAGTCGATACCCGAAAGGCTTATCGGATACTGATCAGCCCTGCCAACCACAATATCATTATGGCAGGAACCAGTTCCGGTCTGTTCAAATCGCTCGATGCCGGCGTGACCTGGTCGAAGATTATGAATGCTCCTATTAAAGATCTTGCATATAAACCCGGTGATCCTACGGTTGTGTATGCAGTAAGCACTGGAAACTTTTACCATTCTTCAGATTCAGGAAACACTTTTACAATGACTACTACCGGAACACCTGGTGCATCCAGTGTTTGCAGGATTGCTCTTGCGGTAACAGCAGCAAATCCAAACTACGTTTATCTGCTGGCTGCGAATGCCAATACTTATAATTTTCATGGTCTGTATCGCTCTTCCGATGCAGGTCTGACTTTTACGGTCCGTTCCACCACGCCTAACCTGCTTGGATTTAACTCCAGCGGAAATGATACTGGTGGACAAGGATGGTATACGCTTTCTCTCGCTGCTTCTCCGACCAATGCAGAAGAAATAGTTACCGGAGGAGTGAATGTATGGCATTCTACCACCGGAGGCTCATCATGGAACTGTGTATCTAACTGGACCGGCGGTTTCAATTATTGTCATGCCGATATTCACTGCCTGAGTTATTTGCCGGGAAGTGGAACCACTTTTTTCGCAGCCTGTGACGGAGGATTATTTAAATCGGTTTCTGCAAGCTGGACTGATCTCAGCAATGGCCTTCAGATCGGAGAAATGTATCGTCTGGGAGTGGCCCAAACCAATAACATGGTTATTCAGGGATGGCAGGATAACGGAACCAATCAGTATGACCCTACTTCTAACCCAGTCTGGAATCAGGTATACGGAGGTGATGGTATGGATTGTTTTATCGACTATTCCAACAGTAATTATCAATATGGAGAAACATATAACGGAGGTCTGTTCGCTACAACCAATAACTGGAACACTTCCCATAACATCTCTAATGGAATTACCGGTACCGGAGCCTGGGTTACACCCTGGGGAATTGATCCGGTGACTCCCGCCACGATTTATGCAGGCTTTCAGGAAGTCTGGAAATCTACAAACAGAGGAACCAGCTGGACTCAGATTTCGCATACAGGCAGTTCCACAAGTCTCACGATGCTTGCCATCGCACATTCCAATCCACAATACATCTATGCAGGCAGTCCAGGAAACATTATGAAAACAACAAATGGAGGGACTACATGGACCGATCTTACTACCGGACTGCCTGGAAACGGAACCCTTTCTCACATAGATATTTCGTACACCAATCCGAATGTGATCTGGATCACCTATTCCGGATATACTCCCGGTTCCAAAGTGTTTAAATCTTTAGATGGCGGACTTACCTGGACAAACCTTTCCGGCAACCTTCCCAATATTCCGGCCAACTGCAGTGTCAATCAACCGGGTACTGCCGATGGAGTTTATGTGGGTACGGATGTTGGTGTATATTACCGCGACACCACCATGGCTAACTGGACCTTCTTCTCTAACGGACTGCCGAATGTAGTGATCGATGAATTGGAGATTCAGTACAACACGAAGAAACTGGCGGCCGCTACTTACGGAAGAGGCTTGTGGGAGACAGCGCTTTATGATCCCACCTCAAATCTTCCATTGGCTAATTTCTTATCGGATATTACCACCGGCTGCCCAGGCATGACCGTTAACTTTACAGATGCATCTACCAATGGTGCCACTTCCTGGAACTGGTATTTTGCAGGAGGTACTCCATCCACTTCAACCGCGCAAAATCCGGTGATTACCTACAATAACCCAGGCACTTTTAATCTGGTCAAGCTCACTGCATCCAATGCTAATGGTTCAGATTCGGTTACGCGGTATAGTTACATCGGGGTCAGCCCTCAGCCTATGCCTATCATCAGTCTCCTTTCCGGCAAGGATACCGTTTGTAACGGATCGGTAGTAGTTCTCTCTGCAAGCCAGGGTTCGAGTTATACCTGGAGCCCGTCAGGATCAGGAAGCTCTTCGATCTCTACTAGCATCTCCGGAACCTTCACGGTTACGATTACCGATTCATATGGCTGTTCAGCCACCTCTGCTCCTAAAAGTGTTAGCATCATCCCTCCTCCAACAGTAAACATAGTGCAGCATGGAGACACCTTGATTTCCAATTATGCAAGCGGTAACCAGTGGTACCTGGGCACAACTCCTATCGCAGGTCAGACCGGTCCTAAATATATCATGTTCGGTACCGGAAACTTTACCGATCATGTTTCGATCGGAGGATGTACCGGAACGTCTAACACGATTGCCGGCATTTCTGAAAACCAAGCCCTGGAAAATGCGATGACTGTTTTCCCTAATCCAAGCGATGGAAAAGTAACACTTACCTGTAACCTGGAAGGACATTCAAACTATGTGATCCGAATCAGTGATGTTACCGGTCGTTTGATTTATACCGAGTCGGTCATGATTTCCGGCAATGCAGAGAGGAACTATGACTTGACATCCTACGGAAAAGGAGTTTATTTCCTGGAGCTGGAAGGACAAAAAGGCAGGGCAGTAAAAAAAGTGATTGTTTATTAAACGCATAACTATGTCCATAGACGAGCAATACCTGAGCAGTGCAATCAGGCAGTTCCGAACTTATAAAGCACTTGGTGATAAAACTTTCGGACAACTGAAAGAGGAAGAGGTGAATTATACCCCCGGCCCTGATTCAAACAGCATTGCCCTTATTGTGAAACATATCCATGGCAATATGATTTCCAGGTGGACCGACTTTCTCACCTCCGACGGAGAGAAACCAAACCGGAACCGGGATCAGGAATTTGAAGGAACGTTTTCCGGGAAGAATGAAATGCTTAAAGTATGGGAAGAAGGATGGAAGGTTTTGTTCTCTTCTCTGGAGGCTTTAAAACCGGAAGATCTCCTCAAAACAGTATTGATTCGCAACGAACCTCACACCGTGCTGGAAGCCATCAACCGCCAGCTTGCTCACTATCCTTATCATGTCGGACAAATTGTATTTCTTGGAAAAATGATCCGGGAAGGGGAGTGGAAGTCATTGTCGATTCCGAAAGGAAAGTCGGAAGAGTTCAATAATAAGATGTTCGGGAAATAGCGGGTACGATTTTTGCGTGTGAACGCACTACTGTTTTACCTTGTAGAGCTTATAGACCACACTGCCCTCCATTGCTTTTCTCTTTTCTTTATCTATCTTCTTAAATTCCTTTTCAAAATCACCTTCATAATTTTTACGGATTTCTTTTACTCCCAGTTTGTCGAGGCAGTATAAGAAATAAGGGAGCATTTCTTTTTTATCAAGCTCATCTTTTTTCAAGCGGCTGAAACAGATCCAGTATACTTCGGCAGCGTAACCATAATCGCCGAGGTCGGAAGCAATATCACCCAGTTTAAGAAGATCTTTCGGGAGGTTTTCTTTTACCTTGAACAAAGTCGCCAGCTCTGTTCTCCTCATGAAAAGATAAGCTTCTTTTCCGGTAGAAACTCTGGAGGTATTCGGATATAAAGGGTTACAGCGGTATATGATTGGTTTGGCTTTGTTCCATTCTGCCAGGCTCAGCACCGAATCTTTTTTCTCTTCATTGTTTTTTCGGTTTTGAGAGTAGTAAAGTTCAAAATGGATCCAGGCTGAAGCAGGATAATCATTCAGAATTCCCTGGTAAACAGCAATGGCTCCGTCGTAATTGCCTTTGTCGTGTTGCTCAATACCTTTTTGTGCACGGGTCTGAAGCTCCTTGTTGAATGCTTCCAGCCTCCACGATAATTCTTCGATGTAATAAGTTGCCAGAAGCTTTTTGCCTCCAAATAGCTTTAGCAGTTCTACGTATTCCTTTGCCTCGTCAAATTGTCCCTCGGCCACCAACATCACTACTTTAGAGAGTGGAATGATTTCATTCCCCGGGCTCATCTCCATGACTCCTCTCCAATAGTTGCCGGAGCTATCGGTTAATTTTTTCAGGTCTTGTGCAGGACCGATGGGGGCCATTGAATGCAGCACCTTACTGACATATTGTACCCCGGAGAATTTTTCATCCACAGTCGTTTCTGCTTCTGCCAATACGGGCAGGGCATGATTTTCTGCCCAGCTCTTCAATAAGATTACTTTTTCATGGAGCCCCGCTCTTTTGAATGCTTCCTGTTTCAGCTGATACGGGTCTTTGTATTCGGGAGTGAAGGAGAGGTTCGTTACACTTCTCGCTTTTGTTCTGATCAGATAGATCTGTGAATAATCTACAAAGCGGGTCATCACCTTGGGCCCGGCTTTTAGCAGGTTAAGTAGTTTGGACTGATCATCTGAAGGCAAGCCTGGACGGGAAAACAAAGAAACAGAAGGATGATCTGTGTCCGGATGCAGGGTCACTAACACTATGAAATCGTTTTTGGTTTGCTCTGCGCTGAAAATCGTATCTAAGAGGGTTTGCATAGTCAAAGCCCAGGGTGCGAATGTTTTTTTATTGAGGTTCAGCTCCGCTTCCTGCTCATTCGAGACTTGCTGGACTTCGATATAGGGGTGAGACTGGGCTGATAACCAGGGGCTAAATCCCACTAACAAGAAAAATAAAAGGGTGAATTTAAGCTTCATAAAACGGGTTTGTTCATTGACAATAATAAGGAAAAATGTCTTGTGCCTCGATTTATGGAATAGTATTTGATTCTGTAAAATATTCACTTATTTGTGCATATTCTGATAAATTTGCCCTTCTTATAAATTAAGACCAGCATATTCGTATGGCATTCCGAAATCCTCCTTTCTCCCTTCATGCTTTCTTTCTCTTTCTCTTGACTGCTTTTGGTATGGAGTCATATGCTCAAGCCCCTGTACCTAAAGAATACAGCAATGGAAGAGGAGGGAAGGTCGTACTTCCGTTGGGTGACATTTCCTTTGCCGATGAGGTCGTTTCCTTTGAGGTAGGGAAAGGCTCCGCTGAACCCTTGCTGATCTATCTGAATCCCAAAAATGCATTGGGTCCACCGAACCAGAATGGAGACAGCGGTTTTGTCAGCCTGGGCTGCGGAGGAACACTGATTCTTAAATTTACAGACAATGCCCTCATCAATATAGACGGGCCCGACCTTTTCGTGTTTGAGGTAGGTTCGCTCATCGAACCCACGTTGCTCTCTATTTCAAAAGATGGAAAGAAGTGGATAGAGGTAGGGAAGATAAGCGGGGGTACCGCAGCGGTGGATATTGGGGATTCTGTTAAAACAGGAGAAAAATTCAATTACGTAAAATTGACCGATCTCAAAACCCAGTGCCAGGGTGAATCTCCCGGTGCTGATATCGATGCGGTGGCTGCTATTGGAACAGGGATGCAGATCAATCTGAACAGTTCTATTCTGTTCAGCTCGGGCTCTGCTGTGCTCAAGCCTGAAGCCAGAGC
>PLYR01000031.1 GCA_003153435.1 Bacteroidota bacterium
GATAAAATTTACTATATCTCCGATTCTCTTTGTATTAAAAAAACCCTTCCGGAATATTTGCCTTACAAAAAACAGCTTCATAGTGATACATCATATATTGTAACTGATACACTTTACTTTAACTCAGAATCTCTTCACACAAAGAAAGCCATTTCTTATATGGCCCATTTCCACCTTGATACATTGTATTTTGCTCCAGAGGCGAACAAAAGCGGCTGGACAATCATATATTATGATCATCTCTCCAAAGTTATATATTCAAAGAAGAGGCCCTGGCTGAATGATACATTAATAGAAATGGGGTGGTATAGAGATGGAAAGCAAAAAGTGGTTGACACTAGTTTTAACAATCCAATCTACTATATCCGGACCGATTGGTTACCAAATGGAAATATGTTTGTTCATGCTTATATGATTAATGACAGTATTCTTTATCATGATCAATATTATCGAAGCGGAAGCCTAAAAGAACGAGATGTCGCAAATGCTAAGGGCAAGCTGGCAAAAGTGAACACAATGGAATTTGAACTTCAAAGAAATAGCTGGTGGAAAAATGGACAATTGAAGTCTTCGGATTCGATGTATTATGCAATCAGGCATGAACATATTGGCTATTACCCAAATGGAGCCCGGAGTGAAGAGTTCGGCCTTATCGGATGGAGAGTCCAAATCGGAAAATATTTAGTTTGGCATGACAATGGACAATTAGCCACGGAAGGACAGTTTAAGGAAAAGAGCTTGCAACAACTTATTGAAAGTCCTAATTCTGAATGTGAAGGGGAATGGAAATACTATGATCGGGAAGGCCACCAGATAAAAACCGAAACATATTATCTCAACCCAGACACGGTTCAGTTTTGGAGTGGTAGACCCACTTCAAAACACACCATGCACAAACCTGCTAAGTTCATTGCTCATTACTTCTCTGGCTATTCTGAGAAGACAGACCCATTTATTTTGAATCGGGAATATTATAAGAATGATCAAAGTATTGAGATGGAAGATGATGAATAATGTTGTTTTCCATTCCAGGTGAATATCTGTCACCATAGTAGAGGCTGCGTTATTATAACCATTGATTACCTTGAAATCTGAAAATTCGAAATGAGTGCCAGAGACATCAAATTTTTCCGTATCAGACCCACCACTCTCTGACATTGGATGGTAATTTTCAACTTTCCCTTCAATCGTTGTATACTGGTTGTTTTTGTAAACAGCTCTTGTATGAAAGTAATCGTAAAGCATTAACGGGACAACAAAAATGGAAATCAGACTTGCAATGACAGTATAAAATATCCCAAAATATCTTAAATATGCTTTTTTGCTGAATAGAATAGCTGCAATCCCAACAAGGACGAACAAAAGTGGTGAGAGAATAAATTGAAATTGAGGCCATTTATCAGCAAAATCATAAACGAGATGCGTTTTTTTCATCATATAAGCTATTAAATCCAAACTAAACCGCAATCGTTTTTTGTATCCGATGGCTCGGAGATGCTGCGCCATCTGGAAGTGCCCCTCGACTCCGCTCGGGGACCGGTGCAATTGTTTCTATTCGTGTAATGAATGAGGGCACTTCGACTCCGCTCAGTGCCCGGGTGGTTGAGCGCACTTCGACTTCGCTCTGTACAAGGAGTCGAAACCACTAGCGTTAATTTTAAGATGTAACGCCCTGGTGGCTGAGCGAAGTCGAAGCCAGCGCATATGCCGACCCATCGAGTACCCTTATTTCTTCTTCCCCCTCATCTCCTCCAGCATCCCCAACAAATCAACCTTAGCACAATCCCCAAGCAGAGCCTTTACCACCGGTAAAGGCATCTCCTCAGCTTCTTTGAAGTTAATACACCCTTTCTGAAATTTAGCCTGAGGCAACAGCTTCTCATACTTTGAATGCAGTGGGGATGACCCATAAATAGGCATAAGGTGCAACGACATATGCGACTTGACACTGGAAAGCGCATACTTCATGGTGCCTCCGCAGTTGTACATAATCATTTCTTTGCCCATCATTCCGGCTACTACGGGTATGACCTTTTTGTCGGCCTTCACGATGATCTCATGAATGGCCTGCAGAACCTCACGCCGGGATGCTTCCTGTTCTTTGATATAAGCGGGGATTGTTTTCATAATGCTCAGGCGGTTTTAAATTTTGGTTTGCGTTGGAGGATCAGTGCCGAAATAGCGGCAATAACAGTTCCGATAGCGAGTACCGTAATGGCCATGATCAGAAACTGAGCAAGGGGGTTGGAGAACATTTTCATTTCTTCGGCCATTTGTTGTGATTTAGCCTGAAACTCAGCGGAGGAAAGCGAGGCTTTCATCTGTTCCATGGCGGAAGAATAGTATTTCTCCATAAAACCAGGGTCCAGGAATTTGACATAGATCAGGTCAAAGAGACCGAAAGCTACGGAGGGTATAATTGTAATCAGGAACCCTACTTTCAAGGCTTTCATATAGGTGATCTCTCCTCCGTTTTCTTTATCCCGGTATTGCTTCACCCCGAGGAACACAAAAATCATGGAGAGNNCCTCCCAGAAGAAGGGTGATACCGGAGTAGATGCTGTAACGAAGAACTGATTTTTTCATGGCTTGTTTTTTTTAGTTTTTAGGCTGCAAAAATAGCCTTAGCAGGGGTCATCCTTCTTCATACGAAAGTATGAAAAGCGCTCATACTTTCGTATTAATTAATGATTTTCAACTCTTTAGCAATCCGTACAGCATCGGTTCTGCGTTTGGCATCGAGTTTTACCAACAAACTGGAGATATGGGTTTTGATGGTGCTTTCGGTGACAAAAAGCTTTGCGGCTATTTCCTGATTGGATAATCCAAGGGCTATTTCCTGCAAAACCTCATACTCCCTCCGGCTTATTCCCAAAGCATCTATTTTCTGCTGATCAATTCCGAAGACAGGGGAAGGGGAAGCGGGTTCTTTGTCTGGTTCTCTGGCGGGAGCAGGTCCTCTTTTTCCGGCAATCAGGATTCCGATGACCAGAAAAAGTGCTGCAAAAATACCCACCATCAGTTCGATTGGCAATGTATGTTTAATCAGCGAAAATTTGGCTACTTCAAAAAGAATGAGGCAGCTCAGAATAATCAGTCCGAATGTGAGTACGATGGATCTCATGGGGGTGATCAAAAATACAAAACCTAAGCGATATGGAGTGACCAAAAAATAACCACTAAGGCACTGCCGTGCTCGCCGAAGCCGCGCGCTCGCCTTCCTTCTGGGGCGCAGGCGAGAGGACATTAAGAACCACTAAGTCCAACTTATAAAAATCTTAGTGAACCTAGAAATCTTAGTGCCTTAGTGGTAAATTAAGTATAGCTAAATTCTGAGGGCGCGGCGTATTCTCACTATATGGACGCCCCTCGACTCCGCTCGGGCTCGCAAAATAGTCAGACGAAGCGAGGACGTTTATCCTTTAGGGCTTCGCCCAGCGAAGTGACAAAAAGGCATATTTTTACTCCGATTTTAATCGGAGTGACTTAGAACTTGATTAGGTGTACTCCTACAAGAGTAGGAGTAACTTTTACTCTTGTAATAGTTACTCCTACTACACTCGGAGTAACTCCTACTATTGTAGGAGTACACCAATCTAAGTTTGAAGTCACTTTTACAACATCGGGAAGTAGAATTACTAAAGAGAGAGTGTGTTTGAGTCTACAGGGAGTAACTTCTATTACATTTTCCTAAACTCCTTGAAACCAAATAGTTCATTCTCCAAATGCAACAAGAAGGGCATTTAGTATTGGATGAAACAGCGTAAATCAGGGATGATGAGTGAAGACTCTGACGGAAGTTCCAAAGGAAGGTCCGATGATGACATAAGAGAAGGTGGTGTCTGCCGGAGTGAGACTAAAGGTTCCATTCGTGCAAAAAAGGGTTCCTCCACCTACCGGATCGTTCTGTGGCGGAACCTGGATGACCGAATCTGAGATCTGACCGATATAAATTGGAAAAATAAATGACGGATTGGCAGCTACTCCTCCGATGTTGTTCGTGAGGTATAAACCTGTTCCTTGTTTGGTGATGGATACATGTTGTCCGTTAGAAACGCGTTTATACGTTCCGCTCCAATCAATCAAAGGACTTACCGGTGTGACCAGAATGAGTCTGGATACTCTTGTTACGAATCCATTCGCATTGGTCATGGAGTATTGAACGGCATAAAAACCGGGTGTGGTAAGATCTACATTATTGGACACTGGTTTGAGATTGACGGTTCGATGCGACACGTCATCATATCCCACCGCTCCTGGATCGGTATAGGATCCTGTTCCTACACCAACACTGATCACCGCATTGCCATTGAGGGTGATGGTGGGATAAGAGATCATGACTACTTTGGATACATTATCTTCTCTCTTGCAGGCATAAAGGCTTAATGCCAGGAAGCCTGCGATGATGAGCGCTTTTTTCATTTGCTGACGATTTACTGATTTTTTTTAGTTGATATCCCACCAGACCTTATCATAAATAAAATGCTGTCCGGGCATATTCGGGTTTCGGGTTACTTCTGTACTTGGATAAAGCATAATTCGCGGAAAGCGTCCGGCACCGATATTGGAAACGGCGGAGGGTACAAAGAAATTGGGATAGGTGGTTCTCCTCCACTCGATCCACGCTTCATCCCCCTGAGTGCCGCACATGGAGATCCATTTCTGCGTGATGATCGCCTGGATCTGATTCTGCAAGCTTCCGGCGGTGGGGAATGCAATAGCGGGCTGTGCAAGATAAGAAAGCGCAGAAGTATCAGCGAGTCCGAAATCGGCATAGCTGGCTCTGACTCCTGAATTATAAAGAGTCTGTTGCTGCCCGGCATTCAGCCAGCCTCTTGTGGCAGCTTCCGCCTGCAGAAAATAACTTTCATTATCCGTCATCAGCTTCACCGGTGCGGTGGCTGAATTGGGGTCGCCGGAGTTGGCACCTACCTGTGGACTGGGATACGAAACCGAAGAGGCGTTGACGGTGCTGTTATAATTTCCCTGGTTCAGGCCGTTGTATCCTCCTGTTAATGCAGCGGAATAAAAAACGGTAACGCGACTGTCGTTATTGGAGAGCAGATAACCCATGGCGGTATTGCTGGCTAACAGGTTGGGAGTGCCACCCAGGGCTACGGTGGAGGAATAAAGCGGGTTTGTATTTCCTCCGGCACTGGTATAGTTAATCTGCACATTCTCTCCGCTTCCCAGAAAACTTAATCCCGCCAGCGACCTCACTCCCGCCTCGGATGTGGCCGGATCAATGCCTGTGAGGCGGAGATAAACCCTTAGCTTCATAGTATTTGCAAACCTTCCCCATTTACTCATATCTCCTCCAAGCAGCAGATCATCACCACTGGGAGCGGTAGGGTCTTTCGGATCGATGAGTGCGATGGCGTCATTCAGCAGCTTCAGGATTCCGTTATAGACCACTTGCTGATGATCGTAAGTTGGAGTAAGCGTTTGATCCACCTGAAGGGCATTGGTAAAAGGGATATCGCCAAAATTATCGGTCAGCATCTGATACGCATAAGCTTCCATGATTTTAGCGCAGGCCACATATTGCTTTTTATTCTGAGCGGTAGCTTTGGTGATGATAAAGCTCAGGTTCTGCAGACCATCCACATAAAAATTCCTCCAAACATTATCGAAATTGGTGGAAGGAGGACTGTACTGTTCCAGAACTTTATACTGAGAAGCAGCAGGGCTCTGGGTCCAGTACTGAGACCAGATGCAACCCATGATCTGCATATCATTTCCCATCGCATGGGCTATCGCGGCTTCTGCAGCCGGAAGGGCTACACTCACATCTACGGTAGAAGGGGCATTGGGATTATCATTGATGTTGAGAAAACTTTTACGGCACCCGGTGTTCAGGCCTAGAACTAGAATAACCAGTAAGAAACAACCAATAAAGTATTTAGCAGATTTCATCTCGAAGGAATTTTAAGTGTTCTGTTAGAAAGTAACTTTTAGTCGCATACCATAGTTTCTTTGCGAAGGCTGTGCCCCAAACTGAAAGCCTTGCACATTGGAAGCTCCGCTGGAATTCATTTCAGGATCGTTATACTGGTTTGAAGCCGGGGTCCAGATAAAAAGATTGTTTCCATAAATGCCGAGAGAAGCGGTGCCGAAAAAAGTTTTATCCAGGTATTTAACAGGAAGGGCATAAGAGAGCGCGATCTCCTGAAGTTTCACATAGGTTGCTGAGATCAATTGTTGCCCGTCTGGAATTTTATTGGTGTAATAATCTTCCACATTGTAAGTGATGTTGGTATTGGTGATGTAGTTTCCATGTGCATCCTGATAAACAGAATTGGGCCATACCCGGTCTCCCCTGCCGCCTGTGGTTGTTTCATTGGCTGTGCCGGTGAAATCCATGAGGGCTTTGGTCCTGGAATAGAAATACCCTCCTACTTTGGTATTGAACAAAACATTCAGCGTGAAACCGGCATAGGTGACTTTGGTTCCGAGGGAAGCCATATAATCGGGTTGATAGCTGCCCAGGTATACAGAATTAGGGGTGGTGAGTGGAAGCCCGGTGGAAGGGTCGATCACTACATGTCCATTGGGATCTTTCAGGAGGTCCACCCCATAAAAGGTTCCATAGGGTTTTCCTACAGCAGCCACAACCGACATGCTCGACAATCCTCCCAACACAATCTGATCCACACCTGGTTCAATAGAGACCACGGTGTTCTGGTTCTTGGTATAGGTTCCATAGATTTCCCATTTAAACTTCTTCTTCAGGATCGGGGTAGCCCGGATCAGCAGTTCTACACCCTTGTTCTGAATCTCCCCGGCATTCAGGGTCTTGGTATTAAATCCAGTGGCATTGGAGATAGGCACATTGATGATTTGGTTTTTGGAGGTGTTCTGATAGAGGGAGAAATCAAATCCCAGGCGGTTGCTCAGAAAGCCAAGCTCCGTGCCTACTTCAGCGGCAGTGGTGATCTCCGGTTTTATATCGGGGTTTCCTACTCTGTACCCTTGCTGATATCCTACCACACTTCCGAATGGAAACTGTGTCGTCCCGAAATTTCCGGATGTGGAGGCCAGGTTAAAAATAGAGCTGGTCAGATAAGGCTCTGCATCATTTCCAACACTGGCCCAGCTGGCCCGGATTTTCGCGTAGGTGAATTTCTTATCGTGAAGTTTCTCCTTAAAGAGTTCAGAAAACACCCAGGATGCATTGAAGCTCGGATAGAAGAAGGAACGGTTATTAACCGGCAGGGTAGACGACCAGTCGTTCCTCCCACTCGCCCCAAAGAACACCATATTCTTCCAGCTCACATTCGCTTCCGCATAAGCCCCGATCAGCCTGCGCTCATTCAAGGCATTCGTGTTGATGGGTTGACCGTTGGAATTAGTCAGATTATAATAATCGGCAATGGCTAATCCTCCTTGAGCATTGGTCTGGGCATAGGTGTTGAGAAGTTTCACCTGGTGAATATTATTTCCAAGAAGCAAAGAGCCTTTCCAATTAGGGGCTATTTCTTTTTTGAAAGTGACCATAAGATCATGCGTGATTTCATCGAGGTTGTAGATATCCTGAGAGTATTTCCCCTGGTAAGTTTTATTATCTCCTGCCCAATAAGGATCGATGGCCACATAATTGTATTTTTTCCATTCTTCTGTTCTCCGGTCCGAATACACATCCCCTCCTACCCGTTCCACAATGCTGAGCCAGGGATAACGATCATAGGCCAGTGAGAAATTCCCTTGCATCCGGTCTACATTATCATAATTTTTATAACTGTCGAGGATAAAATAAGGGTTGGTAGTATAAGCTGCATAAAACCCATACGTACCGGTGGCATCGTTATAGATATTGAAAGGATTGTTCAGGTCTTTCCCTTCGGTGATGGGAATATCTCTCGGAGTCTGAAAAATATTATCAACCACAGAACCTACCTGTCCCCCATTGGCCAGAGAGCTGCTTATATTGGTATAATTAGCCGAGACGGTTGCAGTGATGTAATTCCCCAGATCCGAACTGGCGTTTAGTCTAATGTTATACTTGTCGTACGTAGTACCGGGGATGATACCGTTATTGTTGAGCGCATTGAGGGAGAGATAGAATGTTGTTTTATCATTTCCTCCGGAGAAAGAAAGGGTATTGGTTGCCGTCTGGCCAATGTTAAAGAAGTCGCTCACATTATTGGGAAGAGCGCTATAGGGTTTAACGCGTTCCTGTCCGTTGATCATTTGTCCCCAGGGCCTTATATTCCCATCAAATGGTAGACCCCAGCTGAAGTTCTCCCGCCTGTCCACCGGATCACGGCCGGGGTACACATCTCCTTCTCCATATTCATTCTGAAAATTCGGAAGCTTCAACACGGAAGAAAGAGCAAAGCTGGAACTGTAGGAGACCGAAAGTTTGGTGTTTTTATTATCGCTCTTGCTTCCATGCTTGGTGGTAATGATAATAGCCCCGTTGGAGGCACGCGACCCATAGAGCGCAGCGGCAGCAGGCCCTTTGAGGACAGAGATGGATTCTATATCCTCCGGGTTCACGTCATTCCCCCGGTTTCCGTAATCGACCTGGTTATTGAGGTCATCATTATTATTAGATCGGAAATTGGAGTTATCCACCGGCACCCCGTCGATTACAATCAAGGCCTGGTTTTGTCCGGTGAGGGAAGTACCGCCCCGAAGCACAATGCGGTTAGAACTCCCCGGAGAGCCGGAAGAAGAGGTGACATTCGCTCCTGAAACCTTCCCTTCGAGAGCACCGAGCATATTACTGGTTTCACCACTGGTGAGGTCCTCCCCTTTCACCTGTTGTGTGGAATAACCGAGACTGCGTTTCTCCCGTTTGATGGCGTTGGCGGTGATCACCGTTTCCTCCAGCTCTGTGGCGACAGTCTGCAAAGCCACACTCAAATGATCACCAACCGGCAGTTCGGTGGTTTTGTAGCCTACCATTTGAAAGACCAGTGTTTTAGCCGTATCCGGAACATTCAAGAGCATATAGGTTCCGTCCGCACCGGTAAAAGTACCCATGCGGGTATGCTTAACACCCACGACCACCCCGATCAGTGGTTCTTTGGTTCGGGCATCGGTGACGGTGCCGGAGAGTGTCCTTGTTTGGGCAGAGAGGCCGGTATGAAAGAGGAAGCCGGCGAAGAGGATGAGCGTAATTTGCTTCATATTGATTCGTTTTCGAGGCAAATCTATATATTATATTCTTTAAAGCAATGATCAAATAAAATATATTTTATATGATACTTTATTGTTAATGAATTAATTTTGGTGGAAACAAATTAACCACTAAGGCACTAAGGGCACTAAGAAACACTAAGTCCTACACACAAAAATCTTAGTGAACCTTAGTGTTCTTAGTGCCTTAGTGGTAAAATTAAGTATAGCTAAATCACGATGGCGCGGCACATTCACCCTATCTGGACGCCCCTCGACTCCGCTCGGGGACCGGGGCTATTGTTTCTATTAAAGTTATGGTAGAGGACACTTCGACTTCGCTCAGTGTCCCGGAACGGGGTGGTTCCCCCTCACAACAAAAACTGCAACAAATCATCCTGCTGATTAAGGTATTCATGATTAAACTGCAGCTTCTTCAGGCGAAGTTGAAGGAGGTTCAGGTCGCCGGGGTCTTTGAGTTCTATGCCTATTAAGGCAGGGCCTTTTTCACGGTTATTCTTTTTGATGTATTCAAAATGGACGATATCATCTTGTGGACCGAGGATCTCGGTCAGGAATTCCTTCAGAGCCCCGGCCCGCTGAGGAAACCTGACGATGAAATAATGTTTTAATCCTTCATACAGCAAGGAACGCTCCCGGATCTCTTCCATCCGTGTGAAATCATTATTCCCACCACTGACTATACAAACCACATTCTTTCCTTTGACCGTTTCTTTCATCTCCTGCAAAGCAGCGATGCTCAATGCTCCTGCAGGCTCTACCACTATGGCCTGGCGGTTATAGAGGTTGAGGATGGTGGTACATACTTTTCCTTCTGGTACCGCAATCATCCGGGTGAGGAATTCTTTACAGATTTTGAAAGTCCGCTCCCCTACCCGTTTCACGGCGGCTCCATCTACAAACTTATCGACGTGTTCAAGTTCCACGACACATCCTTTATCAAACGCAGCCTGCATGGAGGCGGCCCCTGCGGGCTCTACGCCTATCAGTTTTGTATCCGGACTCAGCTCCCGGAAATAAACAGAGATCCCGGCGGCCAGTCCACCGCCTCCTACCGGAAGCAATAGATAATCGATTTCAAAATCTGCATCCTCGAGGATCTCCTGCCCGACTGTCCCCTGCCCTTCAATGACCTTGTCATCATCAAAAGGATGTACAAATGTTGCTCCGTGAGCATTACTATAGATCATGGCAGCATTGTATGCATCGTCATACGTATCACCGGTGAGCTGAATGGTTACGCTTCCTTTTCCAAAGGACTCTACCTGGATTACCTTTTGCGAAGGCGTGGTGGCGGGCATATAGATAATTCCTTTGATGCCCAGCTTATGGCAGGAATAGGCTACTCCTTGTGCATGATTGCCGGCGCTGGCGCAGACCAATCCCTTGCTTCTTGCTTCTTCGGTTAAGGACGCAATCTTATTATAGGCCCCTCTTAGCTTATACGATCGCACAATCTGCAGGTCTTCCCGTTTGAGGTAGACGTTACACGAAAACTCTTCACTCAGCTGGGCATTATATTGCAGTGGCGTAGGGTTTGCCACTCCTTTTAAGCGTAAAGCAGCCTCGCTTATTCCTTTTACAGTGATCATGGCATTGGGTTCATTCTATTGTTATAAATCAGTGAGGCAACCGAAACTGGCAGAGCTCACCTGTTTGGCATATTTATACAGCACTCCAAATTTCACGGGGTAAGCAGGCTGTTTCCACCGGCTCTTTCTGGCTGCCAGTTCATCAGAGGGAATATTCAGTTGAATGATTTGTTTCACGGCATCCAGTGTAATCATATCCCCATCCTGAACAAGCGCTATAGGGCCGCCATCAAATGCTTCCGGACAAACATGTCCCACTACAAATCCATGTGTCCCACCCGAAAACCGGCCATCGGTGATCAATGCTACGGAGCTTCCGAGACCCGCACCAACCAGTGCTGAAGTGGGCTTGAGCATCTCCGGCATTCCGGGTCCTCCTTTGGGCCCTTCGTTACGGATGACGATCACCTGTCCGGGTTTCACTTCTCCCTTGCGTATTCCTGCGATGCAATCGAATTCACTTTCAAAAACTTTGGCCGGTCCGGTAAAATATTCTCCTTCTTTACCGGTGATTTTAGCCACCGCCCCTTCCGGAGCCAGGTTTCCGTAGAGGATGCATAGATGTCCGGTTTTTTTAATTGCTTTCTCCACCGGAAGGATCACGGTTTGATTTTCAGGAAGCCCTTCTACTGCTTCCAGGTTCTCCCGAATCGTTTTTCCGGTAACGGTCAGGCAATCGCCATGCAGCATTCCTTTTTCCAACAGGTATTTCATAACCGCAGGGACTCCGCCTGCATGGAAAAGATCTTCCATCAGAAATTGACCACTGGGCTTCAGATCAGCCAGCATTGGAGTCTTGTTATTGATCCGGGTCACCTCTTCCAGACCAAAAGAGATTCCTGCTGTGGCGGCCATCGCCAACAGATGAAGCACCGCATTGGTGGATCCTCCAAGCGCAACGACCAATGTAAATGCATTTTCGAATGCTTTGACTGAGAGGATATCCGAAGGTTTCAGGTCTTTCTCCAGTAAGATTCGGATGTATCTCCCGGCTTCCATACATTCCTTCTTTTTCTCTTTACTCAAAGCAGGGTTAGAAGAGCTGTAGGGAAGGCTCAGTCCAAGTGCTTCCATAGCGGAAGACATGGTATTAGCAGTATACATCCCCCCGCAGGCTCCTGCACCCGGACAAGCATTCTGAATAATTCCTTTGTAATCCTCTTCACTCAGCTTTCCCGCATATTTCTCCCCGAGGGCTTCAAAAGCGGAAACGATATTGAGCTTTTTCCCTTTATAATGACCGGAAGCAATCGTACCTCCGTAAACCATCAGGCTGGGTCTGTTCACCCGGATCATGGCCATGGCTGCTCCGGGCATATTTTTATCACAGCCGGCAATGGTTATCAATGCATCATAATAATGTGCCGCCGTCACCGATTCGATAGAATCAGCAATAAGCTCCCGGGACACCAATGAATAGCGCATCCCTTCGGTGCCATTGGTGATTCCATCGCTGATCCCAATCGTATTGAAGCGCATCCCCAGGAGTTTTTCCCGTTGCACCCCTTCCTTGACCCAAAGGCTCAAATCATTCAGGTGCATATTGCAGGTATTGCCATCATACCAGGTAGAGGCAATACCCACCTGCGCCTTTTTCATATCCGCTTCACGGAGTCCTGTTCCATAAAGCATAGCCTGGGAAGCGGGCTGGCTTTCGTCCTGTGTGAGGGTCTTACTGTAACGGTTTAGTTCCATAGTCTGTAATGGCTTATTGAGTTTGTTTAAAATCGCACGGTCTGAACAGGAGTTCATTTCAAAAAAAATGCCCTTCCTGAGTGGAAAGGCGGCTGGCATCTATGCAGCATAATCCTTTCCCTAATGGGAGGAAATAATGACTGCAATAATAAAATAAGAAGAGTTCATTGACTTCATGTCACAAATATAGATTCATTTTTCGGTATTCCTTATATAATCTTTGATTTTTTTGCTATTTGCCTGAAAGCAAATGTGAGGGTTTGGCATTTTCATGCCGTAGTGCGTTGATGCCCATTGTGTTCAATTGAATTTTCTTTTGTTACTTTTTGGGTGGTCAAAAAGCGGCAAAGACCTGGGAGGTCTTTGAGCGGGCTTGTGTGAGAGCAAAAAGACCACCACCCGTACCAACCTCAGAATGGATTCTCACACAACCAACCCTGCCAGCCATCCATTCTAAGGTTCGTCCCGCCGAAGGGCGGGAGACTCGCCAACGCACACGGCGAATATTTCAGACCAGGCTCTTCGCTCTGTTTCTCCGCTCTCCGCTCTTTTTTAATATATCCCACCCTTTCACCCAACTTTATTTTCCATCCACCGATTTTTCAGCCTAATTCACCGAATGATTTTCGTTTTCTTTCGACTCGTCCGTTAAAAAATGTAAGAAGCAGATCTATTCATTTTAAAGAAATAAAGCCATGAAAACCATCCTTGTTCCAATCGACTTTTCAGAATGCTCCAGAAACTCTGCCTTGTATGCCATGGAGCTTGCCAAACTGATGAAGGCTAAAATCCTTTTATTTCATGCCTATCACCTCCCGATCTATAATGAGGATAATCCCAAGATCCTCTTTACAGAAACGGAAATACAGGAAAGCAGCAATTTTCAGCTCGACAGGCTGAAACTGGAATTAAGGGAGGGCAGTCCGGAGAATAAAACTGTTCCCATTGATTGCCTCTCCACTGCAGGGAACCCTGTAGAAGAGATCCGGTTTCAGGCCGACACCCGAAAGGCTGATCTCCTCGTGATGGGAGTTCCGGAAGAAAGTAAGATCCGGAGGACGTTTTTCGGAAGCGTCACTACTACCGTCCTCAAGCGGACCAAGCGACCCATTATTATTGTCCCGCAAAAAGCCACTTTTAAGCCACTGAAGAAAATTGCGTTCGCATACGACTACCTCGAAGCAATAGGCAAAAGCACGATGGACGAGCTCAAATTATTTCTGAAATTATTCAATGCCAACCTGTATGTGATCAATGTAGAACGCCCTCAGGAGCGGTTCACTGTTCAAAAAGCCTATTCACGGGGTCATCTGGAGCAGGAACTTACAGAGGTGGATCATTCTCTCGTTTTCCCATCGAATGAGGATATTGTCTCCGGAATTCTCGACTTCGACGACCGGCATCAGGTGGATATGCTTGTCATGATTCCCCGAAGGCATAACTTTCTTCACAAAATACTCCATTCCAGCAAGACAGAAAAGGTGGCTTTCATGAGTCATATTCCGCTGCTGGCGTTGCATGAGGCGGGTTGAGAGATGAGTTCGGCAGAAGCGTGAGAGTGAGGGCGGTCGTTCTTCGCTCTCATTCACATTCTCGCTCTGACCTTCTCTGGGCACAATGGTACATTACCGGTTCACTTTCCTCTGGATTGTTTTCAAGGATTTTTTCTGGGGAATATTTGCACTAATTCCTGTTTCATGAGATTCAATGCGCTTCAGCAAATCAGCTGTTGTGATTGTTTTATTTTTCTCTTCATCTGAGAGTCCTTCCAGCACCTGAGCAGTTAGATTCAATTCGGACATGATTTCCTCCAGAGATGAGGAATCAGGAAGGTTCGTGATAACTTCAATGCAAACTTGTTTTAATGATTGCATTGGGAGGAATTTAATAACCCAAAGGTTCTCTACTGGTGTGCCTGATCCTTACGATCCTGATTTCCTTAATATCGTCCTTGATTTGATAGGTAACTCTATAGCTATAAATAACAAATGCTCTGAAGTCTTTGTTTGGAAGGTCTTTGAGTTTATCGGACTCCGAAATGAGCGGATTTGATTTAATTAAATCAATTTTTTCAATAATGCCACGTTTAACTATTTTAGGTGCCTGATTACTCTGTTTCTCGAGATAAGTCAGAATCTCCTTCATGTTATCAAGAGCATTTCTGTCCCAAATTATCCTGTAAAAAAGTGATTTTACCATTTAGACAATTCCTTCATCGCGTCTTTGTGTGTAACGAAATTACCCTTCTCTATTCGGGAGACAGCCTCATTTAGTTCTTTGTTGTATTGCTTTCTGCTAATCCTTTCTTCGTCTTTATCGACATTTAAAAAACTCTTAATCATTTCAAGGATTAAGATCTGTTGTTTGGCCGATAACAGGGGCAGATAACCATCAACTTGTTTCTTAAGGGCTGTTGTTGTCATGCTTGTGTATTTTAGTTAACCAAATTTACAAAAGATTGCCTCAACCAACAAGACATTAATCAATAGCGGATCCTACAACTCATCACCCTAATTCAACAACTCATCGCTTTTCCCTTTCCTTCCCCCAGACGCCGGACTAGTTTTACACAAAAATTAGTCCCATGTCCAAAACACTACCCCTCCTCTTCTTGCTGATCTTTTCAGCCATTATTAACGCTTCGGCCCAGAATCTGACTCAAACCATACGTGGTACCATAACGGATAAACAAAGTCAGGCTCTGTTGCCGGGTGTGACTATCACACTCCCTGGAACCAACCCCATTAAAGGTTCCGTGACCGATGCCGATGGTAAATTCAAAATTACGGATGTAGCTCCGGGACGGTATGATGTGAAAGTCACCTTTCTGGGTTATATGGAAGTATTTCTAGGAAATGTGCCGGTGACTTCCGGGAAAGAAGTGATTCTCGATATTGCTTTGGAAGAAAGTGTGAACTCCCTGAAAGAAGTGGTTGTTTCTTCCTCCAAAAACCATGAAACTATGAATGAAATGACGAGTGTGAGCGCCCGCTCTTTCAGCACTGAAGAAGTGAACCGTTTCGCCGGAGGGCGATCGGACCCTTCTCGTCTGGCTGCCAACTTTGCAGGGGTCAGCTCTCCGGATGATTCCAGGAATGATATCGTCATCCGCGGCAACTCCCCTACCGGGGTGCTTTGGAGAATCGAAGGATTGGACATTCCTAACCCCAACCATTTCTCTACCGTTGGAACGACCGGAGGACCGGTCAGTGCTTTAAACACGAATATCCTTAGAAACTCCGATTTCTTTACCTCTGCTTTTCCGGCAGAATACGGAAATGCGAATGCAGGAGTTTTTGATCTGGGCTTTAGAGATGGGAACTCTGAAAAAAGAGAACATACCATTCAGATTGGCGCGCTCACCGGACTTGAAGCCATGACCGAAGGACCTATTGACAAGGAAAAAGGTTCTTCTTATGTAATTGCTTACCGTTATTCGTTCACCGGACTGGCACAGTCCATGGGAATCAATATCGGAACTACCGCAACCCCTTTTTATCAGGATCTTTCTTTCAAAGTAAGCGGGGGTTATACCAAATTTGGAAAGTTCACCTTGTTTGGGCTCGGCGGAACCAGCACCATCTCCTTCCTCCATAACAAAGTAGATTCTACCGATCTCTTTGCCGATCCTACGACCGACAGCTATTTCACCAGCAATCTGGGTCTCGTCGGACTGAAACATTTTATCCGCATCGGTGAAAAGTCATACGTAAGCACCGTCCTCGGTGCAACCTACGCCTCCTCTGTTTATAATATGGATACCATTACCAAATCAGACGACTCACCGGTAAGGGTTCTTGAAAACAGGACCACCCGTATCAACTATTCTGTGAATACTTCATTCAATTCCAAGATCAGCTCCAGGCTCTTTGTCAAGGTGGGTGCTATTGCAGAAGTGATGGACTTGAACCTGTTCTACCGCACCCGGCGATATACTCCTTCCTGGAACCAGATTTGGGATTTTAATGACTACACCCTCTTATACCAGGGTTATGCCCAGGCTAAATATAATTTTACCGACCGCCTGGTAATGAACCTGGGGGTGCATGCTCAGTTCCTCACACTCAATAATTCAGAGTCGCTCGAACCACGGTTTGGACTGAAGTACCAGATAAGCGACAAACACATACTCAGCGCAGGTTACGGCCTCAACGGACAGATGCAGCCGACGGATGTGTATTTCTACCGCACGTTGAACGCAAGTGGTACATATGATGAATCAAACCGGAATCTGGGCTTTACCCGGAGCCACCATTTTGTTTTGGGATATGACTATATGCCTGCAAAAGACTGGCATATCAAATCGGAAGTCTACTACCAAATGCTTTTCGATGTACCCGTTACCCAAACACCCGGAAGCTTCTCCATGCTCAATCAGGGAGCCAGCTTCGATCCGAACAATCAGGGTTATCTGATCAACTCCGGAACAGGAACCAACTATGGAGCGGAACTAACCATCGAGAAATATTTCAGCAAAGGTTATTATGCCATGTTTACAGGCTCCTTGTATGAATCAAAATACAAAGGCAGCGATGGAATAGAACGCAATACTGCTTTTAACGGTGAATATGTTTACAATGTATTATTAGGGAAAGAATTTAAAATAGGTAAAGAGAAACGAAACGCCATCACCATCGATACCAAGCTGACTCAGGCCGGAGGAAGATATTACACTCCTGTGAATTTAGCTGCCTCACAAGCCATCAAACAGGAAGTACTGCAGGGGGATGCTTATGCTTTCACTCAGCGCAATCCCGATTTCTTCCGCCTCGATATGAAAGCCGGATTTACATTCAACAGTAAGAAACGAAGGCTCAGTCACGTTATTTTCTTTGACCTGCAGAATGTAACCAATCATAAGAATGTATTTGCACTGAGGTATAATCCGGTTTCGAACCAGATCAATACCGCCTATCAGATTGGCTTCTTCCCTAACTTTGGATATAAAATCCAGTTTTAAAATAAAACAGTAATTTTAGACCATGCTTAACAACCGGAAGAGGTTTATCTATATGGTGCTGGTAGGAATTGCCATCTCCTTCCTCCTGCATGCACTCCTTCCTGTCTCTGTCAAGAACTATAACCGAACCTTCGACTTTTTAATTTCTATCTTCATTACCATCCTGATCTGGGAAGGGAACCTGAGAATAGATCACTTGCTGAACCAAAAGTTTCCATGGGACCAAAAACCCGGAAAACGACTGTTGGTACACCTTCCCATCAGCCTTGTTTATAGTGTGATGGGAATTGTAATTCCGATGAGTCTTCACGCGAAGTATGTTTGTGTGCTCCCGGAAGATAAAAAAGGAGAGCTCATGAGTGTGAGTGTGGTCATCGGAGTGCTGGTCACCTTTGTTTTGCTGGCAATGGAAATCAGCACCCAGTTTTTCAGGAAATGGAAAGGCTCTCTGGTGGAAGTGGAGAAGTACAAAGCCGAAAGCGCACAAGCCCAGCTCCAGAGCCTCAAAGACCAGATCAATCCTCATTTTCTCTTTAATAACCTGAGTGTGCTCTCCTCTCTGGTCTATAAAGACCAGGACAAGGCCGTAGACTTCATCAACCAGCTTTCCAAAGTATATCGTTACCTCCTCGATAACCGCACCAGTGAACTGGTGACCCTGGAAACGGAGTTTCAGTTTATCAATTCGTATACTTATCTCAACCAGATCCGGTACGATAAAAATATTGTTTTTGATATTCAGATCCCAGCCGACCGGATGAATGCCCTGATCCCGCCAATGTCATTGCAGCTGCTGGTGGAAAATGCCATCAAGCACAATGAAGTATCGTCTGCTCAACCCTTGACGATTTCAATCATGGTGATCGGAGAAATGCTGGTTATACAGAATAATCTTCAACCCAGAAGCAATAAAGAACCCGGGTCGAATACCGGTTTGCAGAATATCCAGACCCGCTATAAATTCTTCACGGATATCCCTGTAGAGATCGTTCAAAGTGATAAGACTTTTACGGTCAGGATCCCCTTATTGAAATCCAGATGAACGCCATCATCATTGAAGACGAAAAGCTGAGCGCGGAGCATCTGGAACTTCTTCTGAAAAAGACAGATCCCGAAATCCATATCACCGGTATTTATGACTCCGTAAAAACCAGTATCCAGGCTTTAAAAGAAGGTCCCAAAGCGGATCTATTGTTTGTAGATATCCATCTGGCCGATGGGTTAAGCTTCGAGATCTTCGCTCAGACCACCGTTAATACCCCCGTAATCTTTACGACCGCCTACGATGAATATGCAATCAAAGCCTTCAAGGTAAATAGTGTGGATTATCTTCTAAAGCCTATCGGGAGAGAGGAGTTGAAAAATGCTCTTTTAAAATTCCGCAAACTCAGCGCTGATCAGCATGCTCATCTATTTGAGAACATTTCCAATGCTTACAACAGTATCCACAAACAGTACAAGACCCGGTTTATGGTGAAAATGGGGGATAATATTATCCCTGTAAAGGTGGAAGAGGTGATCCATTTTATTGCCGAAGATGGAATTGTAATCATGGCTGTTGCCGGAGGCAAACGTTATCCGGTTGATTTCACGTTGGATCAGCTGGAAACGATGGTGGATCCTAAGGTGTTCTTCCGAATCAACCGGAAAGTCCTGCTTCAGATCAATTCCATTGAGAAAGTTTCCGCTTATTTCAATTCNNCTTCATATTAAACTCGAAATAATCCAGAAAGAGTTTCCATGGCTATGAACATTTTCCCACTGTCAGGTAGCAGAATAAAACCATAGTTCTTGTAAAAATTGACAGCATCCTCATCCAGCGGATCAACAATAACTGCCATTGACCCAATTCGCAATGAAGAGTCATAACATCTATTTAAAGCATCCATTAGCAGGAGCTCCCCTAATCCTTTTCCTTTAACAGATAAATCGATGGCAAGTCTTCCCAGTAATGTTGCTGGCAGATCCTGGTAAGAAGGTGGAAGTTTTTTTATTAATACCTCCGGAAGTAATTTACGCTGTATCGAAGCACTTGAGAGGGTATAATATCCCTTTACCTGCTTTGAATCATCCGCCAGAACAAAGCAACTCGAAAGTTTTCTTTTGACGTCTTGCTTCGCCTGTTTGTGCAAATAATTATCCAGAAGGGGTTTCCCGCAGTTAAAGTTCTCCCTCTTGTGAAGAGAATTTAAAACAACAGTCTCCTGATTCATTTATTTGCCATTCCTTTTATTATATTTCTGAGCGGCCTTTTTAAGTTTGGCATTAGGTTTTGCAGGATTTATAAGCGACTCGAAAAATAGTTTCTGGTCCTGCTTGGATCCCAAAATAGCATTGTGTTTTTCTACAATCAAAGCCGCCTGCTGCTGAACGGAGTAGATGATAAAATCTGTCAGGGATCTGAATCCGCCTATGGCTGCTGCATATTCAAACAGTTCTTTTTGTTCAACCGGCAGCCTGGCGTCAAAACGGGTTTTTTCTATTGCTTTCATCTTCATTGATTCTGGTTCTATACACAAATGTACGTAATATATCCGTACTTACTGAAAAATACGGACTGAATAAATGGTGATTTTTTGGAAGAAGAATCCTTATTTAATCTACGTGGTGCCTCCGGAGCTGACCCTGACAGCAACTTATTTCCTTACCTTTGATCAAAGACCCCTCCATGCACTTCACCCTTCGCCCCTGGAAACAGGAAGACCTCCAAACTCTGGTCCGGATTGCGAACAATCCACTTATAGCCAAGAATCTGACGGATAAGTTCCCTCACCCCTATACCGAGGCGGATGGAAAATCTTTTCTGGAAATGGCCCTTGCAGGCAAACCGGTGAATATATTCTGCATTGATATCAATAATGCTGCTGCCGGGGGAATCGGCCTCCATCCGATGACCGATGTACACCGCAAAAATGCGGAGATGGGATACTGGCTGGCAGAGGAATACTGGGGGCATGGAATCATCCCGAAAGCTATCACTCAAATGGTAGAGTATGGATTTAAGAATTTTGAGATAGACCGCATCTTCGCCCGCCCTTACGGATCCAATCTGGCCTCCCAAAAGGTGTTGGAAAAAGCAGGATTTAAACTGGAAGCCAGGCTGGAGAAGACTTTGTTTAAAAACGGGGTCTATGAAGATGAGGTCATTTATTCCGTCCGGCGAAAGCCTTAGTGATTCGGAAACAATCGGGGAAACCTTTATATTTGAAGAAGCAAAACCTGGTGTCCCTAATACCCTCTGAATCCATGCTCAAAAAAACGGCCTATACCCTCCTTGCCCTGGTTCTGCTCTTTGGACTTTTAATGCTTAATACCGGATTTCAAAAACGGGTCAAAAAAACAGGCCGGAGTCTGGTTTACCGTTACAACGGCCTCTTCCACAATGAAACCAGCTGGCTCCTCCATTCTGAAATGGGACATGGTTACAACTTAGTTACCGCTAAGCTCCTTTCTCCGGCATTCAAGATTGACCGTATTTATAAGTCGATGCGAGGCCCCCTCGATCAGCACCTTTTTAAACTGACTCATACCGGCAGTGATTCTCTGGTTTGGATCAAATCCTACAGTGTGGAAGTACTCGATCATCAAGGGAAAGACTCCCGCCCGCTCGATTTTATGTGCCACAACAACCTCGATTTTAATGCTGCCGAATACATCCGCAGAATGGGCTTTACAGGACGAACCGATCTTTACAACACCCGTCTCATCACATTAACTGAAGGACAAAGCCTCTTCGAACTTCCGGATGGGTTCGGGCTTCCTGTTTTCAGCGACCAGCTCCTGACCGTTCAATGCCAGGCCCTGAATTTGAATAAGAATCCGGTAAATCTTTCCATCCGGCATATGACCAGCATTGGCTTCTATCAGAACGTTGATGCTGCATCGCTTAAGCCTTTGTTTACACAAAACATTTACATCACCGTTCCTGTTTCAGGCAACCCCGCCGGAATCTGTGCTAATGGAGAATGCCTGCCTGCCCTGGCAAAGCCGGAGCTACAGCAGAAAGGGGATCTGAAATATACAGGGCACTGGATCATCAAAACCGGAAGGGATACGTTCCGGTCGGAAGTGACACCCTTGTTGAACCTGCCTTTTACAACTACTGTTCATTATATTGGAGCCCATGTACACCCTTTCGCCGAAACTCTTACGTTAAGAGATCTCACTACCGGCGAAGTTCTGTTTACGGCGCATATGCAGAACTGCATCGAGAAGATCGGACTGGAGAAGATCGAACATTACTCCAGCTCCCAGGGCATCCCAATCTTCGCCGATCATAAATATGAAATGATCTGCACCACCAACAACACCTCCGGAACAGATCAGGATATGATGGCTACGATGTTTTTATATATGTATGACAAGGAACTGGATCAGAAACTGCATCAGAAAAGAACAGGACCTTGAAGAACTTATTTCAGGAAATTGCGGATATAGAAAACTCCAACCGGAAAGCGGTATTGTGCACGGTTGTTTCCACCAAGGGCTCAGCTCCCCGTAAAGCCGGCTCCAGGATGCTGGTGTTTGAAAACGGAAAGTCAAAAGGAAGCATTGGTGGTGGAGCCCTGGAACAATTAGTAACGGAACAAGCGCTTCATGTCTTAAGTCATAATGAACCTCGCCTGGTCAAACATAATTTAGTGGCCGATTTGGCCATGTGTTGTGGAGGAACCGTAGAACTCTTTTTAGAACCTATTATGAACCGGAAAAAATTATACATCTTCGGGGCAGGTCATACCGGAAAAGCCCTTGCAGGATTTGCTTCCGCACTCGACTTCAACGTGACCCTGATAGACGAACGATATGATGCTTTTGAAAACCTCGGCGACCCCGATTTCACGCTTCTTCAGAGTCAGCATACCACAGCCATTGAACAGCTTGCATTTGATGAGCATACTTTTGTCGTCATTCTCACTCATAACCATGCATACGACCGGGAGATCCTGGCCCTTTGTGCACCCCGGAAACATGGGTATATCGGAATGATTGGAAGTGAACGAAAAGTGCTGGTCGCCCGCAAGAATATGCTTTCCTCCAATATTCTCAGCGAAGATGAACTGGAAAAAATTGATATGCCCATAGGAATAGATATCGCAGCCATCACTCCTCAGGAAATAGCCATCAGCATTCTTGCTAAACTCATTGATGTAAGGAATCAAAAAGATTAATATATGCATCAAATCCTTTCTTTTGTACTGGACGGAAAAATCCAAAACATAACGTTCTCTGAACACTTTTCCCCTACCACCACTGTTTTAAATTACCTGCGTTCAGGCAATGAACACCGGGGTGTGAAAGAAGGATGCGCGGAAGGCGATTGTGGGGCCTGTACCGTTGTCATTGCAGAGCTGGACGTAAATAATAAGCTGAGTTACCAAGCCTGGGACTCCTGCCTCGTTTTCCTGCCGATGATTCACGGGAAGCAACTGATTACCATTGAAAATCTGAAACAGGTAAAGGACGGTCAATCCATCCTCCATCCGGTTCAGGAAACCATGGTGAGCTGCAATGGAAGTCAATGTGGATATTGTACACCCGGAATCGTAATGTCTCTTTTCTCCCTCTACAAATCGGAAGACAAACCTTCTACTTTGCGGATTGAAGATGTACTCACCGGCAATCTCTGCCGTTGCACCGGATACAAACCCATTCTGGAAGCTGCTGCCAAAGCCTGTGTTCATGGGGGAAAGGATCAGTTTAATAATGAAGAAGCGGAGATCATTTCCATGCTTCTTGAAATCAGGAAGAATACTGAATCTCTATCCGTAGAAAATAAAACACAGAAATATCATCAACCCTTGTCGAAGGCCGAAGCACTTAAACTCCGGAAACAAAAACCCGGAGCGGTGCTCATCAGTGGCGCTACCGACATTGCGTTGAGGGTAACCAAGAAGCATGAACACCTGAGTGATGTTATTGACCTTTCTCATGTTCAGGAATTTAAAAAATCAGGGGGTGATGTTAATACGATTTATCTGGGTGCCGGACTGAGCCTCGAAGCGGTAAAGACGCTTGTCAAACAAACGCTCCCCGCTCTTTATGAAACCCTGGTGGTATTTGGTTCCAAACAAATCCGATCATTGGCAACTCTGGGAGGAAACCTGGGTTCTGCATCACCCATTGGTGATACTCTTCCTACCCTGATGGCTTATGACGCTTCCGTTATACTTGAAAGTGAAGAGGGTGTTAGAGAAATCAATATGAACCGTTTTGTTCTGGGTTACCGGAAAACAGAGCTTCGAAGCGATGAACTGATCACCGGCGTTCACATTCCGAAACACGAGCCCGACAAAATCGTGAAATTCTACAAAGTGTCGAAACGAAAAGATCTGGATATTTCAACCGTCAGCGCCTGCTTCAGTCTGAAGCTTCAGGGCAGCACGGTGAAGGAAATCCGAATGGCTTACGGAGGAATGGCCGCCGTTACCAAACGGGTTGAAACCGCGGAAAATTTTCTGACCGGAAAAACCTGGAGCCGTGAAATGGTGGAACAAGCCATGGACCTGATCGGGAAAGAATTCACACCTATCTCCGATGCACGCTCAGGCGCAGCATTCCGGAGCATGGCGGCTAAAAATCTGTTACTCAAATTCTGGTCTGAGACCAAATAAAATGAATAAATCCATTCCTCACGATAGTGCCATCAAACATGTAAGCGGAGAATCTGTTTATATAGACGATATGCAGACCGACTCACGGCTTTTGTTCGGGCGAGCCGTTTATAGTTCCATGGCTCATGCAAAAATACTTTCCATCGATATTGCAAAAGCGAAAGCTCTTCCCGGAGTCCATGCAGTGCTGCTTGCCGCAGACATCCCTGGAGCCAATCAGATGGGCCCTGTGGTTCATGATGAACCTTGTCTGGCCGAGAAAGAAGTCATCTGTGTAGGTCAGGCGATCGTTCTCATTGCCGCTGAAACACCTGAAATTGCTTATGAAGCGGAGAAGCTGATCAAGATTGAATACGAAGCCCTGGATTCGATTCTGGATATCCGTACAGCTATTGAAAAAGATTCCTTCCTCGCCCCTCCCCGACAAATGAAAAGAGGAGATGCAGAGACCGAGCTCAAGAAAGCTAAACATCTACTTAAAGGAGAAGTAGAAACAGGAGCTCAGGAACATTGGTATCTGGAAACTCAGAGTTGTTTGTGTATTCCGGGAGAAGAAAATGAAATAACCGCATACAGCTCTACTCAACATCCTTCAGAAACCCAGGCCATTATTGCCGAAGTACTGGGGCTTCCTAAAAATGAGATAGTCGTTGAAGTCCGACGTATGGGTGGAGCTTTCGGAGGAAAAGAGACCCAGGCCAACTGGATAGCAGCCTGGACCGCACTGCTCTGTCAGGCCACCAAGCGTCCGGTAAAGATTCGCCTGTTCAGAGATGATGATCAGATCATGACTGGAAAACGTCATCCTTACCTGATTCGTTTTGAGGCTGGATTCGATGAGGAAGGAAAAATTTCAGCAGTAAAGTTTGAGCAATTTGCTGATGGAGGCTGTGTAACCGATCTCAGCATGGCTATTTTAGAAAGAGCCATGCTCCATGCCGACAGCAGCTACTACATCCCCCACATGCTGGTGATCGGAAGAGCCTGCAAAACAAATCTTCCTTCGAATACAGCTTTCCGCGGATTCGGTGGCCCTCAAGGGATGGCTGGAATGGAAACGATATTGGACCGGATCGCTCGCTTTCTGAAGAAAGACAGCGCTGAAGTGCGCCGGATCAATTTCTATGGGATGGGAGAAAATAACATTACTCATTACGGACAAGAGGTAGAACTGAATCGTCTCCCGCTGATGTATGAACAGATTATCCAATCCTCTGATTATTTTAAACGCAGAAAACAGGTAGATGAATTCAACTCCAAAAACGAATTCTATAAAAAAGGTCTGGCTCTGACCCCAGTAAAATTCGGGATTTCATTCACCACCTCTTTCCTGAACCAGGCCGGAGCACTGGTCAATATTTATAAAGATGGAAGCGTGCTGGTTAACCACGGAGGAACGGAGATGGGCCAGGGACTGAATACAAAGATCCTCCAGATTGCAGCCGCTGAACTCGGGGTGAGCACGCAATTTCTAAAGGTAAATGCAACGAATACCTCTAAAGTACCGAACACCTCCGCCACTGCGGCTTCTGCAGGAACTGATCTGAACGGGATGGCCGTGAAGAATGCGATTGATATTCTCAAAACCAGAATTGCCGGAGTCATCGCAGAAGAATTTTCCAAAAAACATCCCAACGATAAAAGTCTGGCGAACGATATTCAATTTGCAAACGATATGATTACGGATACCAAACATCCGGATCGCAATATTGCCTTTGCAGAGGCCATGCCTCTCGTGCATCTGAATCAAGTAAGCCTGAGTGCGGCTGGATTTTACAGAACCCCGGATATTGGATGGGACAAAGCAACCGGTTGGGGAAAACCCTTTAACTATTTTGCATTCGGCATGTGTGTCAGTGAAGTGCTGGTGGACACATTAACCGGCTTTCATAAAAACCTGAGGACCGACATCCTCCACGACGTAGGAGATTCTATCAATCCCGGGCTTGACATTGGTCAGGTGGAAGGAGGCTATATACAAGGGGTTGGATGGTGTACGACTGAAGAAGTGAAATGGAACGATAAAGGGCATCTGCTGAATCATAGTCCGGATACTTATAAAATCCCTTCTGTTCAGGATATCCCGGCTGATTTCAGGACTGCTTTACTCCAGTCAGCCCCCAATCCAAATGCAATCCGAAAGAGTAAGGCTGTTGCTGAACCTCCGCTGATGTTGGCATTCGCAACCTGGCTGGCAATTAAGGACGCTGTCTCTGCAGTAGGAAATCATGAAACCGAACCTGAGTTTCGGTTACCTGCTACCAATGAAGTGATTTTGACGAGCATTGAGCATTTGCGGAATGAAATAAGATAACTAACTCAATCGACATTCAAATTTTTTTATCTTTTAACTCTTACATGGCACTCTGTTACTTTTTTTGTAAACTTGTAATAGTTAAAAGGAAAAACTATGGCTTTTGAAAGTTTGACTGACGACAAAATAGCAGATCTCCTTAATTGTCCTAAACACCTTAGCAATCCTCAAGCAAGAAGTAAAAACAAAGATGGCCACGAACAAGTAAATTATAAAGTTACTGCCACTGACGGAACAGAACACAAATTCGAAGTTTACAAAAGACAGAATTTAAGAGAAGGCATGGAAGATGACTTCTCATGTGGCATTAGCTGGATTGCTCCAAATGGGGAAACACTAACTCTAAAAAGATATAATGGGCCGAATCATGATCACCCAAATCATCTTGAAAAAGTTCGTTTAGGGTTAACGTGCCATATTCATATTGCAACTGAAAAATATTTAAAAGCAAATCGAAAAGCAGAAGGATTTGCAGAGGCTACAGAGAGATATAGCACAGTAGATGGGGCATTGAATTGTTTAGTGAAAGATTGTCAAATTACGGGCATCACAACTTTCCCCGATACTTCAGGTCAAAGAAATTTATTTGAAATATGAATTTAGATATTGATAAACTTCAAAAAAATCTCTGCTCCTTATTGTGCGCAGAAGTAAAAATACGCTCAAAAAACGACAAACTCCTTTCCATTTCTACCCCCTTCTTTTTCGCAGATGGAGATCCATATCAAATTTACATAAAGGAAATGCCTGGTGGCATTATTCGCCTTACTGATATGGGACATACAATGATGCATTTAAGTTACGATAATGATATAGATAAATTTAGAGAAGGTACAAGAGGAAAAATATTTGAGCAAATTAAAGCTGAAACTTTTGTTGATGAGGACAATGGAGAATTCTATATAGAAACGCCAATAGATAATTTAGGATTCTCAATCTTTAGGTTTGGACAAGCCCTTACAAAAATAAACGATCTTACTTTCCTTAATCGAGGAAGGGCAGAGTCTACTTTTTACGAAGATTTACAGGAGCAATTATTCAAAATTATTGGTGAGAATAAAATTAAGAAAGATTATTATTATGAGGGCATGGAAAATGCTAGGGACTATCCCATAGACTATAGAATTGAAGGCAAGCATGCTCCTCTTTTTCTTTTTGGAATTCCGAATCGAGATAAGGCTAGATTAACTACAATCATATTAGAGCGCCTATTAAGAGCAAAGGCGGACTTCGATAGTTTACTGATTTTTTCTGATCAAGGCCTTCTACCAAAACAGGACCTGGCACGGCTCTCTAATGCCGGGGGAGAAATGATTGCTTCTTTAGATGCCGAGGCAGATTTTTCAAGAAAATTATTACGGAAAATCAACCCTAATTAATCAAAACCTATAGATAAGATATCAATAAGTCTATCGCCTCGACTGTTTTTTTTCCTGATTTCTTTTTGATCATTCTACAGTATATTTTACCCTACTAACTTCTTCCTTCTTGCATCCAGAATCTTCACAAAAGACCGGGTCCTGATATCCTCCATGGTGAGGCTGGTTGCTACCAGATCTTCTTCCCCGATGGCTCCGCAATTCATTGCAATCAAAAAGAAATTCAATAGTCCCTGCCCGGTGGCTGCATCGTCAAAAACGTCACCTGAGAGGGTAGCCTGACCGGCTTTCTCCATGAAGTTACGCAGACGAAGTGCTGCATCGGCATAGCTTTCGAGGAAGAAAGCATAGGTTGCTGAATAACGAATAGGAAGTTGGGCCGGGTGCAGATCCCATCCCTGGTACAATCCTTTCCAAAGGGAGTGACGATTATGATCATAGGCTATCTTCCAGGCTCTATGCACCACTTCCGTATTCTCCCTCTGCTGAGCTGGTGTTAACTCTTTCCCACGGTGAGGTCCTACCGGCATGACATTCGTAGCTCCATCCGAAAGCCACACACCCGTTCCACCGAGGGCAACCTTCATCATATGGTGAGCGAAATCACAAACCGGGTGATCCATTTTCTGATAACGGGCGGTGATATTGCAGGAGGCAGTGTAATCATAGGTTCCGAAATGAGCGCCGGTACATCTGCCTTCGGCGGCCAGAAAGATATCCATCAAGGGGTTCTTTCCTTCAGCGCCAATAATGCTTTGAGTGGTCTCCACCATGAATTCCATCTTGAGTGATCCTTGCTTAAGGCCCGTATTCTTTTCAATGACCTCAAAGAGCTTCACCAATGCGGAGACTTGCTCCGGAATCTGAACCTTAGGAAGGGTCACCACAAAATTATCCGGCAGCTTCCCCCCGCTTGCTTCCAACAAGGTGGAAACAAAAATATCCAGGGTACGGACCGAACGGTTTTTTAGTTCTTCTGTAAAAGGCTTGATCCGGATTCCGATAAAAGGAGAGAGCGTTCCTTCCTTCATGCCCTTTGCCACTTCTTTCGCTGCGAACTCCGCAGTAGCATCTTCTTCTGCATCGGGGCGGTTTCCATATCCGTCTTCAAAATCAATCCGAAAATCTTCCAGAGCTTCTTTTTCAAGCTTCTTGATGATTTTATTATAGACCGCATAAGCAAGCCAGGCTTTATGATCAGTTGCGCTCTTTGCATTTTTAACTTCCGCCGTCAGTGCATTGATAGCGGTTTCATGCTCCGGAAAGAGTTCATGGCCGGGAAGTCCGAGTGCCTTAGCCAAGACCACAAAGTTCGGAGCATATGTTTTCAGGTTTTGAAGCGCAACAGCACCCATCTTAACCGTGGTATCGGATTTGAACAGATTTGCACCTCCATATACCGTATGTACGGGTTGTCGCTCCGGCGAATCACCGGGATAGATTTTTTGAAATGCGGTATTCGCTGTTTTCAGGGAAGCCAGAACTGCTTCTTTTTCTTTTGCTGGGATCGATTGTTTCATCAGGTGTTCCTATAATTATTTTTAAAAAATGTAATGATTCGAATTAGCTACCCCGATAAGTGGAGTATCCATAAGGATTTAACAACAACGGTACATGGTAATGCGAACGGTCGGAGATCTCAAATTCAATGGTTACGGAAGGATAAAATCCTTTCACCCCTAGTTTTTTATAATATGCACCGGTGAAAAATACCAGACGGTAAATCCCAGGTCCGGGTGTAGCATCCGGCAGCAACAGAGGCGCTCTTCCATCGGTATTGGTCACTCCTTCACCCAGGATGTTCCAGTTTCCATTGTCTTCTTTCTTTTCCAGCAGGATCGTAATGCCGATACCCGGCTTTCCAATAGAAGTATCTAAAACGTGGGTAGTAATCTGGCTCATGGAATCAATTTTAGTAGTCGTAATCGAGTTATTTTATTTTGCTCGCTCATTGCAACTTTCAATTCATCTTCCGGAGCATTACTCATCCTTGCCTGCAAAAGATCAAGCATTTCCGCTGCACTTTTCCCACTGGCACAAACAATGAATATGTATCCGTACTTTTTTTCATAGGCCCTGTTGCCTTCGGAGAGGGCTTCAAGGACAGCAATATCAGCCGATTCCACCCCACTCTGCTCTTTCCCTGCCCATTCCTTCGTAGAGGCAAATTTCTTCTCCAGACTTTTTATATCCCCAATCTTAGGGTGATGAGTAAATGCTTCCAGACCGTCAGCCCTTTCGCAATGCTTCCAGATCTCATCTGAACTTTGTATGAGTGCTTCTCTATTATCAAACGGTCTTTTCCCAGCCAACGCTGTAGCCCATCGTGTAGAACCGCAGCACTTGAAAAGTTCCTGCTGTGCGGTCTCCCTGCTTAGCTGATTGAATTCCTGAATCGTCATTTCTTTTTTACAATATGTCCGAATAAACGCAGGCGACTCACTCCTCCATCGGGAAAGATATTTAAGCGCACATGGGTAAACACTTCTGTCGAAGGTTTTTCTTTCTCGAAAAAATGTTCCTTATCAGCTTCCAGTTTAATCCGGGGAAGAATAGTGATCCATTTTAGATCCGGCGCATTCAGATCAACCTCTTTTTTTCCTTCCAGATTAATACCTTCAATGGAACAGGTATCCGGATAATTCCCCTTAAAATGACAGGTATCGACCAGGATATTCTGGATGGTACCTGCATGAGCAAGTTTAACAATGACCCAGTCACGGTTGTTCGGTGTTCGGTTTCTTTTAGTCTCCCACCCATCGCCCATGTTGACTCCACGGCCGGGAAAGATTAAATTATCCATATGACTAAAGAACATGTCATTGCATAAAACCGATTTTCCTCCGTTGGTTGCGGCAGCAAGATCGATTTCTTCCTTTTCATGGATCGCGTCCCAGTTTTTATAGACCTCTCCATAGACTTTAAGGCGAGCCACTCCTCCATCGGGATAAATATGAAGCCTAAGGTGCGTATAGATTTCAGGGCTATTGATTTCAAAGAAATGCTGGCTGCCCGGGTTCAGAGCTGATTTAGGAAGAATCTCTTTCCATTTGGCAATAGAAGGATCGTGAATTAATTTTTTAGGATCTCCCTCATAATTGCAAGCTTCTACCGATGCAAAAGGAGGGTGATTGCCTAAAAAGAAATTCGTATCAATATCCAGTCCTTTGATAATGCCCGAAGCACCGAGTTTGATAATGCACCAGTCATGCCCGGGAGTTCTTTTTCTCCTGCTCTCCCAGCCATCCATCCATTTGCCGCGATCGGTGTATTTATCAGCAATAAAGATTCCCCTCCCCGGCTTTAGAAGATTTTCTTTTTCAGCGAAAAAGTCATCGCTGCAGGCAAGGGCCCTTCCCCCTATACGTTCCGAAGCGAGGTCGATCAGCTTGGTGAATTCCGGGACTGCATTTTGTTTGGTTTCCATGATATCAGTTAATCATTACATCCACATGTTTTGGTCTGAGCAGAATCTTGCCTTCAGGCCCTCCAATAATTTTCCCTTCTTCAAACACTTTCTTGCCTCCTACATAAGTCTTCTTTACCACTCCATCCAGATACTCTCCGATATAAGGTGATATTTTATGCTTAAAATGCACATCGTGTTCTTCTACTTTAAAACGCTGTTCAGGGTCCCAGGCCACCAGATCTGCATCAAAACCTTTCCGGATTTCTCCTTTCCTGTTTCCAAAACCGATGAAGGAAGCAATCTTGGTGCTCATAATCATGGAGATATCCCGGAGACTGAGCCCTCTCTTACGGGCTTTGGTCCAGAGGGCGGGTAAGGAAAACTGTATGCTCGAAATCCCTCCCCAGGCTTCTTTTAAATTACCACTTTCTATTTTCTTTAGATCTGGAGTGCTGGGAGAATGGTCTGTTACGATGAAATCGATCAGCCCATCTTTTAACCCTTTCCAGAGTTTTTCGTTGTTAGCTCTTTCCCGAATGGGAGGAGCACATTTATAAATGGTCATTCCATCGGGAATATCTTCGGCATTGAAATACAGGTATTGAGGACAGGTTTCAACAGTAAGTGGCAGTCCACGTTCCCTTGCTATTTTGATTTGTCCCAGACTATCGGCAGAAGAAAGATGAACGATATGCACCCGGCATTCAAACTGTTTGCAAAGACCGATCATCATTTTGATTGCATTATCTTCCCAGCTCTTCGGCCTTGATTGCAGATAAGCCTGATAGCTTGTAGGAGATTTATCAAGAGCATTCAATCCTTCGTGAGGCTCATCCAGCTCCGCATGTACCAAAAGAGGGAGGTCATGTTTTGCGAGAATGGGCATCGCTTCGGAAAGATCAATCTTCGATACATTCGGAAACTCATCAATACCCGAATGCGTCAGAAATGCTTTGAACCCCAAAACACCTTTGGCAATGAGTTCTTCCAGTGCATCTGTATTACCCGGAATCAGGCCTCCCCAGAAACCGGTATTACAATATAATTTACCTGCTGCTGAATCAAGTTTCTTCTGGAAGGAATCAGCATCCACCGTTACCGGACTCGCATTAAGCGGCATATCCACCAGAGTGGTAATTCCTCCAGCTACTGCAGCGCGTGTGATGGTTTCAAATCCTTCCCACTCCGTGCGTCCGGGTTCATTGATGTGTACGTGCGAATCGATAAGCCCAGGCATGAGCACCAGTTTACCGAGTTCTTCCACTGGAAATCCGGGACGCTCCACTAATCCTTCCTCTATATCGGCAATTATTCCATCTTTTATGAAGACTGTTGCATCTCTAAGACCCTTGGGGGTTAGTACCCTTGAGCTATGCAAAGCAAAAGACGTTTGCGATTTAAAAATCTTGCTGGATGTCATTCTGGCAAAGATATCAAAAGTGTCTGTATATTTGGTCTATATATGCCTCTACTAACGTCTTTCGTCACCCATTTCAGTCGGGAAGATCTGATCTTTATTGGATGTGCGGTGATCGCTATCGGAATCGTCCTTTGGGTGCTTCGGTATGCTTCACTTTCGGTCAGCCGACTCGCAGAAAAAAAGCAGGATGATTCAAAAGCTGTTCAGCGTCTTCATAACTTTCTCGATGAGCTTGGTCAAACCCGGTCGGTGGTCTTTTATTGTTCTCTGATTTTCCTCTCTCTTTATACCGTCTATGCTTTCGTCAAAGGTACCTCCTATGAATCTCATGCGGTTGAATGGATGAACCTGCTGATCCGTTGGGCTCATGTAGTCTTTGGCATTGCCTGGATAGGGGCTTCTTTTTACTTTAATTTTCTCGAAAACAGTCTTAACCGTACCACAGGATTAAAAGAAGGTATTGCCGGCAACCTCTGGGCGATTCATGGCGGAGGCTTTTATTACCTTGAGAAATATAAGAATGCTCCTCCGGTCATTCCCAAACACCTCCACTGGTTCAAATACGAAGCTTATTTCACCTGGCTATCAGGATTCACCTTGCTCATCATTGTGTATTACCTGGATGCTAAAACCTACCTGATTGATCCGAATGTGATGGCCCTTACTCCTATGCAAGCCAGGGCTATTGGGATTGGCATGCTGGGGATAGGCTGGTTATTTTATGATTTGCTTTGCAAATCTTCCCTAAGCAAAAGGACGATTCTCTTTCCGCTCATCCTCTTTCTATTTATTACAGCTACTGCATGGTTCTTCGCACATGTATTCAGCAGCCGTGCTGCGTATATTCATGTGGGTGCATTGATAGGAACCCTGATGGTTGGAAATGTATTCCGGGTGATTATTCCCTCTCAAAAAGCCATGGTTCAGGCCGCCAGGGATGGTCAGGAACCTGATCCTAAACTCGGAAAAAACGCACTGCTCCGATCCAGACATAACAATTACTTTACACTGCCGGTCATCTTTATCATGATCAGCAATCACTTTCCAAGCACTTATGGGGGTCTGTTGAACTGGGCCATCCTCATCGGGTTGTCTCTGGCCAGTGTATTGGTGAAGCATTACCTCAACCTCATGGAAAGAGGAGAAAAAGCAGTCTGGATTCTGCCTGTAGCCGTGACAGGGATGATCGCATTGGCCCTTGCAACGGCTCCTCATACCAAGGAAATTTGCAAAGACAACTCTTCCCCGTCTTTTACAGAAGTCAATGCGGTGATTACGAAACGTTGCGTTCAATGTCACTCTTCGCATCCGACCGACGATATCCTGAAGGTTGCTCCGAATGGAATTATGTTTGATGATCCGAAAAACATCATCAAGTACTCCGACCGGATTATAAACCGGGCTGTATTAACGAAGACCATGCCTCAGAATAACAAGACAGGCATCACTCAGGAAGAGCGGGATTTGATCCAGTGCTGGGGAGAACATGGAATGAAGCAGTAGGCAAGGTTGCAATAAATACTCTTAGAGCTAAAGAACCTATCCCCCGATTCGAATCATACTTCGGTTCTCAATATTCTCAAAATCAAACCGTCCTCCCCGCTCCTGTTTCTTATCCTTTACGGAAGAAAGTATCAGTGGAATAATATCTTCCCCTGCCCTCCAGGGTTTGAGAAGGTCTGTTTCGGTGGAGGAGAACAGACAGTTTTTCATTTTACCATCTGCAGTCAAGCGGAGACGGTTACAAGTACCACAGAATGGTTCGGTGATGGTTGTAATAAAGGCAAAGGTGCCGGAATAACCGGAAACCTGATATTTCTTAGCCGTATCATGATGGGAATCTTCGAGCTTCACGATTTCAAAATCGCGGCTGATGAGTTCAAGCATCTCTGCATATGAAAATACTTTATCTCTCTCCCAGGCGTTACCGGCGAAAGGCATGAACTCAATGAAACGAATATCGAGCGGATTATCACGGGTCCATTTTACAAAATCGATTACAGAATTTTCATTGATCCCTTTCATCACCACCATATTTACTTTCACCTTAAACTGGTGAGCGAGCAGGAGATCTATATTTTCCATTATTCGTTTAAAATCCCCTCTGCGGGTGATCGCGAAAAACTCTTCTGCATTGAGCGTATCCAAACTCACATTTACGCTTTTTATTCCGCTCTGCTTGAAACAATCTATGAAGCGATCCACCAGAACGGCATTGGTACTGATTGTGAGTTCAACCGGAAGATTCGACAAGCGTTTCATGATATCCGCAGCATCCTTTCTGACCAGAGGCTCACCTCCTGTTAAACGAATTTTGTTGACCCCGAGTGATTGGAAAACACGGGCGATGCCTTCAATCTCATCAGCCTGCATAAGTTTGGGAGCAGGTGTCGATATGACTTTCTCATCAGGCATACAATAGAGGCAACGGAGGTTACAGGCATCTGTGAGGGATATGCGCAGGTAGTTGTGAGCCCTTCCGAAGGTATCGGATAACGAATTAGTAGTCATCTGTAGGCTCAAAGTTAGGCTTAATTCATACACTTCTCCCTGGTTTAAATTCTATATTTGCTGCATACCGGAAAACCCCATGAATAGCCTGGCAGCCATACTATGCTTACTTTTTATAGTCTCCCTTTTCTACTCGGCCGTTGGTCATGGAGGGGCAAGCGGGTACCTGGCTGCGTTGAGCCTGATCGGGATGAATCAGGAGGAGATCCGTCCGGCGGCATTGGTCCTGAATGTTTTTGTGTCAGCGATTGCCTTCGTTCAGTATTATAGGGGAGGGCATTTCAGACTAAAGCTTTTCCTTCCTTTTGCACTCCTTTCTGTTCCAATGGCTTATCTGGGATCCTTCGTTAAGCTCGGACCCTCTACCTATAAACAGGCTCTCGGTATATGTCTGGTGTTTGCCGTACTCCGCATCGTTGGTGTTTTTAACAAAGAAAATACAACCATCAGAGAGATGCCACTGTATGCAGGACTTCTTATTGGAGCTATTCTTGGTTTTATAAGCGGTATGATAGGGATTGGAGGAGGTATCATCCTGAGTCCTTTGATCCTCTTATTCCGTTGGGGGAACCTGAAAGAGGTGGCTGCTGTTTCTGCTCTTTTTATCCTTGTGAACTCTCTGGCCGGCTTATCCGGACTGTGGAAGCAAGGCACAACCTGGCCTCCTGATTTGTATCTTTGGATTTTGATAGCTGTTGTAGGAGGTATGGCTGGATCCTGGTGGGGAAGTCATAGAGCTGGAAATTCAGCACTTAAATATGTCCTTACCGGAGTACTTTTGCTTGCCGCCGTCAAATTAATCTTTGTCTGAATAAATTAATTCAATGCAGATAACTGTCCTCTTCTTTGGCCCGCTTGCGGAGATCTCCGGCTTGGACCAGATTCAGGTACCGGACGTCTCCGATACTTCTACCCTCACCGGTTATCTTCTGGGCGCGTATCCTTTATTAAAGTCTCAAAGTTGGAAGCTTGCTGTGAATAAAGAGCTTTGTCCCGCTAACCGTGACCTGCAGGATGGGGATATCGTAGCCCTTTTGGCTCCATTTGCAGGAGGATAGTTTCCAAAAACCAATTTCTATGAACTCAAAAAAAGAGAAAAAGCATACAGTGTTGGTAGAAGGCCCTATCAGCCCTCTGTTCATTGCTGACTCCATATCCAAACACAGCACCAAAACCGATATCGGAGCACATGCTATCTTTCTTGGCCAGGTGCGTAGTGATAGGATTGGAGATAAAAAGGTTAAATCCATTCTCTATTCTGCTTACCAGGAGATGGCGGAGTTAGAATTTCATAAAATCAGGGAGCATGCTTTTGATCGTTTTCAGTTAACCTGCATGCACCTCTATCACAGTCTGGGGGAAGTGAAAGCCGGAGAGATCTCTCTTTTTGTTTTTGTCTCTTCTATCCATAGGGCTGATGCATTCACAGCATGCAGGGAACTGGTGGATGAAATAAAATTAAAGGTTCCTATCTGGGGCAAGGAAATGCTGGACGATGGAAGTTTTGTATGGAAAGCTAATAATATCACTACTTTTGAGAATGATCACCCTTAAAGAAAACAACCGTGCAGTTTACGCTTAAAGCCAATTTAGTTGATCTTGAAAATAAATCCATCTACCCTGCTGAAGTATTTATAAGTAACGGGCGGATTTCAAAGATCGTGAAGCTGCGGGAACCTCAGGACCGTTATCTCCTCCCTGGATTTGTGGATTCCCATGTGCATGTAGAGAGTTCGATGCTCATTCCTTCCGAATTTGCTCGGTTGGCTGTCACCCACGGTACCGTAGGAACGATCTCTGATCCTCATGAAATTGCGAATGTATTAGGCGTAGCGGGTGTTGAATATATGATTGAGAATGGGGATAAAGTACCTTTTCACTTTTTCTTCGGGGCTCCATCCTGTGTGCCGGCAACAGCTTTTGAAACAGCCGGTGCAGAGATTAACTCCGTGGATATAGACCGGCTGATGCAGCGGAAGGAAATCCTTTATCTCGCAGAGATGATGAATTATCCTGGGGTGATTAATAAGGACCCGGAGGTACTGGCCAAGATAGCAGCAGCAAAAAAACACAATAAACCGGTTGATGGTCATGCGCCCGGACTAAGGGGAGAATCGCTGGAGAAATATGTAGCAGCAGGGATCAGCACCGATCATGAATCCTTTAAATATGAGGAGGCACTGGAAAAACTTCATCTGGGTATGAAAATCTGGATCCGGGAAGGGAGTGCTGCCAAAAACTTCAATGAGCTGATTGAGCTCCTCTTTGAATTTCCTGACCTGATTTCCTTTTGTTCGGATGATATGCACCCGGATAGTCTGGTAAATGGGCATATCAATCTCACCGTGAAACGGGCTCTGGAAAAAGGTCATAACCTCTTTAACATCCTCAGGGCTTCCTCCTATAATATCATAAAACATTATAATCTCCCAATCGGGTTGTTACAAACCGGCGATTCGGCCGACTTTATCCTGGTGAATAATCTCCGGGAATTTAGCGTTCTGAAGACCTGGATTAAGGGAGAGTTGGTTGCAGAAGATGGAAAGTCACTGATCAAACGAGTGGAAGCCCCCATCGTTAATAATTTCAATTGCAATCGCCTGAAGCCAGAGGATTTTGCGATTCCGGCTCTTACCTCGAAGATAAGAGTGATTGAGGTGATGGATGGACAGTTGATTACCAATAAACTCCATATTCCCTGTAAAATAGAAAATGGCTTTGCTGTTGCAGATCCCGGCTCCGATGTCCTGAAAATGGCTGTCGTAAATCGGTATTCCGATGCTCCTCCTGCCCTGGCCTTCATTAAAAATTTCGGTCTGAAAAAGGGGGCCATTGCTTCCTGTGTGGCCCATGACTGTCATAATATTGTGGTGGTTGGAACCAATGATATTGACCTTTGTGAAGCGGTTAATCTGATTATATCCGCAAAAGGAGGGATATCGCTGGCAGATGGGAAAACAAAGGAATTATTACCCCTCCCTGTTGCCGGAATCATGAGCAATGCAGATGCTTATGAGATAGCGGCACAATATACTGCTATCGACAAACGAGCCAAAGAGCTCGGATCTGTGCTCAAAGCTCCCTACATGAGTCTTTCATTCATGGCCTTACTCGTTATCCCCCAGCTTAAACTCAGCGATAAAGGGCTATTTGATGCCAATATCTTTGAGTTTGTAGACCTGTTTGAAAGCTGATTTCCAGCCTAATACATCGATTTCTTTTGAATTCTCATGCTACTTGCTATGCACCCACCGGAAGCTCTGCACCGGGTAGATATTTCTTAAAAAAGAGACGTTGGCTTTATCTTTTTTTGCTCGGAGGAAAGCTTTAAAAATTCCTGAATGCTTCACGTATATTATCTTTAGAAGATATTTAATTAATATACAAAATCTCTTGTGCGTATAAAATATTTCAGTAAATTTATTCAATCAATCTAAAAAACAAATCTCATTATGGCAAAGAAATCCGCCCGTAAGCCAGCAAAAAAAGCTGCGAAGAAAACAGCCAAAAAGAAAGCGGTGAAGAAAGCTGCTAAAAAGAAAGCAGTGAAGAAGGCTGCTAAAAAGGCTCCTAAGAAAGCTGCTAAAAAAGCAGCAAAGAAGACCGCAAAAAAAGCAGCAAAAAAATCTCCGAAAAAAGCAGCAAAAAAATCTCCGAAAAAAGCAGCTAAGAAAGCAGCTAAGAAAGTCATAAAAAAAGCAGTTAAAAAAGCTGCTCCAAAGAAAGCTGCACCGAAAGCTTCTAAACCCAAAGCTTCTATACCGAAAGCTAAAAAGGCTCCTGCTCCTAAAATGCAGGAGATAGATATCCTGGTAAGAAACCCAGAAGTATCTATGCCTCCTCCTGAAATAATTGAAGAGAGTATTGAGATCATTGAACTTGATAATGAACCCATGCCTCCTTCTTCAGATGATACTGAAGATTCATTCTAAAAAATAATTTTTAATCGTAAAAAAAGGCCATCTTTCAGATGGCCTTTTTTATTTCCCGAATTAATTAAAAAAAAATAACCCCGGAACATTCTGTTCCGGGGTTTTCTTCTTCGAAATACTATCTGCGACTCAGATAACACGAACGTGAGTAGCGCTAAGTCCTTTAGGACCGCTTTCCACTTCAAATTCTACTTTGTCGTTTTCGCGAATTTGGCCATTAAGGCCTGAAGAATGAACAAAAACGTCTTTTCCACCACCTTCAGGTGTAATGAATCCAAAGCCTTTTGTCTCGTTGAAAAATTTTACTGTACCTTTTTGCATGATTATATAGTTTTATAAGGCTCTAAGGTATGCATAAAAATTGAAAACTTTTGTTTTTTTATCAAATTAAAGTGCTTTTTTTGTAATTATCCCAAAATAAGCTCGTTCAATCTAAGTTTTGGCTCTTTTTAAGCCTTCTTCCTGGTCTTCCGGACCCGAAAAGAACAAAAACAGGATCAGGGCTGAACCAAGAATCAGCAGATTTCCAAGTCCCGTAAAACCATGAAGTTCAAGCCAATCAGACAATGTCTTACCAAACACATCATTTCCAAAATCGCTGTAGGAAAGAAAAGTGCAAAGCATAAAAATTGCGACCCAGACATGCTTTTTATGTTCTACAAGGTATCTTACAATATAGAGAACAACAGGTATTGACAAAAGAAAATGTTCCGTATCCGTAGCCATCAGGTTCGGAATGCAGGCAATCAGGAAAAAATATTCAAAGCAGAAACCTGGGGAAATGACAAAGGTGTTATGATCATTCTTTTCCCGCCTTTGTTCCCTCCGCATATTTCGAAGCACCAAAAAAGAAAACCCGATTCCGATGAGAACTAAAATATTAAGTGCAAATCCTTGTCCGGCATTCGGGAAAATATTTCTGACAAACCCATGATAAATCAATGAATATACCGTATCCGGATAACCAAGAAGACTTTGATTATGTTCCTTAACAGCCTCTATCCACGAGGCATTTAAGGCCATTCCTTTGTTTACTCCTGCAAATAATACAGGCATACAGAAACCAACCACCAACAGAGCTACAAAAGCTACCGAGGCTTTTATTTTTTTTCTCAGAACCAGAAGGGGTAACAAAAGCAAAAAGTGAGGCTTGATAAGAGCCCCTGCACCCATCAGGAGGCCCGCTTGAATATCCTTTCCATGCTCAAACCGGAGCAGAGCCAATACAAAAAGGAAAAGAAGCAACATATTTATATTTCCAAGATCCATCTCCCTGAAGAGATGTGCCCCGGTAATTGCAAGCACTATAAAAAGAATGGCCCCGGCTTGTTTTTCTCTTCCCGGGTAAAACTGCCGTGCGATGATATTTGAACAATACTGATAGGTTAGCAAAGTGAGAAAAGCCACCAGGAGAAAATAGATCACTTTTGCGATCATAAAAGGAAGCAATGCAAACGGGATAAAGAGGATCAGCGTAATCGGTGCGTATTTAAAAAAACCGGAACTCAGTCCAAATGCTTTTCCGTAAACCGGATTGCCGTTAAGAAATGACTTTGCTGCGGTGTAATACACTTCAAAATCATGCATCCTGAAATTTCCGTTGATATTCTGTATAATCAGAAGAAAAAGCAGAGCTAGACCAAGTATAATGGAAAACGAATATTTTACGAATAAAGAACCGCCGGCTGGAAGATCTTTCATGCAATGGTCGTTAAACAGTTAACAGCATATATCCATGCTGCACAGCCCTATGATGATTATAGATGAGAATGCGCTTTGGCTTTTCTCCGGAAGCTTTGAGTACTGCCTCCTTCGGAGGCATAAAGCCTGAAAGAAGCTGGGTTGCAAACCAAAGCGCAAAAGCACTTACCGTTGAATACTCTCCAACCAGATTCTTGAAGGAATAAACTGCCTGATGCGGAAATAATTCCTGACGAACTTTATCATACCAGGTATCGGTTTCACTGTCGCCGTTATATCCAAGAACAACAGCATCAATATCCTCAGGGACCAAATTACTCGAAGTGAGTAAGGCCCTTAGCCTCTCCATTAGTTCAGCTAATGAAAGTCCGCTACCCTGCCCTACCCCTTTAATTTGAGCGAGAGCCCCTTTCTTTTGAGAATCTACAATAAACATAGCAGAACCTTCTCCGCAAACAGTACCAGGACTTCCGGAACCAAGAAGCTGTGAGGAATCCACGAAGTGTTTTTTATAAGCACCGGCAAGGAGTTCAATATTATAATTGTAAACAGAAAACTGATCCAGTCCTCCCAGAAGAAGTCTCGCACCCGGTTCCTCTTCGAGAAACAAGGAAGCATCAGTCAATGCTGACTCAAAAGCAAGGCCTTTATTTACATGCGTTACATTATAACCCGTATTTTTTGTCATAAGCGCAAGCAGACCTGCAATCGCATTTGGAGTACTCTGTACAAAATTGGTTGGAGTCAGAGCTCCTTCCTGATACTTGACCACCTGATTCAAAAAATTCATGGAATCCTCCACCCCACCTTCGGAAGTAGCCAGAATAATCCCCTTTGTCTCAGGATATTTATTCAACAGTGGAAGGCCAGTACCGATTCCCATTCTCATTACTTTCCCCATTCTCCTTAGCTTGGAGGAAGGGATCAGCTCCTCATACGAAGGTTCGGCAGCGAGATAATGGTTGGTTTTGAAATGTTCAATCCTTCCTTGAAGAAATGCCTGGGAGTAGGTTTGCTGGGGAGAAATGCAGCTCAGGTCCTTTATATACATATCAGCTTGCTTTTCCTAGGATGAGAGAAGTGCAGTTTCCTGCAAACCCGAATGAATTAGAGAGAACAAAACGAATTGGTATATCCCGCCGCAGTTTTCTTTCTGGTCTTTCCGAAAAAGCTTTCATGGGAGTTTCACAATTCAGATTTGGATAAATTTCATTCTGAAGCAGGCTAAATATACTAAAGACAGCCTCCAAAGACCCGGCAGCTCCAAGAGTGTGGCCTGTATATGATTTTGTGGAACTGTAAGGTGGAATAAAACCCAGGCTCTTTTGTATACCCTTTAACTCCGTTATATCGTTATTGGGAGTAGCAGTACCATGAGCATTGATATAGCTAATCTGTTCTGGCAAAACACCGGAAGTATGAAGAGCCCCGGAGATAGCAGCCACCACTCCAACTGCTTCGTCAGAAAGAGCAGATGGATGATGGGCATCGTTCGCGTTTCCATATCCGAGTACTTCAGCGAGGCCTTTCTTTCCCCTGCAGCAGGCATCAGACTCGAGCACGAGATAAGCAGCGGCTTCACCCAAGGAGAGCCCGGTTCGGAACTCATCAAATGGCTTACAGGAATCTGCAGATAATATCTGCAGGCTATTAAAGCCATTGATGGTGAATTTTGCAAGCGCATCCGTGCCCCCAACGATTGCTCGTTTTATTTTTCCGGCTTTGATTAATCGTGCGCCGAGCATAATCGAATTCGCGGAAGAAGAACAGGCTGTATTGATAGTAGTTGAATAACCCTTTATGTTTTTTAGAAGAGCAATGGAAAGTGTATGAGCGCCGAAAGAATAGGCTTTTACAAAGGATGAACCCTCACCAAGCAGATTGGAATCCGCATAGAGCTGATCGGTAAGGCACATCCCACCCACCGTACTCGCTGAAATGAAGGCTGTATCAGGAGAGGATAAATCTGCCTGGCTGAGGCCAGCCTGAGTAACAGCTTCCTCAAACGCATGCAGCGCCATCAAATCGGTACGACTGAATCCGATATCAGAGCTAAGACCCAGGCGTTCCTTGAACTCAGCGTCACTGGTCTTTACCTCCCCGAAAAGATGAGTGGAAGAAAAACGACTTTGCAGAAATAAAGGCTTTCGGATTCCGCTTTCTCCGTTTTGAAGGGATTCCAGGTTTTCTCGGCAATCTCTTCCCAGAGCAGAAACAACTCCCATTCCAGTTACGATTGCTCTGGGCATATGGTTAGAGATCTGTTTTGTTGGCAATGATATACTCCGCCATGCGGTTTACATCAATCAGAATTTTCCGGCCTTCATTCGCATTGTTGATTTTCAATCCGTACTCTCGCTCTAGAAGGACCACGATTTCGAGAGAATCAATCGAATCAAGTTCCAGATCTCCTCCGAAAAGCAAATCATCATCCTTGATATCCTCCGGTTTAAGGTCTTTCAGATTGAGGTATTGTATAATTTGTTCCTTGAGTTTTAATTTAAGGGCTGCAGGTTCAATCATTGGAATAGCTTATGTTAATTTCATTTTATTGAGTTTCCGAAATGCCTCCAACTCGATATCTGCAATTTGAAGCAACATATCGGCACTTTCGTCATAATCTTTTTGCTCACTTAGTCTGCCTTTATAAATACGTGCCATTTGCACAGCGCTGGCCCTCCATAAATCACCGGCTTTTGTGAAATCTTCTGAAACACTAGTTAACTGATCGTTCTGCAAAATTCCACCAGCCTGCTCCAGGAATGCTCCATACAAAAAGCGAAAACCTCCACCCCCGGTCCCTATTTCTTCCTGCATCCTCACTATTTGCCCCAGATACAAAGCAGACTTACGTTCGCCCAGCTTTTCTCTCCATCCTCTGATCTGTCTGGAAGTGTATTTAATTCCTGCTACACCGGCAAAGTTTCCTGGAATATAAAGCATGTCGCGGCTGTTTCTTTTAATACCGGAGATAATTCCTTTTCTCAACAGCTTCTCACTCACCTCTCCGAATTTTTCAGGGTAATATATATGCCCGCGTGGAGCCAGAGGGCCCTTTGCAAAACGTACTTTCAGGAGCTCCTGTTCAGTGAGCGTGGTCACATTTTCCATCACAGGATCACTGATCATATATTTTCCATTCTCTTTTCCATAAACAATCAGATTATGGGCATTGAAATGAAACCTGTATTCCGAAGGGAAATAAGGAAGGTGAAAAACGCCTACCTGACAACCCACAGGGATCCCCTCCTTTACTTTCTGATCCAGATATTCCTGAGCCGCACTTTCCGAATTGAATTTCTTCCGGTGAACTTTTACTCCAAGAGCTTTACAAGCTCTGCTAAAGATCCAACCTGGCATAGTTCGGTAAGAAATTGCCGGGCCATTGCTGATGGTCAAAAACGGGAGGTGAATATAAAATAGCCCTGAGCCCATCCCAAATGCAAGAGGCTCAGACATGTAATCAAATCCGTGATATTTTAAAAGACTGGTGGCTACTCCGTTCTCACAATGTGCCGTCTGTATATGCCTGAATTCGTTTTTCAAATTTATCCTTTAAAATTTTTTAATTCTTCCAATGTTACCTCAAAAGCCTGGGCATAAAGGAGGAGTTTCTTATCCGAAAGATTCTTAAAAACATGAGGTTTCATATGACGTCGGATGGTCATCCTCCAGAACCCCGTATAACCACAGATGATCGGAAAGTCCATCAACCGGAGTTCCATATAATACTGAATCGGACTTACCAGTCCATTTTTTACTGCAAGCCTTGCTTCTTCCACCCGCTGGTTGATATCTGTCCATGCATTATCAAGCGCATCCTTTTTCACTTCCCAGCCTGAACTCAGATCTGTTGTGTATTTCCCTTCCTCGTTTTTCACATAACACACTTCCCTGGTAATATCACCAAGGGCTGATTTATCCTGAGGAAGGTTTTCTTTTTTCATTTCAAACTACCGCTTGAGTTTGTTTATAGAACCACATTTTACGTACCTCTTTGGCAAGCATAGGGTCCATAGAAAGGCCATTAGCCTGCCCTACGTCAGCTCCCTCCTGAAGACTTATTTTGTACGGGTCTACTTTCATATCCAAAGGTGTTCCGTACAATTGATGGCTGACGAGACGGAAGATTTCTGCGGCCACCTGTTCCAGCTTTTTCATATTCGCTGTGATTTTTTCCACCAGCTCAGCAGGAGCCAGCTGTGCACTAAGGTTCCTTTGAAAATCCAACATATAGGAAAACTCCAAAGGATCCACATACTTGTTGCTGAACACCTCATTATCATGGGGCCCCCAGGCAACAAACATATCCTGCATGCGTTTGTTAAGCTCTCCGAATTTTCTTCCAAGGCTTGTGGCAGAAGAGAAAAACTCTTTCAGCATTTTCAGATCAGTTAATGCATTGTTTGTATACAGCAGGCAAGGCACAGACCAGTAGGTGGTCCAATCCCAAAGAATTTTCGCCACCATTACCTGAGTCCTTCCCATAAGTGGATACTTATCCTGGTAAACCGGCAACCAATTTCTGAAGAGCGTGAGGTGAGTCTTTTCATATATCGCTGCCCGCATACTGATATCCTCTCCCTGAAGATCGCGCAGGATCAGATCTGAAAGATATCCGTTACTCATCGCAATAAAATCAGTTCCTGGAGAATAAAGTGGGTCCAAAAATGCACCGGCTTCTCCCGTCACCGCCCACCGATCTTCGGAGAACAAACGTTCAGAATCATGTGCATAGTGACGAAGGATCATAAAATCCATCAGCTCCGGAGTCTTTGGCTCCAGCATTTTATAACAGAGAGGCTCGTTTATCTGGAGCCATTTCATGGCCTTCTCATAGGTATTGTAAGTATCGAAGGGGTGTATCGCAGGATCAGCCACAATTCCGATACTGGTATTCTTTGATCCCAGCGGAATCACCCATACCCAATATCCCTTGTCCATAAAGTGTACCGTGCTCAAGAGGCGAAGCCCCGGTTTCAGCTCTGCCTGCCATTTTTTATTGTCGGTCCAATCGCCAACATCTATCACCCCTTTCAGCCTCCACCAAACGGCGCAAGCAGCGTGATCCGCTTCTTTCTCGAATTTCAGTTTTCTTTTCAGGATACTTATCCGGCTGCTTGCATCGACAACCCAAAGTCCTTTAACTTTTACTTCTTCTTTATTCTTAACATAAATAACTTCCTGGCCTTGTTTATCCAGGTTCAGGTCTTTCACCCTTGCTCCGAGAACAACCTCGGTACCTAATTCCCGGGTGCGCCGTACCAGTTCATTCTCCAACGTACCGCGGTCCAGTTGATGACTGGGGACTGGAGGCCGATCTCTTGGTCCGAGTTCAACTCGTGTTACAATATCTTCTTTGTGATGGGATGGAAAAAAGAAACGAAGTCCATGCTTAGGAAGCTCATGCTTCTCCAAATAGGTTGTCATTTTGAGCACTTCCCTCAAATAATAAGTTCCGAGTTCCACTGTAGATTCGCCAACTTTGTGCGCAGCCGTTGCCGCTTCGCTTTCCCGTTTTTCGAGGACTAGTATCCGGATTTCCGGTCGGGCCAGTTTGAGTTGAACAGATAATGTTAAACCTGCAAGGCCTCCGCCAAGCACAATTACATCGTAGCTATTCTCCATTTAAAAACAGATTAGAAATCGGAATTTCAGAATTAAACTAAAAGGTAAAAATACCAAGAAATCCGGACATTCGGATTAAAGTATTTTAGTGGATTAATTTGAAATCCACACTCTTTGGATAGAAGGAAATATTTATTTAGTAGAAGAAGTAGACTTGGCTAGAAATGGATGGCTAAGCCAACAGCGACATTGATTAGGCCAACTCCCATACCAATTTTAAGTCTTTTGGAATCGAAGGAAAAAGATCCAAATGTGCCGGTTTCTTCAGTAATAATAGGGTTGCCACCTAGATAGTCTACCGTTACGGGGATGCTCACTGCGTTGCTTACATTATAAGATACTCCAAGCCCTCCTCCGTAACAATAGGTACCGGACGCTTTATATGCCGCGGTCTGTGTGTAGTTTCCAAATGCTCCTGGCGTTACGGAGGTGATGGTAGACACATTTGCGGTCATCCATCCTCCAAGCAACCGAATATTCAGAGTGAGTTTATCTCCTCCGGGAAAGGAGATAAAAGGGCCAAGCATATAAGAGCCTATGTAGTTAGTGGTTCCGGTAGTGACTGTACTGCTCGTATGATTAAAACTATTTCCCCAGGCAGCATCATAGCTTTTACCATCAAATCCATTCAGATTACCTCCTACAACGAGCATAACACCAAAAGCATCCGTAAATTTATATGCAAAGTTCAGGTTGAAATTAATTCCTAATTTGGCATATCCTGCATGGTGTGCTGTGTCCTTGGGGGCGGTGGCACCCACGGTATCTTTTTTACCGAACCATCCCATCGGGACCCCTGCACCTATAGCTACTCCAACTGTCATCTTAGTGCTCTTCTTACCTCTGCCATGCCCCTTAGAGGAGTCAGAAGCATAGGACAAGGAGGATAAAATAAAAACACAAATCAGAGTGAGTAATTTGCTTTTCATAGAGTTTGATTTGATTTTAATTCTTACAAAGATATTAATTCTCCTAAAATACAGGGTTTCCTCCCCATTATTTGAACTTTAGTGAAAGGGAGGAAATTTCGGGAAATTTGGTGTTTTTTTGTTTATTCCTCATTTTTTCCGATCATTGCAATGGAATTTACCAGCGAATATCCTACAAGAGTCCTGCCTTCCGCAGGATAATCCGAAGCCGCTTCAAGGATTATTACATACCACAATCTTACATAAGTTATCCTGCGGTTAAATAAACCGTTTTCATTGCTTATTCAGTAACAATTACTTTAAATTTGGAAATCCATGCAAACAATCACTATGAAATATCCTGAAATCAAGAACTACGT
>PLYR01000121.1 GCA_003153435.1 Bacteroidota bacterium
TATTCCTGGAACCCTGCTCCCGGAGGAGGACAGGGAACAGCGAATGCTACTGCGCTCGGAGCTGGTACCTATACGGTGACTGTTCAGGACGCTTCCGGATGTTCACAAACGGCAAGCATTGCAGTGACCAGCGCATCAGGGCCGAGCGCATCATTGGCTTCCAGTGGAAACCTCATCTGCAACGGAACCTGTATCGGAACAGCTACGGTTTCTGCATCGGGAGGAACCGGAGCTTATACCTATTCCTGGTCTCCTTCCGGAGGAAATGCGGCAACAGCTTCTTCACTGTGTGCAGGAACATACACCTGCCAGATACAGGATGCCAACGGTTGTATAACTAATCAGACGGTAACCATCACACAACCAGCTGCAATTTCCGCAGTACCCGTGTCCGGCCCTGCTTCCTGCGGGACCAGCAATGGAACAGCCAGTGTAACCGCTTCCGGAGGAACAGGCTCATTGACCTATAGCTGGAACCCTGCACCAGGCGCAGGCCAGGGAACAACCAATGTAACCGGACTTCCCGCTGGAACATTTACCGTGACGGTCACCGACGGTAGTTCCTGCTCACAAAACGCCACCGTGGTGGTCAACAACTCCGGCGGCCCTTCCGCTACTTCTACATCAACCAATATTCTCTGTAACGGTGCATGTACCGGATCAGCCGGAGTTACAGCATCCGGAGGAACGGGTGCTTACACTTATTCCTGGTCTCCTTCCGGAGGATCTGCTATGAATGCTACTTCCCTCTGCGCCGGAATTTATACGTGTTATATCCAGGATGCAAATAGCTGCCTGACCACACAGATTGATACCGTCAAAGCACCACTTCTCCTACACATAGATCCGGCAAGCACGAATATCCTCTGTAATGGAGCCTGTAACGGAACAGCTTCTGCCTCCGTAACCGGAGGAGTTGTTAACTATACCTATTCCTGGTCACCGAATGTCTCTTCAGCGTCTTCTGTTTCCAGCCTCTGTGGAGGCACCTACACCTGCACCGTCACAGATGCAAACGGATGTTCCGTGGCTCAGACCTATTCTATTACTCAACCTGTATTACTGACCGCTATTCCATCCCAGACCAACAGTGCATGTAACGGGGGCAATACCGGTACTGCATCTGTAGTAGCAAGCGGTGGAACCATTGGTTCAGGATATACTTATTCCTGGAACCCTGCTCCCGGAGGAGGACAGAACACATCCGTTGCTACGGGCCTTGGAGCGGGAAATTATACCTGCACCATCACCGATGCAAACAATTGTTCCATCACTCAGGTGTTTACGATGACACAACCTGTATTGCTGAGTTCTGCCGGAACCGTAACTTCTGCAACCTGTTTGCTTCCGAATGGCTCTGCAACCACATCAGCATCGGGTGGAAGTGGAAGCTATACTTATAATTGGACACCAGCCCCGGGTGGGGGGCAGGGAACTATGAATGCTTCCGGATTGAGTACTGGAATATACACCTGTACCGTCACCGATTCTCTGGGTTGTACGAGCACTTTACACGACACCATTGTGAACACAGGAACTTTACCTGCCCCGACGGTGAGTGTGGCCGGAGGATCGACTAACCTTTGTTCGGGTTCAACAGCGGTACTGAATGCCACCGGAGCTGCTACCTATACCTGGAGCACCGGTGCCTCCGGTAATTCAATAACCGTGAACACCGCAGGAGTCTATGCGGTATACTCAACCAATAGCTGTGGAACAGATACCAGCAAAATTACCCTCACTGCACTCCCCGCACCGCATGATTCCATTACAGGTCTTTCGAAAACCTGTTCAGGAGATTCAGCAATGCTCACGGCAATAGGGACCGGTCCTTTCCATTGGAATACCGGTGCCACCGGGCCTTCCATCTATGCATCTACTCCTGGTATCTATTATGTCACCTTCACCAATGGATGTGGAACCGATACTGCCAAGATCAATTTTACAGTGAATACGATTCAAGCATTATTCAATACCAATGTATCAAACGGGACCATTCCTCTTCCGGTTATTTTCACAGATGCCAGCTCCGCCACAGCAGTGAGCTGGAATTGGAATTTTGGTGACGGAACCACCGGGACCGGACAAAATCCTCAGCACACGTTCACCGATCCCGGAACGTATACGATTACAGAAACAGTGACCGATGCCAATGGTTGTACGGCTATTTATCATCGCGTGGAGGTGGTGAGTGATGTTCCTTCCTGGATCATTCCTCCCAATGTGTTTTCACCGAACGGAGATGGCAGCAATGACGACTACCATGTTTTATACCAGGGTATCGATGAATTTGATCTTAAGATATATGATCGATGGGGCGTCTTGATGGCCCATATCATGCAGCCGGCACAAGGATGGGATGGAAGAACGATCGCAGGAGTAGAGGCAGTTATGGGGACTTATTACTATATCATTGAAGCAAAAGGAACAGACTCGAAAGCTTATCATCTGACCGGATTCCTGATGCTCATGAGGCAATAAGAAGTAGTTTAATTTCCTATAGTTTGCTAAACAGACTTCCAAGGATCTTCTGAATTTAACATTGGCTTGACATAGAACCGGGTCATCTTTGCTTTGTTAACAAGGGAATCCAACTACTCATGTCCTTCAGATCAGCAAACATTCTTTCCAAAAGGCTTAGCCTTTTTTGCCTGTTTGCGGGAGCTTTTTTTCAAGCGGGAGCAACCTGGTCAACCTCCAGCAACCTTAATTATATAGGAGCTATTACACCGAATGGGGGATTACAAAACTCCTCTGCAGGGAATCAGAATGGTACGGTTCCTTATTGGACCTTCTCTGCAACAGCAGGCTCCACTTATTTTTTTAGTTTTCTCTCCAGCGGCACAACCGAAGATATGATGATGAGTATCTTCGATGGAGCTTCTCCCGGAGGAAACATGGTGGCTGCCAACGATAATTATGGAGCTTCTCAGTTATCAGCAATGACCTTTGTAGCACCGGCAACACAAACCTATTATATCCTGGCTGATTTAAGTTTGAGCGGAGGTTCAGTCTTCAGTGGTACTGGATCGGTTGTCCTGAGTTATTACGCCTGCGGGGCAACTGCTCCAGCAGCCACTCCGGTGGCCGAAAACTGGAGCGGGGCCAATGTCATTACCACCTCTTGCTCCGGGTGGATGGCACAAGGAGGAGGTGCTGAAGGCGACTGGTTCATCAATACCAGTCCTGCGACTTTCGCTTATGGAGCAAACCTGGCCGGTGGCAGCGGAAGTGAACTGGTCTTTGCAGGAAATCAATTTGATGTTTATGGAGTTGGGACAACGGAATCCATCTCTATGATATCCTATCCCATCAATACAAACGGAACGAACTCGGTCGTTTATTCCTGGAAACAAACACTGGAGATCTCTTCCTCCTGCAACCCTTGTGGAACTCCCGGATCTGACAATGTGGTCATCAAACTGCAGAGCTCTTCAGATCTGATCAACTGGAATGATGAGTATGTCAGCCCAACTTATGTGGTTTCAAATTCCGCTTATTACGCCACATTCAAAACAACACAATCGGTCACGATCAATACCAGTACGAATATCACTACCTGGATCCGTTTCTACCTGAGTGCCGTACCCGGCAAAATTGTATACTGGGCAATTGATGATGGAAATACCGGTATAGTGACCTTACCAATAGAGCTTGGCTCATTCACCGGCAGGAAGGAAAATGAAAAAACAAGACTGGATTGGGAGACACTCAGCGAAACGAATAATGATTATTTTACCGTCGAACGATCCGGGAACGGAGATGATTTTACTCCCATTGCCAAAGTAAAAGGAGCAGGGAACAGCAGCAGAGCATTGTTTTATACCGCCTATGACGAGAATCCGTTGTCAGGAATTAATTATTACCGACTCAGGCAGACCGATTTTAACGGAGCTTATAAATACTCAAATCCGATTGAGTTCACCTATACCCCAAAAGGTATATCAATCGGGAATGCTTACCCGAATCCGGGTGATAAAGAGGTTGGATTTAACTTTACCACAGAAGAAACGGATCTTATCCATATGCAGTTGTTCGATTTAGCCGGTCGTATGATATCAGAAGAAGAACGAAAGGTAATCCCCGGAAATAATTACCTTTCCATCTCTACCGCTTCTCTTGCAAGTGGTATATATTCTCTTAAAACATTTTCAGAGGTTTCTGGTATTGAAAAAGTATCCAGATTGATAATTACACATTAAAAAAACAATCGTTTGACCGAAATCAGATATCCAATGATAAAACAACTTTACTCCTGCTCCTGTTCCCTGTTTTTCTTCGCGCTGCTCACATTCAATAGCTCTGCTTCCAATCCCGGTCCCTGGTCAGTGAAATGGGAAAACCCAAGGGTGTTTACCGAAAACAAAGGACAGTTTCATTCGGAGAACCCATCTGAAAAGATACTGTATGCTTTTGATGATGGACAGAATATGATCTATTTCTCTGAAGGTGGACTAACCTTCAAATTTATTAAAAGAGAAAAGAAAGAGCACGAAAAGCGCGCTGGGAAGAAGTCTGGAAAAGAGCAGGAAAACGAAGAAGAAGAAAACAAGGCCTCCTGTACATCAGATAGAGTTCACCTCCTATGGGAAAATGCAAATCCGGCTCCTCAGATCGTAGCAGAGGAAGAAACAGAAGCATATCGCAGTTATAGCTTCATGGAATCGGGAGTGATGAAAAACATCAACCAGATACATACGTTTAAAAAGATAACCTATAAAAATCTCTATCCGGCGATTGATGTGGAATATATCTTTCACGAAAAAGAGGGAATAAAATATACACTCATCCTTCATCCGGGCGCAGATCTGAGTAAGGTGAAGATGCATTACGTGGGCAGAAACAATTTAACTCTGAAAAGAAACGGAGACCTCCATCTTCCTGTACTTTTTGGGGACATCATAGACCATGCCCCTGTTTCCTATTATAAAGAAAACCCCGCTAAGCAGATCCCTTCCCGTTTTAATCTAACCGGTTCAACAGTTTCTTTCGAGCTCGATTCGTATGATCATACTTCTACTGTTGTTATAGATCCGTGGACTGTTACTCCTGGTTTGTCTAACAGTAACAAGGTATGGGAAGTGGAACATGATGGTGCTGGCAACGCTTATATTTATGGAGGCGATACGCCGTTAACACTCAATAAATACAATTCGGCCGGAGTTCTTCAATGGAGTTATGCAACCCCCTGGGATACCTCTTCTTACTGGACCGGAACCCTTATCACCGACCTGAACGGGGTTTCTTACATCACCTCCGGATCAAATGGTGAAATCTCAAAAGTAAGTACTGCCGGTGCATTGGTCTGGCATAATAACCCTAACGGAGGGTTCGGGCCTCTTTTTGAATACTGGCACCTCTCCTTTAATTGTGATCAAACACAACTGGTGGTTGGTGGGATGAGAAACCAGAGTCCGTTTCCGACACCTGTCATCCTTGGTGCAATCATGAACATCAATCTCACCAACGGAGCGGTGTTAAACTATTCTGTGGTGGGATATATGGGTTCAGGGTTTCTTGGGGTAGGCGACGAAGTTCGTTCCCTCTGCTCTGCTCCAAACGGTAAATTTTATTTTATGATACTCGATTCCGTTGGTGCTGTGAACTCTGCACTGACGACTGTCGCAATGAAAGCTCCGTCGGGATATGGCCTTGCTTATGGAAGTCCGGCATATGGGGTTACAAACCAGGGAATCAGTGCCATCCGCGCCAACAACAGTTTTGTCTATACTCAAAATGGTGCAAAGCTTGATAAACGGTCACTGTCTACCGGGGCCATCATTTCAAGTGTAGCGATCACCGGAGGTATCAGTAACTCAGGGTTCGGAGGGAATAGTCCGGGTAACAGCGGCCTCGACATTGACTCTTGTGGTAACGTTTATGTAGGCTCCGGAAATGCGGTTTTAAAATACGATGCAAATCTCAACTTCCTTTCTTCCGGAAGTACGGGCGGACTTCCGGTTTATGATGTATCGGTGAGCACAGGAGGGATGGTGCTTGTCTGTGGACCCGGTTATGCACAGTCTATTAATATGTCGGCTTGCAACCCTATGAAATTAATCTGTCAGACCTGCCCTTCGCTGAATCCTCCTACGCAAACCAATCCGGTCTGCAACGGTGCTGCTACGGGCACTGCTACCGTTTCAGCTACCGGGGGACTTACCCCTTATACCTACAGTTGGTCACCATCCGGTGGTGCCGGTGCCACAGCCAGTAATCTGGCAGCAGGCACCTACACCTGTACGATTACAGATGCCGGAGGATGCACGCAGACACAAACAGTTACGATTACTCAGCCATCAGTACTCACGGCTTCCGCATCTCCAACCGGTGCAAGTTGTAGCGGAACAGGCTCTGCCACCTGTACTGCTTCAGGCGGTACAGGAGCACTTACTTACAGCTGGACTCCTTCCGGAGGAACCGCAGCAACAGCATCTGGTCTTGCAGCCGGCACTTACACTTGCACCGTAACGGATTCGAAAGGATGCACCCAGTCTGCTACAACCACCATCACCGCCGGAACAGGACCCACAGTTACACTTTCTTCCCAGGCTAATCTTTCATGCAACGGGATTAACAACGGAAGCGCTACCGTTACCGCCAGCGCTGGTACCAGTCCATATACCTATTCCTGGTCACCCTCCGGCGGAACAGGGGCTACAGCCTCCGGTCTTGCAGCGGGAACTTATACCGTGACTGTCACCGATGCCGGTGGATGTATAAAGACACAAACCGTTACCATTACCCAACCCTCTGTCATTACTGCATCTTCCACATCAACAAATACCAGCTGTGGAAGCAATACCGGAACAGCAACGGCCACTGCCTCCGGCGGAACAGGAACACTTACTTACAGCTGGTCTCCTGCGGGAGGAAATGCAGCTGCAGCAACAGCACTAGCGGGCGGTAGTTATACCTGCACCGTTACCGATGCGAATGGGTGTACTCAAACAACTTCGGTAACTGTAAATTCCACCGGGGGGCCTACACTTTCAGCAGCAGGACAGACCAATGACCTTTGCAACGGGGGTGCCACCGGAACTGCCTCGGTTAGTGCCACAGCCGGAACAACACCTTATACTTACAGCTGGTCTCCATCCGGAGGTGCCGGTGCCACGGCCAGCAGTCTGACTGCTGGGGTTTATACCGTCATCGTGAAAGATGCCAGCGGTTGTGTTCAATCACAAACATTTACCATCACAGAACCATCTTCCGTCACAGCAACCTCAACTTCCACCAATACAGGTTGCGGAGCGAGTACGGGCACAGCTAGTGTAACAGCATCCGGAGGGACTGGAGCTTATACGTACAGTTGGTCACCTTCCGGCGGAACAGGGGCTACCGCTTCAGCACTGGCTGCGGGAACGTACACCTGTACGATTACGGATGCGAACGGATGTACAAAAACAACCACTTCCACGGTAACCTCTTCAGGAGGACCGACCGTTACACTTTCTGCGCAGACAAATCCTTTATGTAATGGGGGAGGCTCAGGGTCTGCAACGGTGAATGTAACCTCAGGCACCGGCCCTTATACCTATTCCTGGAACACCACTCCTTCTCAAACCGGTGCAACAGCAACGGGGTTGGCTGCAGGGACTTATACCGTAATGGTGTCAGATGCCGGCGGATGTACGCAGTTGCTTGTAGTGACCATCACTCAGCCAACGGCAGTGATAGCAGCCGCTACCTCTGTTCAAGCCTGTGGATTGAATAATGGTTCGGCTCATGCAACCGTATCGGGCGGTACCGGACCTTATACCTACAGTTGGAGCCCATCGGGCGGAAATCTTTCGACTGCATCCGGATTGACATCGGGTACCTATACCTGTTCAGCTACGGATGCAAACGGATGTGTAAAAACGACTACCGTGAGTGTACAAGCTGATTCACTTCCTGTGGCCACTGCAGGGCCGGATGTAACCATCAGTCTGGGAGGAAGCACAACGCTCCATGCATCAGGAGGTGGTACCTATCTATGGACCCCTGCTGTTGGACTTTCTTCCGATACCTCAGCAAATCCAACAGCCTCCCCTGTTGTTTCTGAAACGTACTGTGTGCGTGTCAGGAACAGTCATGGCTGTGTAGATAGCTCCTGTGTGCGGGTGAAGGTGGACATTACCTGCGGTCAGATTTTCGTACCGAACTTCTTTTCTCCTAACGCCGATGGGAAAAATGACCAACTCTGCGTTTACGGAGCGTGTATTCAAACGCTTGATTTTATAATCTATGACCGTTGGGGTGAAAAGGTATATGAAACAACGGATCCGACCGCTGTTTGCTGGGACGGAGTATACAAAGGCAAACCAATGAATACGGCAGTCTTTGTTTATTACCTGAAAGGAACATTGCTGACCGGGGAAGCGGTTACCCAAAAAGGAAATATAAGTCTTGTCAGATAGCCTGCTGAAGTCACAAAGAAGCATTCCTTCATTCAAATGAAAATAAAAATGAAAATACATTCACGTCACAGAACAGGACAAGGACTTATTAAACTGATTTGCCTTGTTGCTATCCTCCAGGTTGCAAACCCAGTATCGGGGCAGGATACGCATTGGTCGCAATTTAATATGTCGCCATTAACATTGAATCCTGCGATGACCGGAGGTTTATATGATCTGGAAGCCTATATCAACTACAGAGATCAATGGCAGAGTGTTGCCACTCCTTACAAGACCATGGCCGGTTCTTTTGACATGAGGTTTAAGAACATCAAAAAAAAGAAAGGGTTTCTGGCGGCAGGTCTCAATTTTTACAACGACAAAGCCGGAGATCTGGCAATGAGTACTACCCAGGTAAACCTGCATTTCGCAGCACATGTCCGGCTGAATGAATACAATACACTCGGTGCCGGCCTGAGTGGAGGCTTTGTACAACGGAGTATTAATTACAGCGGGATAGAGTCTGGGAACCAGTTCAATGGAATGGCCTATGACGGAACACTTGCAACCGGGGAACCCGCTGCCGGCAACTCACGATCCTACGTTGACGCAGGAGCAGGATTGCTTTGGACCTTCAACAATACCAGCGGAGCTGTGAAAGTGACGGATAATCACGATCTTAAAATTAATCTTGGAGCATCTATCTTTCATCCTCACGAACCCAGTTATTCCTTTTACAATAACATGGAAAAACTGTATATGAAGTATGTGGTACATGGAGAAGCTTTGATCAGCATCCCGAATACCAACATTGCATTTGTTCCTGGCTTTTTGTTCATGCGACAAGGACCCTCTCAGGAGATCTATGCAGGCTCCATGATTCGGTATAAGCTTAAACAAGATAGTAAGTATACCGGTTTTCAAAAGGGTTCAGCGCTGTCGATCGGTGCGTATTACCGCGCTGATGACGCGGTAGCTGCAAGCATGCTTATTGAATATTCCAACTATGCTATAGGCGTGAGCTATGACATTAATACTTCCCAGCTTAAATCTGCAAGCAGCGCTAAGGGAGGAATGGAGATAACACTGCGTTTTGTGAACCCCAACCCTTTTCTATATAAAGGATCGGCTCAGTCGCGATTCTGAAATCGGATTTGATTTATCTCAATACAATCCGCCCCAGCAGTTTCGAAAAACTCTGCTTGGATTGAATCAGCAATTTCTGCATGGTGACGAGAATCACCTGTTCTTCATAGCCGGAACTTTCCTGGAGTCTTTTCTGATTATCATGAATCAGTTTTTCAAGCTTGCGTAGCTTGAGGGCATAGACGGCATGAAGCACACTTTGTTTGAGGAGCATGGCTTCGGTGATGACAGGGATATTGTGTTTTTCCCAGTTTGCAAGAGAATGAGGGCTTGTCAGTATTTCGATTGCAGTAGCTGAAATTTCAGGATCAGGGTGCTGGGTGAAATAATTACTGGATAAACCTTCTCCTTCATGAAGCACGAATTCTTCAAATAATTTCTTGTAAACAGGAACTTCAAATTCCAGGTCTCCATGAATTTCATGAACCACCAAAGCGGTGACACTCACTTCTACCGGCTCCTTCGTCCCGTCTTCCAGCTCATTGTCGATCGTTAATTTATCATTCCCAAAGTTCAGGAGAATACGGATGATGTCTTTTTCCTGGTGCTCGGTTTCCGTAACACCAATCTTCTGCACAACCTTTTCGCCTTCCGGAAAAGTAAGAAGCTCTTCGGGGGTTTCATAAGAAGAGCTTTCTTGCTTATCGGCTGGTTTGTCATACTGTTTTTTACGGCGCAGCTTATTGAGCTCCGAAAGCAAGGCCTGTTCATCCACATCCATGATGCGGCTGCATTCCTTGATATACACTGAACGATAAATAGGTTCAGGAATCAATGAAATGCTTTCTACCAGTTCCTTAATCAGCCCGGCCTTTTTAATAGGGTCATGGGCAGATTCGTTGTAGAGGAGCTGGGCTTTGAAAGCCAGGAAGTCTTTCGTGTTTTCCTTTATGAATGCTTTAAACTCTGTATTGCTTACTTTTTTGGAATAGGAATCCGGGTCTTCTCCATCGGGAAACAATAGGACCCTGACGTTCATCCCTTCTTCAAGCACCAGATCAATACCCCGGAAGCTGGCTTTGATACCTGCACTGTCGCCATCATACATGATGGTGATATTATTGGTATAACGCCGGATCAACCGGATCTGATCAACGGTAAGAGCAGTGCCGGAAGAAGCAACCACATTCTCAATCCCGGCCTGATGCATGGAAGTGACATCAGTATATCCTTCTACAAGAAAACAATTATCTTCTTCTACTATTTTCTTTTTGGAAAAGTATAAACCATAAAGCACCTTGCTTTTATGATAGATATCGGTTTCCGGGGAGTTAATGTATTTCGCAACCTTTTTATCCGTCTTGAGTGTTCTGCCACCAAAGGCAATAACCCTTCCGCTGACATTGTGAACAGGGAAAATGATACGGGCAGAAAAGCGGTCGAAAAAGCGATCCTGCTCAGGAGGCCCGCTTGGTGTATTTTCAGCTGCTTCTTTTGAAATGGTAAGTCCGGCTTTTACCAGATACTCCAGTTTATGCCCGGCCTTGAGAGCCGCATCGCTGAAGCCCCTCCATTTGTCAAAGCTGTAACCCAGCTGGAATTTATGAATGATTTCATCAGTGAGCCCCCGCTGATGAAAATAGCTGAGTCCTACTGATTTTCCTTCATCTGTTTCCCAGAGGTTTTCAGTAAAATTCTTTTGTGCAAAGGAACAGACTACATAAAGGCTTTCCCGTTCGTTATTGGCTATGACTTGCTCCGGAGTCTGTTCTTCTTCCTCAATAGGGATATTGTATTTTTTGGCAAGCCAGCGCAGCGCTTCCGGATAATTCATCTGCTCATGCTCCATGATAAAGTTCACGGAGTTACCCGCCTTTCCGCAACCAAAACATTTGTAGATACCCTTTACAGGAGAGACATTGAAGGAAGGCGTCTTTTCGTTATGGAAAGGGCAAAGTCCGATCAGATTCGTCCCTCTCTTCTTCAGAGATACGAATTCCCCAACCACCTCATCGATACGGGAGGCCTCAAAAATAGAGGATATGGTTTCTTTGGGGATCATGAATTATTTTTTCTTGTCGTAGTTCACTTCTTCCTTCAGCTTTCCATCACGCTCATAAAACTTCCAAATACCAACCTGAAAACCATCTTTATAAAGCCCTTCATACATTTTGTTTCCGTTATCATAATAGACCACGGCTTTGTGATCGCGTTTTCCGGCAGTGAAAAAGCCTTCACTCTGTATTTGACCACTTGGGAAAAAGGCAGCCCATTCACCTTCCCGTTTTCCGTTTTTATAATAACCCTTCATCTGAATGACTCCGTTCTCGTAACGGGAGGTGTAGTCTCCGTCCTTCAACGTATCGAAGCTGGCTTTCGGAGCGGCCAGAATTTTATTGTCGATGATGCCGGTGCCTGGTTCTCTGGGCTGTTCGGGAACACGGGGAGCAGGTTCATCATTTCTCGGTTTCTCCGAACAGGAAAAGAGGAGGCAAGTAGCCAGTAAAATGAAGGATATGCTGATCTTTTTTTTCATTGTATTATTTGGTTCGTTCCGTTGTGTAAATAACCAGATGCTCCAGGGAATTCCGTGCATCCGATTCTGGGAATGTTTTTAATACCTCCATTGCTTTGTCACGATATTCAATCATCTTTTTACGGGTGTACTCAATACCTCCGCTTGCCATCACAAAACGAATAACTTCGGCAACTTTTTCAGGGTCCTCATTTTTATTTTTAACAAGGTTGATGATCCTGCGTTTATCTGCCGACGTGGCATTGTTCAATGCAAAGATAAGCGGTAAGGTCATTTTCTTTTCCTTGATATCGATCCCGGTAGGTTTTCCGATTTCTGAAGCGGAGCCAAAATCAAACAGATCGTCTTTGATCTGAAATGCGATGCCGGTGAGTTCACCAAAGGTGCGCATCCGGGCAATGGTTTCATCATCGGCCCCTGCGGTAGCTGCCCCTGATGCACAGCATGAAGCGATCAGAGAAGCGGTCTTCGACCGGATGATCTCGAAATAAACTGGTTCTGCAATATCCAATCGTCTGGCTTTCTCAATCTGGAGCAGTTCTCCTTCACTCATTTCCCTTACCGCATTCGACACTATACCAAGCAGACGGTATTCGCTGTGGTCAACGGAAAGAAGTAAACCACGGCTTAGTAGGTAGTCGCCCACCAATACGGCGATCTTATTTTTCCAAAGAGCGTTTACTGAAAAGAAACCTCTCCGGAGATTCGAATCATCCACTACGTCATCGTGTACAAGTGTAGCTGTATGCAGGAGCTCTATGAGCGCCGCCGCCCGATGGGTCGACTCACTAATCTTTCCGCAGGCTTTTGCCGACAAAAACACAAAGAGAGGACGCAACTGTTTTCCTTTGCGGCGAACAATATAATGGGTTATTTTATCCAATAAGGGCACAGAACTTTTCATGGAGGCGAGAAATTTCTCCTCGAACTCTTCCATCTCCTGAAGTACCGGTGCTTTAATCTTATCTATCGAATGCATGTTGTCGGCAAGGCCATTAATTCATAAACATAATATATTCTACTCAAAAAGAGACTCTCCCGAAACGGTAATATTTACCACGTTCTGAAAAGAGTATAATATTATGGTCGTCGATCTTTTTATTCATTTTGGGTTTGAACCAGGAGGTGTTTTTCTTGGCATGGTTGTCGAGCAGCTGCGTGCGCTGGGTATTCCCTTTCATATCCATGGAAACCAAAACAACTACGGATCGCCCGGGGCTATTCATTCCGCTTATATGCCCGTGCTCTATTTCTGCTTCCGGACGATGGATATTTTCAGGACTGTCGTTGTAAATAAAATGCAGCATATCACCGGCATCCACCAAAACATAAGAGGCATACGGTCCCTGATCATTGATGGAATGCTGGTACTTGCTGATTTTCTTCAACAGGGTGATGCCCCCCTTGGGGTCGAAGCTGACAACAATAATATCATTGTAATAATAATTGTAGGTATAATTATAAGATCGTGAAGCTGGATTGTAATAGGATACCACATCCACATAATATTGCTCTGCTACCATAAGGGCTGTGCCGTCGGGGTGGAGAAGGAGATGATCGATGTTGAAATTATAAAGTTCGCGGCCCCGCTCCACTTTGCGTTCCGACATAAATTCCAGGAGGAAATCTTTTTCAAATTCCTTGACACTCCGCTCGCTTACTTCCTTGGTGTTTTTATCAATCTTCAAATAAAATGTGCCTGACTGAGATGTTTCTGAGCTTTTAGAATAGAAACCGGCACAGATGATATCCCCGGAAGGGTTGATGTTGAAGGTGACATCCGAAATAAATTTATCGCCAAGATCCATCGTGTATTCCTTGAGCTGATCCTGCTGATAGAAATAGGCCAGTATACTATAGCTATAGGTAGGTTTTTTACGGGCAATATTTTCTTTGTCCTTGTCGATGCTTGCCAGCATGAATACGTTACCTTGATTGTCAACCCTATATCGGGTTACGTGGAACTGTTTGTCTTTATAAGGCAACTCCATCCGCTTGGACCAGAGCACCTGCTGATTTTCATCAATGACTTTATACGAGAATTTTTCATTTCCGTATTTGTCAAAAGGTTCATGGTGGAAGATCAGGATGTGAGATTTATCATCTGAAGTCACAAAATCGAATGAGCCCTTGTTTCGCTTTCCATCTGAATCAATAGAATCGATCAGCACCGGCTTTGAATCACTTCCCCCATTCTCCGAGAAGGATTGCATATAGGCATAAAACTTTTGATTGTCCGGGTTGTAACAAGAAGTAAAAAGAAGGAATTTCTCATGGAGATAGAAAAGCCTTTCCATGTTGCCTGTTTGGAATCTTCCCGCCCCTTTAAATACCCGCGCCAGGAATGAACTAGGGATATTGGTCAACGGAGGATGAAATTCCACAGAGCTTATAAAGGCAAGACTTTTCCTGGAGTAGGAATCGATATAGTAATGTTTCTGTCCGCCCCGACCTCGGACTGAAACTTTTAATGCATAAATCCGGGAGTCATTGCCCCCTACAATATTGGAGATATAACTGAATTTAGGCATAGCCACCTGAGGGGCTCCCCAGCCCACATCGATCTGTGCCTCAGCACATAAACCGGAGAAAAGAAGAAAGCAAAGGAAGGTGTAGTACCTGAATGACATTTGAGGCTAAGTATAATCCAATCTTTAATAAACACGTAAAGTTACCATTTTGTAATAATACCGAATATGGGTTTGATATTATCCGAATATCGTTGTTTTAAAGATAGAATTGACGTAAATTTGGTTATACCATGAAGAGGCTACTTATACATGCTTTTGTGTTGCTTCTCCTGCTTTCAGGGGGGATGGGATTAATTGCGCAAAACAGTCCTTCGGATACAAGCAAGACGGTTTCACCTGAAAAGGTTTCTGTATTTGAGGACTTCACTCCTAAAAGGAGTTATCCTACTGCTTCTTCCTCTTATTCTCCTCCTGTTATTCATAAAGCTACACTCCCGGCTTTTATTCTAAAATGCAATCCAATCCTCCTGATCAGAGGACAGGCCCCGATTTACCTGGAACATAAGCTTAGCAAAAGCTGGAGCATGGAAGTGGCAGCCGGAATCACCTTTACCGATTATCTGAAGGCGGTGATCATGCAAGGAAAGCCTCTGGGCCAGAAAGATCCAAATGTAAACCAGCTCAGCGGATTAACAGGTAAAATGGCCATCCGCTATTTCACAGGTCATCAGGCCGGAGAGGGTCTTTACTTTTCTCCTGAATTAGGATATGTTGACTACCGCAAGGATGTAAGCGGAGTTTACATGACCCCGGATGGGCGTTATACCAACGGAAAGTTATTGGATGAACAGCAATACTTTGATATTAAAGCATTGGTGGGTTGGCAGAGCTCTGATCCTTATGAAAATGATTTTACGTTCGACTGGTATCTTGGACTTGGACTCAGAATGGGGCACGAAGATAATGTGGTGCCGGATGAGCGGAATGCCAATGTAATCAAGGTCAATTCTTCAGATGTAGCGAACCCATTGATTTGTCTGGGGGTGAAGATCGGACTGGGGTTCTGATCTGCCGCTATGCGGATGGAGATGTGCCGGTCGCTGCTTTATTTTTATTCGCGAGCTGACCGCAAGCAGCATCAATATCTTTCCCACGGCTCCTGCGAATATTTACAATCACTCCGTTTTTTTCGAGATGCTCTGCAAAGGCTTTGAGCCTGGGCTCTGTCGTTTGTTTGAATTCCCCTTCATCAATAGGGTTGTATTCAATGATATTCACTTTTGCACACACCCGGTTACAGAATTCAACCAGTTCGATCGCATCCTGAATCTCATCATTAAAATCACGGAAGACAATATATTCAAATGTAACACGAGATCCGGTTTTCTCATAGAAGTAATTCAAGGCATCTGCGAGCGCATCGAGTGAGTTGCTGTCGTTGATAGGCATGATCTGGCTGCGCTTTACATCATTGGCTGCATGCAGAGAAAGGGCCAGATTGAATTTTACTTCATCGTCACCCAGCTTGGTAATCATTTTCGCTACTCCTGCTGTTGACACCGTAATACGCTGGGGAGACATTCCTAAGCCTTCCGGAGAGGTAATCTTCTCTATGGATTCGAGTACGTTCTTGTAGTTTAACAGGGGTTCTCCCATACCCATATAGACGATATTCGTCAAGGGGGTCTGGTAAAAATTTTCGGCCTGGTTCCGGATGAGAACCACCTGATCATAAATTTCAGCGGCACTCAGATTTCGCAATCGCTCCATTCTTCCTGTTGCACAGAATTTACAGGTAAGACTGCACCCTACCTGAGAGGAAATGCAGGCTGTCATCCGGGTGTGGGTGGGAATCAATACGCCTTCCACTACTTTCCCATCGAATAATTTAAATGCGTTCTTGACGGTTCGGTCCTTGCTCTTTTGAAAGTCAGCCACCTCAACAGGCTGAATTACGAAGTGAGTCTCCAGAAGCTCCCGGGTTGCTTTTGACAAACTCGTCATTTCTATAAAGCTTCGGGCCGATTTCTTCCAGAGCCATTCATAGACTTGTTTAGCCCTGAATGCCTTATCACCCTTGGAAATAAACCATTCTTTTAGCTCATCCAGGGTAAGGGTACGTATGTCTCTTCGATCGTTCATTTGAGAATACAAAAATACGGATTATTCGCCCATTGCCCGTTTCTTGCTAATTTCGCAGTATGCGTTGCTTTCAGGCCGATTATGTGTTCCCCATCAGTTCTCCCCCGATCAGGAACGGAATGGTTATTACAGAGGAAGATGGTTCTATTGTCGAGGTAGGCGAGAAGCTGAACCTCCTCCCGGAATATAAGAATACACCGGTAGAGGTAAAGAAAGGTTTATTGGTGCCGGGCTTCGTGAATACCCATTGCCACCTCGAACTTTCGGGCATGAAAGGGCTTATTACACAACACACCCGCATGACCGGATTCATTGCTGAGTTCATAAGGAAACGATCGCTTGGAACAGATACCGATCGGGATGAAGCTATCGAAAAAGCCGAGGAGGAAATGATCAAGGGAGGCATCGTTGCAGTGGGGGATATATCTAACGGGAAAAGCAGTTTTCCCTTCAAGAGCAAACGAAAACTGCATTATCATACATTTATTGAAGCATTCGATCTGCACCCGCTAAAGGCAGCAGAATCGTTCAAGCAATCTCTCGAGCTCCGGGAAAAGTTGTTGACGATATGCCCGGGCTCGGAGCATCAGGTTTCCATCGTTGCACATGCACCTTATACGGTTAGCCCGGAACTCCATCATCTGGTTACCCAATTCGGTAGGAAAGAAGATAGTATTCTGAGTATCCACAGTCAGGAAAGCCAGGCAGAAGACCAGCTCTTCAAAGAAGGAACCGGCCCATTGATGGCAATGTATGAGCGCATGAACCTTGATTATTCCTGGTTCCATAAAACCGGAAAAAGCTCCCTGCACTCAACACTTCCTTTTTATGACGGCAGTGAGAAGTTACTCCTCGTTCATAATACTTATACATCAGAAGAAGATCTGATCTGGGCATCCTCGTTCAAGTCACCAATACTATACTGGGCAACGTGCCCAAGAGCCAATTTGTTCATCGAAGGATCATTGCCCGATTATGGGTTGTTCCTGAAACATAAGTTGAGGGTAACTATCGGGACAGATAGTCTCGCTTCGAATACGGGATTATCCATACTGGAGGAAATGAAATCTATATCGAAAGCCCATCCTGAAATTTCTCTGGAAATATTACTTCAGTGGGCCACCTTAAACGGTGCTAACTATTTAGGGATAGAAGATCAGTTTGGTTCCCTACAAAAAGGAAAGAAGCCGGGATTGGTATGGATTGAAGGAAGCGCCGAACCGACACTCTCTGAAAATTCCAAATCAACGAGACTTATTTGAGATTGCAGGCCGAAGAAGCCCACTCCAACGGGTACCTTCTGAAAAAACTTATTTCTTCGGGTACTGACGAAAGTTTTGTGAAGTGAATTGCGTTGCCGTATTCTGATGATAGTTCAGACTCCTGCTCCAGAAAACTAAACAAGTCTCTTTCCTGGTCAAGATTCAATTCGTTTTCAAAAAAGGCATTTAGATAGACCTTGTAGTTGTTTTTGGTTAGCTGTTCCATGATTTTTTAAAAGATGATCAAATTTAGAACTAACTAACCGGGAGCCCAACACAAATTCGCGAGATTCTTGGAAGTCAGAATGGAAGAGCTTACCTGTTGATTACCACTTTACGGTTAATCACAGAGTGATCCTGAAGGACAATCTGGATATAGTAGAAGCCTGAAGGCAGGCTTGAAACATCAAGAGTCTGGAGAGTGCTTGCCTGGGAGGAAGGGATTGTTATTTCCTGTCCGAGATGATTGGTGATCCGAACCTCTTCCGGAACTCCATTTCCAAAATCAAGATACAAAACAGAACTAGCCGGATCCGGATAGAGAAGAACACCTGATTCCTTGTTGGGCCCTTCTGATACACAGGGTGAGGAATAAGTAAATTGTCCGTTAAAGTCCATTTGTTTTAAACGGTAATAAGAAGTTCCTTCAAAAGGAGCTTTGTCAGTCATCCGGTACTTGTTTTCGGAAGAGCTGTTTCCTGCACCCGTTAATTTTCCCAGGGTTTCAAAAGTATACCCGTCTCTCGAGCGTTCCACGGAAAAATAATTATTATCTGATTCACTGGCGGTGGCCCAGTCTAGTTCTACTTCTGTTGCTTTGGGCCTGCTACAGGAAAAACTGACGAGTTCTACCGGTAAGGGGTGATTGGTAATCCAACCGCTTTGGTTGTCTTCCAGGATATTTCTGTCGGCAGTAGCGATGCTGAAGTTAAAGATGATGAGTTCCTGCATGGTGCCGTCTGAAAATTCAGTGCTGGCATTGTATCCGCTGGTGTATATAGTGCCAGGGGGAGTAGAAAGAGATGTAGTGCCATTGGTGAAGGCAGCACCTTGTTTAAATTGAGTGGATGCTCCCGCGCCATTTCCTACAGAAGTATAAATCTGGTTCGTGGTGGTAGCTGCCGGTCCTCCTGAATAACTATTTGCACTTGCGCTTCCATTGAAATAATAGGCGCTTTCGAATCCGGTCCAGAAACCAAGAAGCCAGTTGGCCGTACCGGAAAGCATTCGATGATTATTTGTTCCATCAAGGCCCTCTATTACATTGATGGTCCAGTTATTTGTAGTGAGATAGGAGGTTGAGGCACTGAGGTAGGTGCTGGAGGCAGCAGTATGGCGTATGGCTGGAAGTCCGTCTTTCATATCGAAAACACCTGCATTGATGATGCGGGGTTGATTGGCGTTGGTAGGTTGGGTAGCATTCCGTCCGTTACCACTCTGGTCATACCAAATAGTGACATAGGCCGAATTGACTCCAATCCAGTTAAAGAGACTTGTTCCTGTTATTGCTCCTCCACCTGCGGCAGAAACGTAGGAAGCAACAGAGAGAAATCCGCTTGCATCCACATAAACATCGCGCAGCTCTCCATCGCTGCTTCTCCTCACCCTTAGGATGGGGCCTGCATAGCAGGAAGTGAGGCTTCGAAGTGAATAGGCGGCAGAAGCAACAAGTGTGGTAGCATCCAGGGTGGTCATGGTTACGACAGCCGAACCAAACAGATTGCCGGGTAGAGCCGAGCAGTTGGCATCTGTTAGTGTGGTGGCAGAATAGGTCGTGTTTGCAGCTGGGATAACACTGGCCACATAAGGGGATGAAACGATGCCGGAAACATTTGTAAAATTGACTCCGTCACTATAGGTTAAGTTCCAGGGAGAGGTTCCGGTGAGCGCAAATGATACATTCGTGGCTGTACCCGGACAAACCGTTGCGTTTCCACTGGCGGTAGCAGTTGGATTTGGTCCGGCTGCTTTATAAACAACAGTCACATTTGCCGTATTAGAACAGGCCCCCATAGAGATGGTCCAGGCATAAACATACGTACCTACCACACTTGCTGTGGCGGTTGAATTCCCCAAAGCACTGTTGCTAAATGCGGTTACGCCGGGACCTGAAACCTGAGTCCACAATCCGGTATTCCCTGCAGTAGGCGTATTTCCACCCAGTCCGTTGCTGGTGAGTGTGCCACACATGGATTGAGCAAT
>PLYR01000128.1 GCA_003153435.1 Bacteroidota bacterium
CCAACTGAAGATTTGGACTAATCTGTTCTAGGGGGATCCAGGTTTTCTTCATCTTCACAGGCTTTCCATCCATTTTTTGTTCTACACAGCGAATGAGCATTAATGGAGTAAGAGGAACAGGTATCCAGCGAAAAAGGAGTACAGAAAACAAACTAAGTCCGAGAAAGCCAATGAAAATTTTCAGAAAGAGTCTCCATATTCGAGATCGGAAACCAGAGGATGGAGTCTTCATTCCTCCACGTCATCAAAGCCTGCTCTTTTAAAGGACCTGGCGTGTGAAAATTCGGTTTCCACCTGGCGTCGCAACCGGTCGAGGTGGAGGAGGATCGTAATAAAGTCGTTTGTCATATCCGGGAAGATGAACTGAAGCTGGCCCCAGGCTGCGAGCGATCGGTCCATACTGATTAGAGCTACTTTAGCCGATCCATCTGAATCTTTTGGCTCTGTTTCAGGTTCTTCTTCACCTATCCGGCCTGTCAAAGCCCGCATAAGCTTCACCCATATCTGAGGTTCATACCACCGAATAATCTGGAGAGCATCATTTATAAGCCCGATTTCAACAGTGGCTCTTTTAGCGCCTGCATCCAGGGCAATTTGTTTTTCAAGTTCAATCGTTTTCCAATTTATCATTTCCTGGTTTTCGAGGATCCAGGCCTCAGCAAGTTCGCTGTACTTCCAGGCTGCGATGGCCACCGGATGCTTCATGGCTGCTTGTTCAATCTCCTGGTCTTTCTGCCTGAGCTTATCCCATTGCTGATCATTCATAACCTCTGATCCATCTCCCTCTTTCGACTCCAGTTTACGCAGATATTCCATGGTCAGATTGAGTGTGATTCCCAATTCTTCCCAAAACTCTTTACTGCGAATATCATGTGCGAGCGTGTCTGGTTCAGGCTGTGCATTTAACTCCCCTCCTGGTTCTCTGATTTCAATTGCAAAACTTCTGCACTTACCGGTAAAAGCACAACGCTCGCACCACCGGTCGCAGTAATTGTATATGCCAGGTATCCAGTCTGGGTTATCAATGATATCAGGGTCCCTTCTCTTTTTAGATTCTTTCATGAATTTCAAGGATTTGGAAACCTATCTGTCGAAGCCAGGGCATTGAGCCAGTCGCAGGCCATTCATTGGCTGTGTAGGTGCACCATATGGAGTAAATCCGAAGATGACTTCTCTCGAATTAGCATTGGCATTTGAGAGGCGGGAAATGGAATAATCATAAGAAAGCCCAAGGATTATTTTATTTTTATAACGGAACTGTATCATCCCTACAAATGAATCCAGATTACGATATGATAAGCCTATACCGATCATCTTCCTATAAAACACTACACAATTCAAATCAAATGTCGGATAGTAGTTCACGGAAGATCTTAGCTGGATAGAAGGAGTATAGGTCCACAGATAACTGGGGGAGGAAAAATTTCTTCCTACCGTAAAATACATGGTTGGCATCAAATAATTCTGGCTGCCGACAGCGGTTTTCCCGTCATAATTAACAGTCTTATTTATAGATACCTGCCGTGCCGCCAGATCAAAATACATTTTCTTAGAAGCCAGTCGTATCCCAGGATTGATGACCGGAAATATGATAACCCTTGGCGGGTAGAGTGTAAGAGCCGGATCCTTTGCGTCTGTGACTCCTCCATCCAGTGAGTAGCTGGTTACTCCAACAGAGACGCCCGCAGAGAGGACATAATCATGAGCAAGACGTTTGTGCCAGGCGTAGATTAAACTGAAGGATTTGGTAGCAAAAACACCCACATTGTCACTCTCCAGATATGCCCCCACCCCATGCCAGCTATGATAAAACCCTTTTTTCTTTATGGATTTGCTTATTCCAACCATACTCAATACGGGGGCTCCTTGAAAACCTGCCCACTGAGTCCTCCTGCCCATGATAATCTCAAGAGGGCCCGACTCTCCTGCAGAAGCCGGATTGAGGCCCAGTTCATTGAGCATATATTGCGAAAATGTCGTATTCTGCTGGGCCCCAAGTGAACCACAGAGCATTATAAACAGAAGGCAAAATATCTTAGCTGCTTTCATCTAATAATATTAACTGATCCTGTTACTATTCCATCTCCCAAGTTCCCGGAATCTTTATAGATCACATAAAAATAGGTTCCCGGATCAACCGGTAATTCAAAGAGATTTCTCCCATCCCAGGGAACATAGGCTCCTTTCTTTTCATAAACCAATTCGCCCCATCGGTTATAAACTGAAACGAATAAATTCGGATAGAGATATGCATTGGAAATCGCCCAAACATCATTCACTCCATCTGCGTTCGGAGTGAACAATCGTTCCGGTGCAGGATCACAGGCTCCCTGCATCACATTAATAACGACGGAAGTATCGATTCCTCCACCAGACAGAAAAAGAGTATAACTTCCTGCTGCAAGATTGGTAATATCCAGATTTGTGGATCCCGTATTCCATGAATACGTATAAGGCCCGCCAAGGGGTCCGTTAGCCTTCGTAACTTTTATCTCACCTCCTCCGGGAAGCTCTTCCTTGCAGTTAGCCTTTGTAATAATATACTGAACATCCCATTGCGCAAAGCAAGGAAGGCTCATACCCCCAAAAAGTATCGTACCGAGTAAGAATTTAAGATAATACCTCATTTACAGAATTTATCTTTAAGCTCCTGGGCAAGCAAACTACCCAGATCTATTGCGGTCTTAATATCAGTACATGCCCCCTCATGATCTCCTTTCAGATATTTGGCTGTAGCCATAGCAATATACGCCTCCCTGTTTTGAGGGTCCAGTTGGACAACCTTCATATAGTCTGAGATAGCTCCTGAATAATCTCCACTGATATCTTTCCAGTATCCTCTGCTATACCAGGCTTGAATATAAGATGGATTAATTTCAAGTGCTTTATCGAGATCAGCAATTGCGTCTTTATACTCTTCAAGGAATGCTTTGGCAAGCGCCCTGTTATACCAGGCCTTTGCATAGGTCTTATTCAATTCAATAGCTTTCGACAAATCCCAGATGGAACCTGCATAGTCTTTTAACTGTCCTTTTGCCCATCCCCTCAGGTACCATGCATCAAAGTAGGAACGGTTAACCCGCATTAATTTATCCAGATCTTTTATTGCGGGTCTGAAATTCCCTTCAGCACATTTCAAACTGGCTCGGAGGTAAAGCGCGCTGTCGAATGAAGAAACCATTTCCAGGGCTTTATTCACACTTTCCATTGCAGCTTTCAGATCCCCTTTTTTCTCATCAGCAAGAGCATTGTGATAATATACCGCAGCCTGATTCTGGGCGGGTATAAGATTCGGCAATAAAAACAGCAGCAGGGTGTATAGTATTGTTTTCAAATGTTGAATGCTTAAGAATAAAGGTAGGTAAAAATACGAACTAACAGTATCGATTCCAAAATCGTGTTATTTCAGAAACGAAACCTGGGTCTCATTATTGAATAAAATGGATTAATTTTCCAGTATCTCTTCCAGAGAATGATCATAGACTTCACGGGCTTCTTTCACAGAACCGAACGACTCCCCATCTACAAGCATTTCCTTTCCACGTATGAAACCAAGCTTTGAAAATCTGACCTCATGTTTTTTCAGCTCATCTACCAGCTTTACTTCATCCTCTTTTCGGACGCTAACGATGATACGGCCTTGAGCCTCGCCGAATAGAAATGCATCTGCACGGATGGTCTTATCGCTGTTAACTTCAAAACCCAGACCTGAAACAAAAGAGCATTCGGCGAGTGCAACAAACAACCCTCCATCAGACACATCATGGGCTGAATTAATAAGCTTTAATCGGATAACTGCTTTTACCGCCTGATGAGCCGCATACTCCTCATCAAGGTTAAAGTACGGGGCAGGCGAATTCTTAAACTTATGATAGGAATAGAGATATTCGGAAGAAGCAATACAGTTCTTTGAATCACCTATCATGTATATAAAATCACCTTCATTTTTAAAACCAAGTGTCATTTGATTTTCCTTATCATCAAGGATACCCAACATCCCGATTGTAGGTGTTGGAAACACAGGTCCTTCAAATGAACTTTGATTGTAAAAGCTGACATTTCCTCCTGTAACAGGTGTTTTAAATTTAATACAGGCAGCACTCATCCCCTTGATGGCTCCTACAAACTGCCAGTAAACTTCAGGATTATAAGGATTGCCGAAATTGAGGCAATTGGTGATAGCACTGGGCTCTCCTCCGCTACAGGTTATATTTCTTGCCGCTTCAGATACTGCAATCGCACATCCTATTTCCGGATCTGCATTCACATAACGGGCATTGCAATCAATTTTAAGGGCAAGAGCTTTGTCGGTACCTTTTATATGTACTATAGCCGCATCACTTGGGGCATTGGTACTCATATTCACCGTCCCGACCATAGAATCGTACTGATTATATACCCAACGTTTGGATGCAATGTTCGGGTGTGCAAGCAAAAACCTGCTAACGACCTTCAAATCCTTAGGCTCTTCTATACTTTCTATCTTGAATTTTTTAGACTCTGAAAAGCTTGCAGGCTCTTTGAATTCCCTTTTGTAGACGGGAGCTCCTCCTCCAAGAACGAGTGTATCACCAGGCACATCTGCAACGAGTTCCTCATGCATAAAATACCGAAGACGGTTACCGGTGGTTACTTCACCGATCAGAACACAATTCAGATCCCATTTTTCAAATACCTTTTCTACTTCTTTCTCCATTCCCTTTTTAACCACAATCAGCATTCGTTCCTGCGATTCGGAAAGGAGAATTTCAAACGGCTGCATATTAGCCTGCCTTGTTGGCACTTTATCAAGCCAGATATTCATTCCATGCTCGCCTTTGGCACTCATCTCGGATGTAGAACAGGTAATTCCGGCCGCACCCATATCCTGCATTCCGATTACGGCACCAGTCTTAATCACCTCCAGGGAGGCTTCCAGAAGCAATTTCTCCTGGAATGGATCTCCCACCTGCACTGCAGGCAAGTCTTTTGCTGAATCTTTTGTAATATCTGCTGAAGCAAAGGTAGCTCCATGTATTCCATCCTTACCCGTAGATGAGCCCACAATAAATACCGGATTCCCGGCTCCGTAAGAAATGGCTGAAGCAGTCTCCCCTGCTTTCACAATTCCGGCACTCATTGCGTTGACCAATGGATTGGTATTGTAACACTCATCAAAAAACACTTCCCCTCCAACCGTTGGAATTCCGAAAGCATTGCCGTAGTCACCAATACCTTTAACCACACCCTTCATGAGCCATTTCGTTTTATCAAGCTTCAGGTCGCCAAAGCGGAGCGAATTCAGTTGGGCGATTGGCCTTGCTCCCATGGTAAAGATGTCGCGATTAATTCCTCCTACTCCGGTAGCAGCACCCTGATAAGGCTCCAAAGCGGATGGGTGATTATGGGATTCTATTTTAAAAGCACAACCCAACCCTCCACCGATATCGACAAGCCCTGCATTTTCTTCTCCGGCTTTGGCAAGCATGTGTGGACCGTCTTTAGGAAGAGTCTTAAGCCAGAGAATTGAATTTTTATAGGAACAGTGTTCACTCCACATGACGGAATAGATACTCAGCTCAGTAAAATTAGGAGTACGCCCCAGAATAGACTTAATTTTATCGAATTCCTCCGGCAATAGCCCTAGTTTTTTTGCAGTATCAACATTAGGAAGTGATTCTTTGGCAGTTGCAGTCATTCTGTTTTATGTTTTTAAGGAAAACAAAATTAAACATCCGGGTAAATTCCGGGCTCAAAAAGTATTTTAATTTTCAACACTGCTTAAATAACCTACAAACCGGTAGTAACCAGCCTATTCCCCTAAATATCCTGTATCTTTCGGTTATGCATGGTGTTCTGCTATCTTTGAACCGTTTTTCAATATGGAAATCCTTCTCTCTCTTACTTATTTTGCCTTATTCCTGTGGATCATCGGCCGTATGCCCTTTTTTAGTTCCGATGGTTTGACCGCACGTACGGTAGGTATTGTTTTTTCCCTGAAGGTTTTGTCAGGTTTCGGACTCTGGCTGATCTACTCTTATTATTATAAAGAGCGCAATGCCGCCGATATCTTCAAATACTTTGACGATAGCAAGGTCATGTTCGATGCCATCCACACCCGTCCCATGGATTATTTTCAGATGCTGTTCGGTCTGGGAAATGACAAACCTGCTTTTAATCAATATTATCTTCAAATGCATAACTGGGCTGGTCAGTATGAAAGCAATCTCTATAACGACAATCATACTATCATACGGCTCAATGCGCTTTTTCGCCTTTTCTCGCTGGGATATTATCAGGTTCATTCCGTCTTTATATCCTTCCTCTCCCTCATTGGACTCGTAGCTCTTTACCGCTCGTTTGCCCCTTTACTTCCTGGAAAGAAAAAATGGGTCATGGTGGCTGTTTTTTTTATCCCCTCTGTCCTCCTATGGGGATCGGGAGTGTTGAAGGAAGGAGTTATTTTATTCGGGATAGGGCTGCTGATCTTCCATTGGTTCCGGCTTATTCAAAGAGGTTTTTCTGTTTCTTCTCTGCTTTGGGTCGCTTTCAGTGTCAGCCTGTTGCTGGCTACAAAATTTTATATCCTTGTTTCCATTACTCCCGGCCTTGCCTATATAACCTGGATCAGTCGAACAGAAAAGCGATTTGTCTTCCTTAAGTTTGTGGTGGTGATGGGAGCATACGCAGCACTTGGCCTCGGCGTTAAATATTTTATTCCGAACTACGATCCTCTACAGGTCTTATCCATAAAACAAAGAGATTTTGTTGCCCTTGCCAAAGGTGGTGCTTTACTTCGAACGGATACAGCAATGATCTTTCTGACTACAGAGCAACGGAAGAACGATCTTCAGGAAATAGACCATACTCAAACCTATAACCTGAGGCCAGGTACTGCATTTGCTTATTGGCATGACTATACTATTGAGGAAGACACCTTATTCGGAAAACAAGGGATCAACCCTGCGGTCTTTACGATGGAAAACGATATGCCGCGTTCAGGAAGTCTGATCTACATGACTCCTCTTGAACCTACCGTGTCTTCTTTTCTGCGAAGTCTTCCAATGGCACTTATTAATACCTGTCTGAGGCCTTTCCCGAATGAAGTAAACAGCCTGATGCTTATTACACCCTCACTGGAAATATTCGTTTACCTGATCTTTGTCTGTCTTTGTCTTTTTTTCCGCAGAAAAAAAGTCGAACATCCGGAGTATGCCCTTTTCTGCTTTTCATTTGCCATGATCTTATTCGTGATCACGGGCCTGACCACTGCTGTCCTGGGTGCGCTGGTCAGGTATAAGGTTCCCGGACTCCCTTTTCTGCTCCTTTCATTTATATTCATGCTTGATCAGGAAGCTGTCATAAAACGTATTCCTTTTCTAAAGAGAATGTCAGACAAATAATTTTTCTACTTTTGGCTTCCCTCAGGAAGCAAACAAAAACAGAGGCACCCAATGAAGGACCTTTTCCGGAAAAAGACTGTTGAAAACATCCTTAAACAGGTGGAAAAAGATGGAGCTGATCATGCCTCCACCGGCCTGCATAAGACCCTTGGTGTCAAGGACCTTACCGCCTTCGGTATTGCAGCTATTATCGGGGCAGGGATCTTCAGCACCATTGGTCAGGCCAGTTCAGATGGAGGACCAGCAGTTATTTTCCTGTTCCTCTTCACTGCCATTGCCTGTGGTTTTGCAGCATTCGCATATGCGGAGTTCTCGTCTATGGTCCCGGTTTCAGGAAGTGCTTATACCTATTCTTATGTTGCCTTTGGTGAGCTTATCGCCTGGATTATAGGCTGGGCACTCATCATGGAGTATGGAATCGGCAATATTACGGTAGCCATTTCCTGGTCTGATTATTTCACAGGTCTCATCAATAGCAGCGGAGGTCATGTCCCGGCCTGGATGACAATGGACTATCTGAGTGCGAGTAATGGTTTTTCAGAGGCTGCTATCCAGCTTAAAAAAGGAATTCCACTAGAGAAATTGAGCGATCCGCTTCAGGCAGCTTACAAAGCCTGGATAAGTGCACCACAACTTGGAGGCTTCCACCTGGTTGCCAACCTTCCCGCTCTCGGCATCATTATCTTTATTACCTGGCTGGTGTATAAAGGCATGAAAGAATCCAGGAATGCGGCAAACGTAATGGTGGTTATTAAACTGAGCGTGGTCCTCCTGATCATTGCTATTGGAATCTTCTATGTAGATACAAAGAACTGGCACCCTTTTGCCCCACATGGGATTCCGGGTATTCTAAAAGGTGTTTCCGCAGTTTTTTTCGCCTATATTGGTTTTGATGCCATCTCCACAACCGCTGAAGAGTGCAAAGATCCTCAGCGTGATCTTCCCAGGGGAATGATGTGGGCTATTATTATTTGTACCATCCTGTATATCATTATAGCCCTGGTGCTGACAGGAATGGTCAAGTATGATCAGTTGGCAGTGGGTGACCCGCTTTCCTTCGTATTTGAAAAACTTAACATGAAGTGGCTGTCAGGGGTTATAGCGGTTAGTGCTGTGGTAGCCATGGCCAGTGTACTACTGGTCTTTCAGCTGGGACAACCCCGTATCTGGATGAGCATGAGCCGTGATGGTCTTCTTCCTAAGATATTCTCACGCATTCATCCCCGTTTTCACACTCCTTCTTTTGCGACGATAGTGACCGGCTTTGTAGTTGCAGTACCCTGCCTTTTTATGAATCTGGTTATGGTAACCGATCTCTGCAGCATAGGAACACTTTTTGCTTTCGTCCTGGTATGTGCAGGCGTACTTAAGCTGCAGAATGACCCTACCGCTCCGAGAGGGAAATTCAAGACACCTTATATCAATGCCAGGTATATTGCACCCGTTCTGGTTGTAGCTTGCCTTATCGGCCTCTGGTTCTGGAACCATGAAAATATGATTGATTTTTTCAAAGCACGTAAACTTAACACCGCTGAGGCGGTTCTTCACGAGGTTCCACCCAATGAAATGAGAAGCCTGCAGGAACAGGCAAAGACCTTATTTAAGCCTGAGTTTCGTATTACTAATAATGCCGACTCTGCGGCCGCTCAGATGAATTTACTGCAACCTGACCAGATGAAATCAATCATCCGTACTTCTTCCATCCCTGACTCTCAAAAATACCTGAGCGGCCTGAATGTCTTTGCTGAAAATATTCCGATGTGGATTTTTATTTTTATCAGCCTTGCACTTACAGTCTGGTGCTATAGACGAAGCCTTTCACTCATTCCAGCACTGGGCCTGATCAGTTGCCTTTATATGATGGCAGAGATTGAGCTTAGAAACTGGATTGGATTTACGATCTGGCTGATCCTTGGTCTGATCATTTACTTCAGTTACAGCAAAAAACACAGTAAACTGAATTCCCGGAATCATATCACTTCATAATTAATTACCATGATCGTCTTCATCACAGGTGCAACTGCCGGTTTTGGAAAAGCCACCGCTGAACTATTTGCCTCCAAGGGTTATGATGTAATCATCACCGGGCGAAGAAAGGAAAAGCTATCTCTTGTAGAAGAGGATCTAAAAAAACGATTCAAAATAAAGGTTCTAAGCCTTTGCTTTGATGTCCGCCATGTCGAGGAAGTAGAAAAAGCGGTATCCTCACTCCCCGATTGCTGGAAGCAAATTGACATCCTCGTAAACAATGCCGGGCTGGCTGTGGGATATAACCCAATCCAGGAAGGGCTTATCGACGATTGGGACCGGATGATCGATACCAATGTTAAAGGCCTGCTGTATATGACACGACAGATCGCCCCGCTTATGATTGCTAAAGGCAAAGGGCACATTATCAACCTGGGCTCAATTGCAGGCAAGGAAGTATATGCCAATGGTAATGTATATTGTGCAAGTAAATATGCGGTTGATGCACTCAATAAGAGTATGCGGATAGATCTCCTCCCTCATGGAATCAGGGTTACTTCCATCAGTCCGGGACTTGCGGAAACTGAATTTTCTATTGTCCGCTTTAAAGGGGATGAGCAACGTGCTAAAAATGTTTATAAGGGCATAGAGCCACTCAAGGCTGAAGACATTGCGGAAGCTATCTTCTGGGCGGCCAGCAGGCCAGCCCATGTGAACATACTCGATATCGTCCTGACTGCAGGAGCTCAGGCAAATGCAACCACTTTTATAAGGAAAAGCTAAAGCCGTGAAATTATTTAAATGGGCGTTTCTTTTAGCTGTTCTTGTCTCTTCTTGCATGAGCAAGCCCAAGATAAAAGTGGATCTCATTGTTTACCACGCTGCAGTATATACTGTCGACTCTAAATTCTCCGTCGCAGAGTGTTTTGCGGTAAAAGATGGTAAAATTCTCGTCGTAGGAAAATCCGACTCCATCCTCGCGCATTATGAAGCCAAAGAAATGATAGACGCCGCAGGGAAAGCTGTATTCCCTGGTTTTATTGATGCGCACTGTCATTTTTATGAATATGGGCGATCCCTTCAGGAAGTAGACCTGGTAGGCACCAAGTCTTTCGAAGAAGTTATTCAGCGAATACAATCTTTTGTAAGCTCCCATCCTGAAATCTACTCAGACAAAAACGGAAGAAGCAACTGGATCGTTGGGCATGGATGGGATCAGAATAACTGGGAAGAAAAGAAATTTCCAGACCGCAAGCAGCTTGATTTACTATTCCCCCATACACCGGTCTATCTCTCCCGCATTGATGGTCATGCAACACTTGTAAATGGAGAAGCTCTTAAACAAGCCGGCATCACCAATTGGGTCCACGTAGACGGCGGGATTATCATAACACGGGGTCTATATGAAACGGAGGATATGACTCATGTCAAAACGGAAGGATTATCGGGAGTGCTGATTGATAATGCCATGGATCTAATCGGTAAAGTACTCCTTCGCCCTTCCAAATTGGAGATCCGAAAGGCATTACTCGATGCACAGCAAAAATGCCTGGCTATGGGGCTAACCACCCTGGATGATGCCGGACTAAGCAAAGAAGTGGTAGACCTGATTGATCAAATCCAGAAATCCGGAGAACTCAAAATGAGGATTTATGCAATGCTTACCCCTGACAAAGAGAACCTCGATTATTACCTCACCCATGGTCAGTATAAAACAGATCGTCTCAATATCCGTTCATTTAAATTCTATGCCGACGGTGCACTTGGATCACGGGGGGCTTGCCTTCTCAAACCTTATACGGACAAACCTTCGGAGTTTGGCTTTCTCCTGAACAAACCAGAATACTACAGATCAATGGCTCTGGAGATGTTTCAGAAGGGCTTTCAGATGAATACGCATTGCATCGGTGACTCGGCCGTCAGAATGATCCTCAGGCTCTACAACAATATCTTTATGAACTATGCATGCAATGGCGGCCATCTTCATATGAATCCCCGTTGGAGGATTGAACACTTCCAGGTAACAACCCCGGAGGATATTGCCTTGCTTAGTAATAGTTGCAGCAAACAAATGTCCCCTATACCCTCTGTCCAACCCACCCATGCTACGTCAGACATGAAGTGGGCCATAGACCGCTTAGGCCCGGAACGCATTAAATATGCATATGCTTACAAAGAGCTTAAGGAAGCTGCCGGGATGGTAGCCCTTGGGACCGATTTTCCGGTTGAGGATATTAGTCCGTTTAAAACCTTTTACGCAGCGGTATCCCGAAAAGACATACACGGAAATCCGGAAAAAGGCTTTCAACCGGAAAATGCCTTGACCCGGGAGGATGCCTTGAGAGGAATGACGATATGGGCGGCTTATGCGAATTTCGAAGAGAAAGAAAAAGGAAGTATAGAACCCGGAAAAATGGCTGACTTCATTCTTCTTGACCGAAACCTGATGAAGTGCAGCGAGCAGGAAATACTCAAAGCCTCTACCCTAGCAACCTATATCAACGGAGAACGGGTTTATTATAAATGAGTTGGAACTCAGCCGGCTTTTTCCGACATTCGCATATTAACTTATCCTGCTTACATTGAATCAAGTAAGGGTTTTCCTCATTGGGCTTACACTTTTATTCTCCCCGCTTTTGCGGGCTCAGATGAACGTACCTTCTGGACCACGACCCATCAAATATCAATTTATGATTTTTGGTGTGATCAGTGCTTATCAGAATGACCCCAGAATCACGTCCAATACCCATTCTGGTCAGGGACTTGGTGCAAATGTACGTGCTGAGATTCCGTTAATCAAAGGCATGAAGTTTCTGGTCGGTGCAGAAATCCTCACTCAAAGCATCAGTTTCGATTCATACTATTTCGGCCCCGGCTACTCTTTTAAATTTGACGGCAACGAGATATATAACCACAGTATCCGCACCACTGAAGTTGGGCTCCCTTTATTGTTTAAGCTCAACTGGAAGAAGAAAGAGGAAGTTTATAAGACTAATGTGTACTTCCTCTTTGGATGGGAGCCTAAATACACCTTGTTTGCTCACTCCACCGTTACCAGCTCCAGTGATGGAAGCCTGGTTTCAGATAACAATATCAAACTCCCATACGAAAATCAATTTTTGGGCACGAATGTGGGTAATTATATTGATGTCGGTTTTGGTTTTAACCGTAATTTCCTGCCAGGGCACAAAAGCATTATTTTTGAATGTTGTTACAGATATGGACTCAGCCGGTATGTGTATGAGATAGGACAAGGCCATGACCTTTTGTTTCTGAATACCAACTTCAGTATTGGTCTCGGTTACCGGTTTTGAGCGATTTAATTCTTTTCTGAAAGCCTGGCAGATTATCCCAATATCATTCTAATTTAGCTTCATATAACCTAAAACACCTGAGTAATGCGATTACCATCTTACAAAAAAATGATGATCATGATAACACTCTCCGGCAGTGTGATGATAGATGCACAGAATATTAAAACCTCCTCTACAGGTCTACTTTCACCTAAGAATGATGAAGTTGTGGATTTCGCCAAGCTTAATCCAACTAATATCCATGAAGCCACCAAGTGGTATCTCGATCAGGTTAGAGCAGCTAACGCCAGGCTTCTAAGTGTTCCGGATGGGAAACGCAATTTTGAAAACACCATGGGAGAACTTGAGAAAGCTGCCACCTTCCTGGATCAGGCATCTTCCATTTATGAAGTACTTTCAAGTGCTTCATCCGACAAGGCCATCCGCGATGCCGCAAATGAAGGAACGCAACAGATCTCCGCATTTACGACAGAACAAAGTCTGAACGAATCATTGTATAAGGCTGTAAAAGCATATGCCCTGACCGCTGATGCCAAAGACCTGAAAGGGGAACGTAAATATTATCTTGCCAAAGTTCTAAGAGATTATGAACGGGAAGGCTTTGCTTTAACAGCCGATAAACGGGATACACTCAAAGCACTTAACAACAAAATTCAAGACCTGAGCCTTGAATTCAGAAACAATATTGCCGGAGATAATCCTACTATTCGATTTACAGAAGCTGAACTGGCAGGCATGCCGGATGATTATAAGAAAGCAAATCTTCAGACCGACGGCACTTACCTGTTGAGTGTTGGCAATCCATCCTACATTCCCTTCATGACGGTTGCCAAAAACACGGATGCCAGGAAGAAATTTTACCTCTTAAAGACCAATGTAGGCGCTCCCAAAAACGATCTTTTGATTGCAGAAATCGTAAAGACCAGAGACAAGAAAGGGAAACTCCTCGGCAAAGCCTCTTATGCTGATTATGTCACAGAGGGAATCATGTCTAAAAACAAAAAAAATGTATGGGACTTTGAAAATAAACTGCGTACCGATCTCCGTCCTAAAGCAGAAAGTGAATACAAGGAATTACTTGCAATCAAAAGCAGGGAAACAGGGAAACCTGAAACCTTTATCTATCCTTACGAAAGCATGTATTATGCGAACCGTTTAATGGATGAAAAATATAAAGTGGATGAAGAAAAAGTAAAGGAATACTTTGAATTACAGAATGTCATTCAAGGGCTCTTCACCGTTTATCAGCAGATTTATAACTTATCATTTACGGAAGACAAGCATCCAAGTGTGTGGAACTCCGATGTGCAGGCATTTACAGTGACTGACAATGCAACTAAGAAGGTAATCGGCTATTTTTATCTGGATCTGTATCCACGGAATGATAAATACAAACATGCTGCATGTTTCCCTATTACAGCAGCTCAGAATACCGCTACAGGGCGACGACTTGCAACTGCCGCACTCATCTGTAATTTCCCAAAACCAACTCCTGACCAGCCTTCCCTTATGCCACATAGTGAAGTAAGGACACTCTTTCATGAATTCGGACACCTGATGCATACGATGGTGAGTGAAACAGAACTTGGTGCTCTTGCCGGAACGAGTGTGCCTACTGATTTTGTAGAAGCTCCTTCTCAAATTATGGAAAATTGGGTATGGAATAAAAAAGTTCTCTCTCTCTTTGCAAAACATTATAAAACAGGTGCTATGATTCCGGATGACCTGCTCGACAGGATGATTGCCTCCAGGAATGCAACCTCCGGTGTTCTGGCGCTTCAACAGGTGTTGTATGGCACCCTGGATTTTACACTGAATGATGACTTTAAAATAATGGATGAGCATTCCATCCCCGATCTGGTGAGGCAACTTCAAAATTCAATCACCCTTTATCCTTATGTAGACGGATCTCATTTTGAAGCAAGCTTCGGACATCTGACTAATTATGGATCGCAGTATTACGGATATCTCTGGTCACTGGTTTATGCTCAGGATATGTACTCGGTTTTTGAAAAGGACCCTCTTTCTCCTGAAACAGGAAACAGGTTCAGAAGAATGGTCCTTGCAAAAGGAGGAAGTGATGATCCTCTGAACCTCGTTCGAAATTTCCTGGGCAGAGAACCGAATAATAAGGCTTTCCTGAAGCACCTTGGCTTATAGCAGCTTTTATAGCCAGCTAAAATCAGAGAATAGAACCGTTATACTGTTCTATTGCCCGGAGGTAGGATGCTCTGGAGCGTTTTTTTTGAATCACTCCAATCACATTGGAGGTAACGCCACCCACAAATAGTACTGCTCCGAAAGTCATAATTTGTCCGGAAATATCCGGACCGGATGAAGTACCACTACTATTACTACTTCCAGCTGTTATCAATCCGATGAGAAAGAATTCTCCCCCTATCGCACTCGAGACTAAACCTGAATAAGAGCAAACCTGACCAATGGCATTTTCATTCCAGGAGGTGTGAAGATACCCGTCTACCATCGGGTTATGCTGCTTCTGCAACATCTTGCTAATTTGCCGCTGAGTCTTCCGTCTGTTATCTACATAAAAGCCTCTCCTCCCTACATCAATTCTTAAACCCGCTTCTTTTTCAAAAGGTTTAACTGGCTCTGTTGTCGTCTGAGTTCTTACTTCTGTATTGCCAGGCTGACTGTTTTCAGGATTGGAGGGTGGCTTTTCAAAATAATCAGCATTTCCGTTCTCATACTTTATGTAGCTGATCTCCGATTTAGGCAGATGATAAACAGGGCCATCCGGCATCGATGCTTTATAATAATCAATCGTATCTGAACCAACAAGGGTCACTTTCGCAAGAACCCTCCCTTTGTTTTTCTTGAAAATTGTATCCTGTGCATTTAGGAACAGACTGCTCCCGAACAAAAACAAAAAAAAGATCCATTTCTTCATATCGTCGGCTTCTTAAATATCCTTTAAAAGTTAACTCGTCCTGACACAGAAGTGGGAAACTCCCTCACACCCTTACCCCTACTACTAAAACATCATCCACCTGTTCCAATGATCCTCTCCAGTCGACCAGCGTTTGTCGGAGAATCTCCTTCTGTCGGCTCATAGTCTCTGGCTGTATCGAGAGGAGTTTTTCCTGCAATTGTCTGTATTTAAATTTTTTGCCTTTGGGTCCTCCAAACTGATCCGCAAATCCGTCTGTAAAGAGATAGAGTGTATCTCCTTTTCTTACTTCTAAGGCATGATTGGTAAATGGTCTTGCTTCTCCCCGTAGGTAGCTGATCGGATGCTTATCCGGCTTCCACTCCAGGCATTTGCCTTCTCTTATAAGCCATAACGGGTTGTTGGCTCCTGCCCATTCGACCATTATCGTTTCTCCCTTTTTCTCAAAGCTGAGGAGGGATATATCCATTCCGTCATTGGAGGCTCCCTCAGCCTCATCTTGCTTAAGCGAACTGATAACCAGCTTCCGAAGCTCACCGAGGATAAGACTAGGCATGGTAATTCCTCGTTCATTCACAATTTCATTGAGGAATGAATTACCGATCATACTCATAAAAGCTCCTGGCACTCCATGACCTGTACAATCTACCGCAGCAATAAGTCTCTTTCCGTCTTTTTCCGTAAACCAATAGAAATCTCCGCTTACGATATCCCTGGGGTGGAATAAAATATATGCTTCCGGAAACAGTTGTTTCATCACCCTCAACGGAGGCAAGAGAGCCTGTTGTATTCGTTTTGCATAATTAATGCTATCAGTAATATCTTTATTCTTTTCTTCCAGCTCTTCTTTTTGCTTCACGACCTGAGCAGTGCGTTCAATAACTTTCTGTTCCACATGCTCGTACATCAGGGCATTTTCAAGAGCTATATCAACGAATACGGCCAGGCTCTTCAAAATATTTACATGATAAGAGGTATAGGCATTTTTGCTAAAACTCTGTACGGTAATCACACCAACCTTCTTGTTGTTTTTCGAGACCAGAGGCAGGTAGATAAGAGAATGGGTCACATCCCCTACGATGGCTCCATAAGAGTCCAGGTGTGGAAAATAAGTTTTGAATTCGGTCTGAAGATCGTTAATGAATACGGTCTGCTGGTTCTCAAAACACCACACCGCAAGTTTATCTCTGTTTTCAAGAGGGAGGGAAAATAGTGGCATTTTCTGACCCTTTTCGAAAGCTCCCGGAAAATCAAGACAATTCTTATCCTTCTGATAAATACCTATGATAAATACAGAGGCATCCATGAGCAGATTTATGCTCTCATAGGCTGTCTCAATAATTTTCTCCACGGAAAGGCATGAAGTGATTTGCTGCCCGATTTCACTGAGCACTTTTACATTTTCATAGGTCTGCTCAATCTCCTCTTTTTGTTTAACTACTTCTGTTGTGCGTTCGATAACTTTCAATTCCACTGATTCATAAAGCAAGGCGTTCTCCAGAGCGATAGAAGTGAATACAGCGAGATTGCGCACAATATTCAAATGATAATCCGTATAGGCATTTTTACTAAAGCTCTGGATCGTAATCACACCCAAAGATTTTTTTTCTTTCGAAATTAAAGGCAGCCAGATCGACGATTCAGGCATTTCGCCGGCTACAGGCCTTGGAGGCTCAAAGTCGGGCAGATAATTTTTATATTCACTTAGGTAGTCATTTATAAATACTTCCTTTTGTGTTTTAAATGACCAGACCGGAAGTCTTGCCTCGTCAGAAAGGTTATAAAAGGCGAAAGGAAGAGATTTGCCCTTCTCAATACCAAGAGGATAATCCAATGTTTGCTGGGACTCATTATAAATTCCTATCCAGAAGGATGAAGCATCCATCAATTCGTTGATGTTTGCGTAAGCGGTTTCAATAATTTTCTCAACTGATAGACTGGAAATAATTTGCTTTCCGATTTCACCCAACAGTTTAATATTCTGATAGGTATGTTCAATTTCTTCTTTCTGGCGGGTTATCTCTTTCAGTCTCATCCGCACTTCCTCTTCCATATTCTCATACAGTCGGGCTCGCTCCAGCGATCCGGAGATAGCAACGGCAAGTCCTCTTAGAATATCGAGGTGATAGCCGGAATAAGAATTTTTCTTGAAGCTTTGAACACTCAATACACCAACGGCTTCTTTTCCAGCCATAAGCGGAAGATAGATGAGCGCTTCCGGGTCTTCACCTGCGGTAGGAGTTGGGATTTCGTTTCCCGGAAAATAGGTCTTGTAATCGTTCACAAAATCATTCATGATGATTTCTTCCCGATTTATATAACATCTTACAGAGAGTCTGTTTGTTTCTTCCAGTGAATTACTGTTTGCAGGCAGCTTCTCTCCTTTTTCAATATCAGCAGGATAAAAGAGTTCATTTGTTTCAGGCCTGTGGATTCCGATCACGAAAACGGTTGCATCCATCAGGACATTCACATTCTGATATACTTTTCCGATAATTTCTTCAACTGAAAGAAGTGAAGAAATCTCCTGTATAATTTCACTTAAAATTTGTGTAGTACGCTGAGTAGAATCGGACATTGAGATATTTAAACAGGGATCAAATTGATGGAGGAAAGTTAATAGATTCCTTTCAATCTACCTATTCCACCATAGGTAAGTTTGATGATCCCAGGCTGGCGGCCTCTATTCTAAGAATTCATTTATATTTGCTGCCGGAAACGATTCTAATCCTTTACAGATCAAATGAAAACACTCTTCTATTTTTGCTGTCTGTCTCTCTTGTTTGGGGCGTGTCAGAAAAAGAGTACCAGCTCCTCAGATCAGGCTGCTACTGATAAGACCATCATAACCAATTATATCTCCAGCCACCATCTAACAGCGAGTTCTACGGCAGACGGGCTATATTATGTAATAAATAATCCAGGTACTGGAGTCAGACCAACTTCTTCATCAAACGTTACCGTTATTTACAAGGGTTATCTAACCAACGGAACGGTATTCGACCAAAACCCCGGCGGTTTCTCCTGTAGCCTGACTTCAGTAATTCAGGGCTGGCAGGAAGGAATCCCACTGTTTAAAGCAGGCGGATCTGGCACCTTGCTTATACCCTCTGCTCTCGGATATGGAAGCCAGGCCACCGGAAGCATTCCTGCAAATTCTGTTTTGATTTTTGATATTACCCTGGTTTCTGTACCTTAAACCCTGGTGATTTCCTAACAAATCTTTTCTCTGAACATGTATAAGTGCCTGATTTATCTTTTCAGCCTAGGGCTTTGTCTATCTGCTACGGCTCAATCTAAACCTGATTCTACATTTCACAAGCACGCTTCTGTCTCTGATAATGATACGACCGGTCCTTATCTCGAAAAGCACGAGTTCATGATTGGAGTCATCTTTGACTTCTCGGGACTTCAGGATACCAAAACTACATTCGCCGGTGTTGTTACAGGGACAAATACACTGGCCCTGGGGGGAGATCTTGCTCTTGGTTATATGCTCACCAAGCGATTGGCTTTCCAGATAAAAGGAGGATACTCGGAAACTAAAATTGATAATTACACGGTTCAGACCCCTGTGGTAAACCCTACTTCGGTCATACTTCGGGATGATGACATTAAATATTATGTAACCCCTGTTCTGAGATATTATTTTCCAATCGCAGATGATAATTACTTTTTCCTTCAGCTGCGGGCCCCCTTTTCGTTTGGACAATTCACCACACAGACTTACGATGCCTCTAAGAAGACAATTAATACGGATGTTTACAATAAATCAGGAATTGGTGCCTACCTCCAGCCCGGGTTTACAACTTTTTTATCCAAAAGAATTGCCGCCGAAGTTGCAGCTGGAAATTTTGGCTGGGAGACTTACGATGGCAAGGATGCTGCAGGGAACATAACTCATACGGGAGGTTGGCAGTCTCTGCTGTATATAAACTCAGTTAGCCTGGGCTTTGTTATCTATCTTTAATTGTTAAAGAATCTTAAATTCCTTCTGTTAACCTTCTGAAAAAAAATTGATCCAGTATTCATCCAGAATTCCTTCCTAATTTCGATCAGGGTTTAATCAAGCTCACTAATATTGGAAATCACGCCATTCACAGGTATGCTTCTTATGGACTCGCGAAAAATTTATAGCCTCATCCTTTCTCTTCTTTTCGTTTCGGTTATTGGCAATGCGCAAAAAGCGGAGCCGAAGGGAGAAGGCTCTGTTACTGGAAGAATTATTGATTCCGTTTCCAGGCAACCGGTGAGTTATGCATCCATCAGCATTACCACCCCTGATGGCACCCGGGAACTCAACGGATCAACAAGTGATGATAATGGTCAGTTTAAAATTTCCCAGATAGCAGAAGGAACCTATCGCCTGGTCATTTATTTTGTTGGTTATCAAACCGGGATCCGAAACAACATTATCATCTCCAAATCCAAACCTGATTTTGTTCTGGGTGACTTCCTGCTGGTTGATAAAACGATGTTGAAGCAGGTAACGATCACAACCGATCGAAGCATCATCGAAAACAAAGTCGATAAGATTGTCTATAATGCCGAAAATGACCTGACATCTCAGGGAGGTGTGGCCATCGATATCCTCAAAAAGGTTCCGGAGGTTTCCGTAGATATAGATGGGAATGTAGATATTCAGGGAAATACCAATATCCGTTTTCTGATCAATGGAAAACCTTCCAGCATGTTCGGATCCAATCTTGTGGATGTCCTTCAGTCGATTCCGGCAAGCCAGATCAAAAGTATTGAAGTCATAACAAGCCCTGGCGCCAAATACGATGCCGAAGGAACCGGTGGGATCATCAACATCATTCTTAAAAAGAGTACCGCTCAGGGTATTAACGGAAATATATCCTTGTCGGGAGGCACTCGTCTGGAAAATGGCTCCTTTAACCTGGCAGCCAAAAAAGGGGGACTCGGTGCCCATGCATTCTTCAGCGGAAACGCCCAACTTCAATCCACAGTCCTGAGCGATGTTACGCGCACCTCTCAGGACCCGCTTTCACTTCAGCAAACCGTCACCGATCAGAATGGCAAGAGCAATTTCACGAGGAATGGATATCAGTCGGGATATGGAGTCGATTGGGAAGCTACTTCCAATGATTTGTTCACTGGCGGTGTACTGTTCAACTATTTCGGCAATAACAGCGTCGGAAATTCGAGCCGTATTACTTCCTTACAGGATGCTTATGGTAATCCCCTTTCCAGCACTACTGATCTGCTCAATACTCAGAATAATGCAAACGGGCAGGTATTCGACTGGAATCTCGACTATAAGCACACTTTTAAAAAAGAAGGTCAGGAGCTTAGTGCTCTGGTTAATTCATCCACAGGGACCAATTATTCCTATTATCAGCAAAGTCAAAATCATGCATGGAATGATTCACTTTTTAATGGCTCCAAGGGAAATAATCCCGGCACCGACAAAGAAACCGATATCAGCGTAGATTATGCACAGCCTTTTGGAAAAGAATCTTTATTCGAAACCGGGGGAAAAGCAACACTCAATCAAATCAATTCTGCTTCCAACGTTTATCTTTTAAACGGGTCTACAGGCAATTATGATTTTAATAATTCACAATCGCTCACCTTTCATTACCAGAGGCAAATTTATGCCGGCTATGCCAGTGTTAAAGTCAGGCTCTTTGATTATCTGGACATGAAGGTGGGTTGCCGTTATGAATACACAGAACATAGCGCATCATTTTCCAATGCAGGCAATATTGATTTCACTCCTTATGGTACTGTGGTTCCGTCTGTAGCCTTTTCCCATGTGTTTAAGAATAATCAGACTCTGAAACTTTTGTATTCACACCGGATTCAACGCCCAGACTATCGTGATCTTAATCCATTCATTAACGCCACCGATCCTCAAAACCTCACCGCAGGTAATGTGAATCTCAAACCGGAAGTCTCAGATCGCGTGGAGGTGGGTTATAATAAGTCGTTCGAAAAAGGTGGTTCGATCCTCATCAGCCTTTTCGCGAGATTAAATACAGATGATATACAACCCTACACCCGCTATTATTCTTCTTATCAGGTGGGCGACTCAACCTATAGAAATGTCACAGTGGGGATCAGAGACAACATCGGGCATGAAAACAACTATGGGGTTAGTTTTTTTGGCAATATCCCAATCACTCCTAAAATTAGTTTGAGAACCAATATCTCCGCTTTCGAGCGTTATATAACAACAGGATTGGATGCAGGTGGAGATATTCATGGTTTCAATTACAGGATCAATCTGAATGCCACCTGGCAGATCAGTCCTACGCTGGTGGTAGAAGCCTTTGGAAACTTCAATTCCCCGCGGATCAATGCACAAGGAACACAACCTTCCCAAACCACTTATACCTTTGCTTTCCGTAAGCAGTTTTGGAATAAGAAGGCCAGTGTGGCCCTCACTGCTACCAATCCCTTTGCGGAGTATGTGGATCAAAAGTCTAACCTGACCGGGACGAATTTTACACTGGTTACAGACCGTCAGCTTCCTTACCGGTCTTTTGGAATCAACTTGACTTACAAGTTCGGAAAGATGGAGTTCAAGAAATCAAAGGACCCTGAAGATAATAACCTACCGGAACCTTCCCTGCCTACCAATTAAAGCTAGTTATTTTTCGCCTTTTGAGTGATCCACTTCAGAACAAGAGCTATATCATAGTCGCTTAGTTTTCCGGAAGGCGGCATAGGCGTGGCTCCTGAGGTCATCTGCTGGTAAAGAAAACTTTGTATAGGAGTAATCGTATCAATTTCATGGTGAAGAAACAACTGGTTGTATGCGACCGTGTCTTGAAGATTCAGTCGGATGTTAACATTTGAACCGTTATGACAGCCTGCAAGGGCACAGTTGCTATGAAATATCGGAACAATATCCTTATGAAAATAAACAACAGCAGGTAATGCCGGGGTTGGAATAATCACCGGACTATCTGTCCTACACGAAAAAAGAGCACTGATGAATGAAAAAATCATCAGTGCTTTTTTTGTGATACAATATGGACTATCTCGTTTCATCCTCCCATTTAGTATTCATACCGGAACATACCGGGAATGTTATTCGCAATTTGTGTAGCTAAAGGCAGGTTTGTAAACGGGTCACACATGGTCTGTGTCTTAAAATTGACTCCCTTGAGCAATAAACCATAGTCACATATGATGTGAATGAAGGATGTTTGGTTTCCAACGACCGCAAACGTCTGATTTGGCATAGTAACGTTTTGTAATAAAGCATTCGTTCCGATCTGATAACTGATTGGAACATTCACGGGTCCATTATTCATGGCAGAGGTATCCACCGTACCCTGGACATTCATAAAGATATACCCTTTGGCGGTTGTTCCGAACCACATGGAAGGTGTCTGCAGAGAGAGCCCGGTAGAAGCAGCCTCTGTCGGAGCATTCGCCGCATTCGAAGTAGGATCAAGCCCCACATTAAAGCTAACGGAAGTATAATTGCCGGCAGGGGCATTCCCGATAAAGTACTCCTCCGTTCCGATGGTCTTCAGTATGATCGTTCCAGTGAGGTTGTAAAAAGTGCCATCGGACTTTTTAAGCTGAATACCCGATGCATAAAACTCGGCCAGTTTAATTTTCAATTGTCTTCCGGTGTGATCTTTGCTGATCATAGAGGTATCGATTTCGTTTGTATCGATGTTGCTGTGAAGGTGAAACCATACTTGCCCGATTGCTACTGGTGCGGGCTGCTCTTTTTTACACGCCCCGAAAGAAGTTATGAGCGCAATAAGAATGATCATGTGAACAAAAGTTCTGACGCAGAATATATTTTTTATCATAAGATTTTTTTAAAATTTTGTTTGTTCGGATAATTAAAAGTGATACTGCACACCTGCCATAAGCATTCCCGAACAGGTCATCTGGATCCCTTGCACATCTTGAATCAGAGGTAAATCATACTCCAAAAGGATTCGGGTGCCTTTCAGGGCTCCTTTCAATTTAAAGAGATTTATTCCTGCGCATGCAGAGGTGCGAGAGCCACCGGAGTTCGTACTGTTGGCAGATGGGTCGTTGTAGGATAAAACTGCAATCTGAGGATCATATCCATAGATTTGGCCTGTTACAACCTCTTCGATTCGCAACGAGGCACTGATCCATTTTGTAAAACTGTAAGATACCCAGGCATTTCCAGTATAGACGTTTCCCAATTGATAACCGGCTGAATTATTCATCGTCTTAATATTACAATCCGCTTCCATTCCCCAGCTTATCTTTCTCCTCCAGATTCCGCTATAAGAAATCCCGGGAAGCAGATCAAAAGTGCCACTCCCCAGTTGCATCGGGTAAGCAAGTCTCTGGCCCTCCCCAACAAGGGTGGTTCCTGTGGCACTGATACTTCCCGTCGGGAGGCTTACCCCAAGGCTTAGTATGATGCGATGATCGTTCTTATCAAACAGCCGGTACGTTCCATAAATTCTAGAATCGGTTATTCCGGAGGAAGAGGAAGTCATAGAGTTATTACTCATGGTCATCACGGTTCCATTCATAATCATACCGGGAAGCATGGTCATGCTCATGGAGTTCATAGCATAACCGAACATGCCCATGAGTGTTAAACGGTCGGTGACTCCATACATAACCATGGCCATATGCATCTGGGTATTCATTTTCTCAGGAGTCATATCATAAGATTCGAGTACCTGTGGATCTGTCAGCGGGTTTTGACCATGCTGAGTTCCTTTCATATTCATGTTCATAAAAGAATAGGAAACGCCCCAATCTCCCTTCAGGTGATTATGATCGATCATAATACCGAGCGGAACATGCCAGTCGGTGGCACAGCAGGGCTCTCTTTTAGTGCAGACGGTGGAGGTATCACCATTCTGTTTTCCAAGGCATGTCTGGGTTATGGCAAGCAGCCAAACACCCGTCAAAAAGGTTTTTATGGATTTCATGGGCAATGCAATAAGATTCATACCGGTGCATTTCATAGGAAAGCACAAATCATTTCATTCCCTATTTCAAGAATGAAAAAACGAGGTATTCAGCTTAGCATTGAGGGGGATGGTAGACAGAAGCCGGATGGCTCGAAGAAGACGGTTCCTGGTAAGCAAAATCAATCATTGGAATGGATACATGAAAAGGAGGAACAAAAGCAAATGTAGAATTGGAGAAATGAGGCAGCAGGTTTTCAACCAACAAACGGGGAGCATTACTCCGGGGTGATTCTTCGCTGTTTTTTTTCAGCTCTTTCATCAGATGGCATTTCCCGTTGCAATGCATCACAGGCTTGTCTTTATTGACGCAAAATACCCGTGTGATCTTCTCTTTATTGAACGCATAATCAACCAATGGAAAGGCCGGCCGCAGCAGTACTACGACATAGAGCGTTAGAAAAAACCAGGCCAACGATTTGATCATGATTAACAAATATAACTCTTTGCCTCCTTAAAACAAAATACCAAAGAGGGATATAATATCAGATCAGAAGGTCTCTATGGGAGTGATTTTCACCTCTATCGGAGTTTCCGAGGAGCAAATAGCACAGTGGTATCCCTTTCCAACCTCAATAGTCTGAATCGACCAGGACTTATCACCGACCAGAATAGGGCTTTTAAGGCTGTTCATTCCCATCAGATTGCCCATTACTCCTTTGCCCAACGCTTTGAGAAATGCTTCTTTCCTTACCCAAAGCTTATAAAAGCGACTCAGATCAATGGGTGGGGTTCCTATATATTCAAGCTCTTCCGGATGAAAATATTCAGATAAGGAGGTCATATCCATCTGTTTTTCCTCTTCCAGGTCAATCCCAACATCACTTTTTCCAAATGAAACAACAACGAGGCTACCCGAATGGCTGATATTAAAACAGGGGCCTCCTTTTATAAAGGGTTTGTTTTCTTTCCCTCTTTCCCATCGTTCCAAACCAACGTTATAAGAATTAACAAGTAGATATCTTCTGATTATCAGCCGCGCTGCAAGTCTTAGCTTCTGATCTTTGAATACTTTATAACGCGTGATTTCCGCACGAACCTTTTCCGGAAGGGACTCAAGCAGCCCTTTCACTTCGGATTCATTCCATCCATCCACATTAAAAATATACACCTCGATCATTTTCGATTTATCTAAAATATTTCACCCCCTTCTCCCTCTCGTAGAAGAGAGGGGAAAGGGGGCGAAAAAAATTATACTTTTACCGGCTATTATTTACCGCTTTTATTGTCCTTATGAGCTCTGTAAGCAAGGGCTTCTTTTAAAGACTTAATTGCTTTCTTGGAGTCAGCAATGGCATCAGCTTTGTGCCCGCCGAAATCATGCGGAGCTTTTTCCATGTATTCAATCGCGCCTTCAAGTTCTTTGATTGCTTTTTCAATACGTGGGTGTTCGCTGGCTTCTGTTTTCTGGTTATTCTGAACAACTACGAATGCTGTTGTTGCAAAAAAAAGAACTACGAGGGAAAGGAATGCATACTTTTTCATTGGATGGTTTTTTTTGGTTTAGAATGGAAAAGTAGAAAAAAGAAATGAAGCATGAATGAAGAACAGGGTCAATCAACCAGCCTTTCGCGCTTTCCCATTTTTTGTATTGTATTTTATTAGGTTTTAGAAAAGATTAATGTGGAATGAACTCGAAAGGTAATTCCACCATCTCTGAAAATTCAGTTCCTGCATCAAGCATATCATCGTCTCTTTTGTCGTAATGCCATTCTATTTTGACATTGTATCCCTGTTCAACCAATTTTTTTACGGAAAATATAATATCTAGGATATACTTCGCTGAAGTGGAGTTAAAGTAGTCTAATTTAAACTCAAATATTATCTGAGATTTATCCCCGCGCTCATTTTTACGCCAGTAAAGTACATCTTCAAACTTTTTTATCCATTCGATAACCGGAGTATAAAACTTACTCGCATTTTCAGGTCTTGATTCTCCGGAAATTACAAACCGGTTAGAGGTGGTAGTGAATTTAACTTCCGGCGAATCTTCGGTTGGGGAAATGATTAGTGAGTCCATAATTTTATGTGTTTGTCAGATAGATATTTCAGTTTGAAATTGGTAGAAGGAAGTTTCATTGGTCAGGGGGAAAAAATCGTACTGAATGCTGTTTCCTGTCTTTATGGCAATATCGATAATCCCAAGCCCGGCTCCGTTTTCTGTCGTCTTTCCGGATTGGATCTGATCCCGGTACATTTGTTTGAGTTCTTCCAAACTGAGATTCATGACTTTATCCAGTTTTTCCTTCAATGCCGGGATATTGGAATTTAAGATCGGGTTTCCGGAGATGACCGTATATTTTGAATCATCCCGGCAAACCATAAAAATACTTTGGCTGTTGGCGGTCTTATCCTGCGTTGCATGGCGCCCGATATTTTCGATACTTTCAACCAATACATGGTAAACCCGTTTAACAGTATTTCCGGTTATATCATCCGGATTCAGTTTGCCCTTTATATTTTTCAGCAAAACACTGATGATCCGGTGATCAAATTCACCGGTGAAGACAAGCAACACATTCTTCTCTTCCATAAAGCGGGAGATTTCGTAAGCGTCGATAATTGCATTCATGCTAAACTTTTTTAGAAACCGTTAAATTATATTCTAATTCCAACCACAAGGATATCATCGGTCTGGACCCTGTCCCCTTTCCATTTCATTATTGTATCATCCAGTACTTGCTTTTGTTTTTCGACATCCAGGAGATAAATATTCTGGAGCAATTCACGGAAAGGCTGTCCGAAGAATTTTTTTCCTTCTTGCCCCCCTATCTGATCCACATACCCGTCGGATATCATATACAACATGTCGCCTTTCTTTAGGTCAACAGGATGAGAGGTGAAACCGGTATTTGTCCGGCTGAAACTTCCGATAGCGCGTTTGTCTCCTTTTATCTGTGTACATTCTCCGTCTCTGATTAAAAACAGCGGGTTATGTGCCCCTGCAAATTCCAGGCTGTTCAGATCTTTATTCACAGAAATAAGGGCTATGTCCATTCCATATTTGGCAGAGGTATTTTCCTGATCCTGTTTTAATGTTTTTAGTACCTGAATATTTAATTCTGTCAGAATTTCGGCTGGTCTGGCTGACCTTGTCACATTTATGGTTTCCTTCAAAAGGCTATGGCCCATGAGCGACATAAAAGCGCCAGGTACTCCATGGCCTGTACAATCGGCCACCCCTAAGAGTATCCTGCCATGATCTTCCTGTATCCAATAAAAATCACCACTGACAATATCCTTGGGTTTATATAACACAAAGTGAGAGCTGAAATACTTACTGATATCCGAATCTGCGGGAAGGAGGGCTTGCTGAATATTCTTCGCGTATTCAATACTGTCTATAATAACACCATTCTTTTTCTCCAGTTCCGATTTTTGTGCAGTGATTACTTCCGTACGTTGCTGAACTTTTTCTTCGAGTATCTGGTTTTTCTTTTTCAGTTCTTTTTCTCTCCGCTTTACCACGAAAGTGATAGACAGAACAAGCACTGCACCAAGAGAGACATAGAACCAAGTCGTTCTCCAGAATGGGGGGCTGATAGAGAAATGAAAGGTGACCGGTTCCTTGTTCCAGACTCCATTGCTGTTACAGGATCTTACTTTGAAAACATAATCTCCTTTCTGAAGATCGGGATAGGTTACGGAATTTTCTTTTACGATGGGAGACCATTCTTTATCCAATCCTTCCAGCATATAGCGATACTTAACGCGTTTGGGGTTGGTAAGGCTGGTTCCTGTAAATTCAAAAGTAAAATGATTTTTATTCCATGGGAAGATATGATCTTCCGGAATACTGACCTCCTGAAAATATATTTTCGGGTTTGCAATCGTGGTCACCGGCTCTACGATATCAGTCCGTTCAAGTGCTGCATTGTATTTTACTACACCTATGATGGAACCGAACCAAAGATTTCCTTCTTTATCCTTACAGGAGGCATTGGGATTAATCTCGATACCCAGAAATCCATCCCCTTTTTCATAATGCCGGAAGGTTTCTTCTTTTGTATTGTATTTATCAATTCCAAGTCCTGTACCCACCCATATATTGTCTTTGTTATCGCAGGTAAGAAGAAAGGGCGTTTTAGAACTAAGGCCTTCTTTGGTGGAGTAATTCCGGAAAGTCTTCCCATCGTATTTGTATATACCTTTCTCATAGCTGCCGAACCACATATTCCCTTTGGAATCTTCCGTCATACACAGGGTATATTCTCCCGGATAGCCATCTGATGCAGAAAATCTTTTGAACTTCTTATCCTTTTTACCAAGGCTTCCAGGTTCCAGCATACTCAAGCTGCCACCCAGTGCACCAAACCACATCCTGTCTTTAGAATCGTGGAAGATGGTATAGATCTGGTTACTTCCCAGGTTATTGTCTACTGTGAATTTCTCAAACGTTTCATTGGTGATATCAAATTTGAGAGCTCCTCCTTTGTTGGTTCCTATCCATACATTTCCATCTTTATCGCCACTGATGCAATAGATTTCATTTACCGGAAGTCCGTTTTCGGTTGTAAACTCCTTTATTTCCCCTGAAGCTATATCCATCCGGCTCAGTCCATGCCCAAAATTTGTGAACCAAAGGTGGCCTGTAATATCCTCATACAATGCAGTGGTATTTAACACCTGCCCTTCCCCTCCGGTACGCCGTATGAAACGAAATGCTGTTTTAGGTGAATCATCATCTTCAGCTACTTTTTTACTTCCCTTCTTTTTGGGTTCAGCTTTTTCATTCCCTGGTGTTGATTTACTTGCATCGGTAACGAATTGAATCAGTCCGTTCTCTGTTCCGAGCCACATATCCCCATCTTTGCTTTGAATGACAGACCAGATAAGTGTGTTTTGAAGTCCGTCATTCTCTCCGAATATTTCAAACTGCTCATCGAAATACTGATTCAGTCCAAGATAAGTACCAAACCAGATATTCCGCTCCCGGTCTTGCAGGATAGAGAGAACCCGGTCATTACTCAGTCCATGTTTTGTAGATATACTCTGAAACCAGGAGCCTTTATAATGCAGTTTCTCCAGCTCAGGAAGGAACTTCGAAACACCTCCCCAATAGGTACCCACAAACAGGACCCCATCCGATGTTTCATAAATAGATTTTACATAATTGGAAGCAAGGCCTTGCTGAATAGTGTATGAGTAAATTCTCTTGTCTCCTGCCGGAGTAGTTTGAACTCTTTGTAATCCCCTATTCTGGGTACCAATCCACATGTCCCCTTTCTTGTCGCATGCCAGAGCAGTTACTATTCCCTCTGAGCCGCTAAAAGAAGTCAGGCTGGCTCCTGAAATGGTCACGCCGTTGTTGGTACCGATCCAAACATTTCCTTGCTGATCCTGAGCAAAAGAACTCACGGCATCTCCGGCAAGTCCGTTCTTTGTATTGAGTACCTTGAACTGACCTGCCTGCAGTATCCAGGCTCCTTCCCCTTCTGTTCCAAACCAAAGCTGACCTTTCTTATCGCAAAAAATGGAATTAATCGTTTTGGATATATTCCCCTGCGCAGGTGTCACTTCCGAAAATTTCCCGGTTGCAATATCGTATTTTGTAATTCCCCCTGACCAGTGTCCGAACCATACATTTCCATCTTTATCAAGGCATGAGGAAGTGACCCTGATTTCTGCAATTCCATCGCTCTTCGTATAATTTTTAAAATTAAGTCCATTGTATTTTGAAATACCATTCATCGTACCCACCCATATGTTTCCATCCTTATCCTGCACCATCGAGTAGATACTCGATTGAGGTAATCCTTCTTCAATTCCAAATTGACTGAGGTTGAAACTCTGAGCAAGTGAATGATTAGACGTGAGGCATAGAGAGATGAAGCAGAAAGCAATCCCGGTGATGTTCCGAACGAATTTGCAACAATTTTTGTATGCGGCTAAATTCATCTTCATTCCTTTTTATTTTTTTTATCGTGAGCGGCGATTACATCCAGGAGGCTGGTCAATGCATTGCTGGTTTCATACTTTCCAGAAAGATTTGCCGCTTGTATTTTATCCTCTTTAACACGAGAGGTTAAGAACCGCCCTTCCTGAGCCCGGAGGGAGTATGCTTCAGGGCTGATCGGGATGACTGGCATCTCATTCATGATCTGTTGCTTTGGGTTGACTTCAACCTTCGCAGTTGGTTGTGAAGTTTCCACCTTTTTATCAGCAGGTGCTTCTGTTTTGTTATCTGGTACCGGTGTTTCTTTTATTTCTGATCCGGCCTTTTCAGCAGCAAGGGCTGCATCCTGTTTGCTTTTCAGTTCAGCGGCTGCTTTCCTGTCGGTGTCTTCCTGAGCGAGTCTTGCTTTCTCGGCTTCTTCTTTTGCTTTTTCCTCAGCAAGGCGGGCTGCTTCCTGCTGTGTCGCCTTTATTTTATCTTCCTCCTCTTTCTTTTTCTTTTCATCCTCCAGTCGTTTCTTTTCTGCTTCAATCTTTTTCTGTTTTTGTTCCTCTTCTTTCTGCTTCTTTAATTGATCTTTACGATACTGTGGATCAGACTTCAATTTCTCCTGTTCGTTTTGAACCACCTTTGCATAGCTCTGGTCTATACCGAAACCTTTTTGCTTTGCATTCCATTTTATTCTGCCAAAAGCCTGTTTCAACACAATATCATTGGGCATCAGTGGAGTCAAGGAGATCTCAAGATCGTAATCATAGCTGGGAAAAGGATCTTTCGCATATTGCTTGGGGGGAACAGCCGTATTGATGGATAGAATTTTACCGAGCAAACCAGTCTTCGAGATGTAAACCAGATACTCTCCGGAGGTATCAGCCACCACCTGTTTAATATTTAAAACATATTTCCCGTCGTTCGTTGTAAGGAGCCTTGTGATTTCTTGATCCTTCTTCTTAAGTACGATGGATACACCTGCAACCGTTTTATTGTTGACTTTAATATCTCCCTGAAGCACAAAAACAAAAGAGGTCGTGTCTCCGGTCTGAGCAAGAAGTCGGGAGCCGGAAATTAAAAAGCCGCAAAGGATAAGAAAGGGTACAATCCTTAAAATTATACTTTCAGGCTTGGTCGATCGGGACATGCTTGGATTTCAGAATTAAGCAAAATTAAACCAGTTTCCGGAATGAATGACGGGTTCTTCCGGATTCAATATCAGCCTGATTCAACCAGTAAATTTTTATTAGCTACCAAATGTAGGCAATATTTAATTTCTACATATTATGGTTCTCTTATCACTGGCTTAACAGAGAAAATCCACGTTAAACCCAATTATATACCGAAATAAGCGAATTTCGTTCCCAATTCTTTAAAAAAACAAAGAATTACCGGAAATACAAGATTCTGGATTAATGCAGAGATGAAATAGACGGGGTTCTCTTACTACTGGCTTAAAAACTTTCGGGTCACCACCTTGGAACCGTCTCTGAGTGTAAGTATATATAAACCAGTTGGAAGTGAAGTCATCAGCTTTTGTTCATTCTCCCCACGATGAATGTTGGTCAGGAGATTTGTAGTGATCAAGGAACCTTGCATATTATAGATATCGGCCTGTACCGGGCTTTCTTGTTCGGTATAAAAATGAAACGATGAGCCGTTTTTATCGGAGAAAACAGTAAGGTTGCTTATAAAAGGGCAGTTCACTACCACTGTTCCACTATACTTGAAGTTTCCGTTATAATCTGTCTGTTTCAAACGGTAGTAGGAGGTCCCTGGGAGCGGGTTATTATCGATTAGGGAATAATCAAGGGGTTCTGAGCTGTTGCCAGCCCCGGGTACTGTTCCTAGTACCACATAGTTCATTCCATCCTCAGATCGTTCCACGGTAAAGAAATTATTGTTCGTTTCGGAGGAGGTAGTCCATGCAACACGCACATCGCTTTTCTCTTTCCTGTAATTCGCGCTATAGCTTTTCAGCTCTATGGGCAAGTCTGCAACACCACAAAGGTGAAGGTAACCCGCAACTCCGGAGGTATTAGCTGCCATGGTCCACTGAAAGTTGTACGTGCCGGCTACAGAAGGATAGGCTGCATCTGCGCCTACATATGGAAGGGTATAGGGTGAAACGAATGGATCCTGAAAAACATCGTTAAATGCAGGAGCAGAAGCATCNNGCTTGCGCTGCAACCGGCATTGACATTGTGCAGCGCAATAGCGCAAACATAATAGGTACCTCCCCCGGTCACATTTATATTCAGGTTTGCAACACCATCACTAAGTCCAACCGCCCCCCAGGTCTCCAGACTTACACCCCCGTGATTAGCCGTGGAGGATGCGAGTGATCCTATTCCATTAAAATCTATGCTGTTAATAGTAACTGTCGCTGTTGGAAAATGAACGAAAACGGCTATGCCCGGACTATTATATTCAATATCAATGGGTGTGGAGGAATTTCCAGTCGCAGAATAATTAACTGCTCCATACATCATCACTTGAGAAGATCCAGTCTGTGGGCAAAAACTTGCAATCGGAAGAAACAAGATAGGGAGCAATTGCTTCATGTTTGAGATGGATTAATAAGTTATCAGTAAACAATACGATAGCCACAAAATCACATACTCCCCTCATCTTTAACTACATAATGTAAACCTTTATCGACCTACCCCTATTTTATGACGTTTAATATAAGCTATTTAAGGTTGAATATTGATATCCTTTGTTGTCTTTAACGCCATGTTAACTCAAATGTTTCAAATTATCCTCGTCCTTTTTTTCTGTATTTTGAAAATAATTCATTTAATTGTATTTATATATTATTGGTTTTCAGGTAATTAACAATTCAAGCTCCCAATCTAGCACTTGAAATGATTGATGAAAAGAATGTAACATTGGCAAAAAGAGAGAAAACTAAATCTGAGTATTATTACCCATATTAATATATCCCATTTCAATATTTAGCAACTAAAAGCTTCCGCTTTTAAGACTCAGCTGCTTCGGTGATTGAACCGGGAGATTCCTTTTAAAAGGAGGGATTATGTCTTATATTAGCCTATGGGGAAATACTTTTCTAACAGAAGCCTGTCTTTCATTTTACTTTTGCTATTAATCAGAACCTCCGTTTCTGCTCAGACTTCCTTTTGCAATGGCACCCGGGTACTGGGTATGGGAATAGCGAATGCACAAAACGATAGCGCGAACTATCCCAGAAGCATTTCATTCGCAAAAGATAGTGCCGGGGCTCAGGTAATCAATCTGCTATTTACCTGGAACACGCTGGAAGCAAGTCCGAATGTGTACTCCACTGCCCTGCTTCAAACGGCGAATGTTTATTACCCGGCCCAGAATCTAAAAATCAGTATGAACATTGCCCCAATCAATACGAATGTGCTTTGTGTTCCATCCGATCTGGATACGGTTCCTTTCAATAGCCTCAAAATGATTCACCGTTTTGAACGACTGCTGGATACGGTATTTGTAAATATCTCCAACCTATCGCTCTACTGCCTGAACATAGGAAACGAAAGTGATGTTACTTTGGGCACTAACTCAGTGGCATGGAATCAGTATACCACGTTTTATGATTCTGTCCTGACTTTTGTCAGGAGAAGCCATCCGGGTCTGAAGCTTGGTACCACCTTAACCTGGGGAGGATTAACGGCACCGTCTACCATCGGCTTTGGTCAAAGCCTGAATGCAGGAAGTGATATTGTTTCTCTCACCTATTATCCATTGAATTCGGATTTTACAGTGAAAGCCCCAGCAACCATACCTGCTGATTTTGCTTCTGTTGTGAATGCCTACCCTTCTACTCCGGTTTGTTTTCAGGAATGCGGTTATCCTACTTCCTCTACCTGCAACAGCAGCGATAGTCTGCAGAACCTTTTTGTTTATTATGTATTCAGCTCGTGGGATTATTACAACACTAAAATTCCCTTCATTTCCTTTTTCTCTCTTACCGATTGGAGTCAGAAGGATGTGAATTCATTTGCAAACTATTACAATCTGCATGACCCAGTATTTCTCGGTTATTTAAGCTCTCTGGGGATGAGGACAAACCCTGGTAACGGAACCAGCAAGCCTGCTTTTGAGATGCTCCGGTATCAATCGGCTATCCGCAGTTGCGTAACCGGTATCGAAGTTCCCTTGCAAGAGGCACAGTCTGGCTTTTATCCTAATCCTTGTCAGACCAGCGCAACCTTCTTTTTTCAGGAGCCGGGCGAACATTTGATAGAGGTGTTTGATTTACAAGGGAAGAAATGGAAGTCACATCTGTGCATCGGACAGACAGAACTGATCACACTGG
>PLYR01000083.1 GCA_003153435.1 Bacteroidota bacterium
CAGTGATAAACGGTGAAAAATATATCTCTACTGTTAACTGGAACACCGATCATTACGATTACGACTGTTCTACTTATAAATATCATAAAACCGGGAAGATTATTGGGGATGTTGATTTCAGCGTGGTCAAAATGTATTTTGAAGAACCCTCCGGAAATCAAATGGTGCTAGCCGAAAACTATGGCCTTCTCTGTTCTTTGAATTGCACCAAACCCTTTACTTATCACCTCGATGTAGACAAAAACTCGAATACCTTTCATTATGCGAACGGCCTCATGCAGCAGGTAGAAATGGACACTCCGCTTTTTAATTATGTCATTAAGAGGAAGACCTGAATGTCTGACTCCCTTCATCTTGCCCCCCCTTACTCTAATCCTGAGTTTAATCGAAAGAGAACAAGAGAAGCGTAATTTTAATCCCCATACAATATCTCCCGGTTTCTCCCGTTATCCTTCTAAGATCAAATCCATCCCCTAGTTGATTCTATCAATACCCCTTTTCTGAGTCCCCCGGTTAGAATAGTTCTCCGCTTACAATTTTATGGATTACATCCCCTTATTGCATCTATTTATCAATCACCATTTAAAACTGCAACATGGGAGCAAATCATATTACCGGGGGACCGGCAGACGAAATTGTCTTCGAGAACAGGAACAAAACGTATGGGGCCTATCCAATAAGAAGGTCTTATGACGATTCGGTTTTAAAATCATTCGGAATTGCCATGTTTTCTTTGCTCAGTCTCATTTTAATATACAAACTGATTCCAGCTAAGGCCGCGGAACTTCCATTGGCGACCATTCCGGTTAATCCACCTGAACCCTGGAGACCACCAAACAAGAAAAAACAGGTAATTATTACCGACGATCATACACAAGTCACGCATCGAAAACAATACAATCAACTGATTACCCCGATCGTAGTCGATTCCGTTGACGTAAAAAAGAAAGAACCGATTCAGACCACCAGCAACATTCCCGGGCCTTCCAATCATGTTGATACCTCTGGCATCTCTGATTTGAACGGCAGAACGGGCTCAAACAGAGCAGAGGGTGGTACTGAAGATAAAGGAATAGAGGCATCACAGGTTGCTCTGGAATGGGCTGAAGAGCTGCCTTCGTTTCCCGGAGGAGAAGATGCTCTAATGAGATACCTGCAAAGAAAAATAGAGCCTACTCAGATGGCCATTGATGCCCGGGTTCAAGGGACTATGATTCTTCAGTTTGTAGTAGATGTAGACGGAAGCGTCAAAGATGTTAAAGTATTGAGAAAGGTCGGATTTGGGCTTGAAGCCCTGGCCATAGATGTAATGAAGCATATGCCCAGATGGAAACCAGGCAGAATGGGAACAAGGGCAGTACCAGTTTACAGAACACAGCCTGTTAGGTATTCTCTGGCTCAATGAACACTGCCTTGTTTATAAGTGTAACCAGGGTTGGCATAACTACCCTTCTTATCGAAGTAATTTTGTCTATCTAAAAAAGAGATCCTCACATGCTGAATTTCATCCTCCTTCAAATTCCAACTGCAACAGCAGGCGATACCGCCAAAAAAGTAGTGAATGCAGCTTCCGGGATAGGGCTATCCTCCCCTGCTCCTAAAACAGAAGCTTCCCTCTCATTGCTTGAGATGGTTATGAAGGGCGGGTATATCATGATCCCGCTCTGCATCCTGAGCATCCTGGCCATCTACTTCATTTTCGAACGCTTGATTGTTATATCCAAAGCTTCCAGACTGGATTCTAGCTTTATGAATAATATAAAAGATTCCATGCTTAATGGCAATATGGAATCGGCCAAAAACCTCTGTAAGTCCAATTCCAGCCCTGTAGCCCGGATGATTGAGAAAGGGATCGCACGAATAGGTCAACCAGTAAGGGAAATAGAAGAAGCCATGGGAAGTGTAGGTAAAATTGAAATCTACCGGATTGAAAAAAATGTCGGATACCTCAGCCTCATCGCAAAACTAGCTCCAATGTTCGGCTTTATCGGAACCATACTTGGAGTTATCAAGCTCTTCTATGCCCTTTCATTAACGGATGACTTCACCATCAAAACTGTTTCTGATGGATTATACACCAAGATGGTTTCCAGCGCCGGGGGACTTATCGTCGGTATCCTCGCCTTTCTGGGTTATTTCATCATGAATGCAATGGTGGAGAAAGTGATCAACAAAATGGAAAAGAGCAGCGTACAGTTCATGGACATCTTACAGGAACCCGGAAAATGAATTTAAGACCAAGAACAAAGGAGCATGCGGAAGTGAGCACGGAGTCGCTTAATGACATCATGTTCTTCCTTCTGCTTTTCTTTCTCATTGTGGCAATCCTCGGAAACCCGAATGTAATCAAGCTTATGCTGCCAAACGCTAAGGTCTCCTCCCAGCATACGGTTAAACCCATCTACCTCACGATAGACAAGGATCATAACTACTACATCAAAAATGAAAAGATCCGCTTCGATCAGTTAGAACCCGCTATTGATTACGAAATGAAGAACAGCGGAGTGACCACTATCGTCGTCAAAATTGATCAGGCCCTTGCGGTGCAGGATCTGGTAGATGTACTTCAGATCGGAGATAAGCTTAAGGTAAAAATGGTACTGGCCACGAAACCTACGCAATAATGTCAGCCACAACATTTACAGAAGATAAAAGAACCTCCTGGGTTCCGCTGATGATTACTCTGCTCTTCCATGCAGGACTAATACTTCTTTTGTATTTTATCATTATCCACCAACCCATACCCCCATTTCCGGATGCAGGTGGCAGTCCAGGCATAGAAGTTTCGTTAGGAACAGATCTGAATGGCATGGGAGAGGACCCCGGAGCCAGTTCGAATAAAGTAAAGAGCTCCGACATTCCCGATGATAACAATATTGTCGTTAGCGAGG
>PLYR01000020.1 GCA_003153435.1 Bacteroidota bacterium
TTTGGAACGCTTATGCTTGGAGTCAGGATTTCGGCATATTCCTACTCATCAAACGATAACGTATACTATGATGCGCACAAGTCGAATACTGGTTCCGTTGGTCCGGCAGCATCCATCTCTGTCGGAGCGAGATATTGGTTCAAACCCAAGATTGGTGTTTATGGAGAATTAGGGGCAGGACACGACTTTGCAGTGGTCGGCTTATGCTTTAAGCCTTAACGCATTCCGATAATTCCAGCCAGCGAAGCCCTTTTTCATCGAGTTCCTTTCCAAGTCTTTCATACTCTGCAGAAATTTTCTGAAGTTCCTGGTGATCGGATATATCTTCTGAAAGTTGTTTTTCCAAGTCCTTTCTCCGGGTTTCGAGCTTAGGAAGATCTTTTTCCAATTCCTCAAATTCAGTTTTCTCCTTAAAGGTCATCTTGCGTTTCCCCCCGGATTCTATTTGGACCGCAGCCGCAACGGGCTGTGCTGCACTGATCTGGGCTTTTTGTTCCACTTTAGCACTTGCTTCTTCTTCTTCAAGCTTTTCGCGGTACTGGGTATAATTGCCAGGAAAGTCTCTTACCTGCCCGTCACCTTGAAAAATAAACAAGTGATCCACCAACCGATCCATAAAATAACGATCGTGTGTAACGATCAGCACACATCCCGGAAAATCGGCAAGAAACTCTTCAAGGGTGGATAATGTTACGATATCAAGGTCATTGGTCGGCTCATCCAGAATGAGGAAATTCGGATTCGTGATCAGAATCGTAAGAAGATATAATCGCCTTTTCTCACCACCACTGAGTTTAGAAACAAAATTATACTGAACCTCCGGTGGGAACAGAAAACGTTGAAGAAGCATTGAAGCCGTGAGCTTAGAACCATCAGCGAGAGGAATAAACTCTGCAATATCTTTGATGACTTCGATCACCCGCTTTTCTCCATTAAACACCATCCCTTGCTGGGAGTAATATCCATAAACGATGGTCTCACCGGTCTGAATCTTTCCGGAGTCAGGAGTTTCGAGTCCCATGATCATATTCAGAAAGGTTGACTTCCCTACTCCATTTCTACCTACAATACCAATCTTTTCTCCTTTTTTGAAGACATATGAAAAATCTTTGAGTATCTGCTTTTCTTCGCTCCAGGCTTTTTTAAGCTTAATGAGTTCCAGAATCTTCCCACCCAGACGGCTCATCTTAACAGACATTTCAACCTTGTCGGTTGATTTCTTCTTAAACGCATTCTCTTTGACATCGTCAAATGCATCCACCCTGGCTTTAGCCTTTGTTCCTCTTGCTCTTGGCATCTTTCTTACCCACTCCAGTTCACGCCGGTAGAGGTTCTTTGCTTTATCAAGTTCACTCGCTTCATTGATTTCCCGCTCTGACTTTTTTTCTACATAGTAGGAATAATTCCCTTTATACCGGTATACGTTTCCGGCTTCCAGTTCAATGATCTCATCACATATACGGTCCAGAAAATAACGATCGTGTGTAACTATAAGCAGCGTAAGGTCTTTTTCAAGCAGGTATTCTTCCAGCCATTCTGTCATTTCAATGTCCAGGTGGTTGGTAGGTTCATCCAGAATCATGAGATCAGGTTCCTGAATAAGGATCTGGGCCAGAGCCAGTCGTTTTTTCTGACCTCCTGAGAGGGTTTCTGTTTTCTGCTCCAGGTGTTTTTCAAGACCTAGCCGGCTCAGAACCTGTTTAGCGCGACTTTCATAATCCCAGGCGTGGAGCAAATCCATTTTCATCTGTGCATTATGAAGCTTGTCCATCAAGGCCATATCCGAATTCGTTTCTGCTTCAATCAGACACTGTTCATATTCCCTGATTGCTAAGGCAGCTGCATCATCACCACTGTGCAACACTTCAACAGCTGTCATCTGAGGATCAAATTGAGGATCTTGATAGAGAAAAGCAACCCGGATATCATTCCGGAGTGTGCAGATTCCGCTATCAGCCGTATCAAGGCCTGCAATAATATTGAGGAGAGAGGTCTTTCCGGCCCCGTTTTTAGCAACCAGAGCAACTTTCTGGCCCTGATTTATGCCAAAATTAATCTTATCAAACAATATTCTCGGGCCATAAGCCTTACTGAGCGATTCAACGGAGAGGTAATTCATGGGGCGCGAAGATACGGAAATTACAGGAGCCCTTTCCTTTTGGGTCAGGCAATTTTTTATGGCAACACCAGGGCTAGTTCATTGATTTTCTGAAATATTTTTATGTAATCTACTTAATCTACTATATGGGTTTTATATTTGATACATTTATGATATTTACATAATAATAAATAAAGTCAAATCATGAAATCCTTTCTCCTCCTCTTATGCTCCACATGGGTTGTAGTTACCCTGAAAGCTCAAACCTTTGAATTATCCTATACTTTCGACAGCGTCAGGACTTCAACCGGAACTACAGATCCAACTCCAATTATCAACCCGCCCGGTATCTTGGCCAGCCGCTTCTCTGCGCACGGTGTATCTCAGAATCCGAATGCAACAGGACGATTCTCCTTCACTGGTTGGCCTCTTGGAGGCATCAGTGGGACCACCTCTTATTCATCTCTCAGTGGAAAACTGGATACCGGGAAGTATTTCGAGGTCAGCCTGGAACCACTGACCGGGTTTCTCCTGAATCTGGATTCAGTCAGCTTCTTGTTCCAGCGTTCAGGAACGGGTATTCGGACCATCTCCGTCAGGTCTAATGAAGACAACTTTAGTAATAATCTTGTACCGTCTGTCAATCCTCCCAACCCTGATCTGACTATCGAGCCCGGAAATATCATTTTTCTGAACAAGGATATTACAAGCATGCAAACAGGCAGCACAATCAAAGCAGGAGGCTCTTTATTCACAAACTCATTCAAACCCATAACCTTCCGTTTTTATGGATTTAATGCAACCGGGGGAACAGGAACTTTTAGTCTGGATGAGGTAGACATTTTCGGAAGTTCCAGCCTGGTTCCTACCGGAATGGCCAATGAGCAGGGAAAAGATATGCGGGTTTATCCCGACCCATCCATTACGGGAGTGTTTTATCTGGAAAAAGGAGAACTCACCCAGGTATGCGATGCGACTGTTTATTCACTTTCCGGCAAGAAGATACTTAACGTTGCCTTTCCCCTGACAGGAAGGCTTGAAGTGAATCTGGCCAGTGAACAAAACGGCATCTATCTGCTGCATGTTACCTGGCCAGGCTCTTATTCAGTATATAAGCTTTGTCTGATGCGCTGACTCAAATCAGCTCATCTGAAACTGGGTCAGAACCCAGTTATGGTCATAATCGATAATCGGGGCATCACAATAAGCACATTTATCAAGGGTTGTATCGCCGTAAGGAGATCCGCAGGAAGCGCACTCATAGCTGAACACCGTTTCTTTGGCCGGCGTTTGAAGAGCCTTCAGGTTTTTAGATAAGGTCAGTGTGTAATTCCTGCTGGTCAATTCCCTGTCGAGCAGCGTAAGTTTTTCTTCTGCTTTAACACGCTGATAAGTACATTTCATGGAGAATACGATATGCAGCTTCTCCGAATCCTTATAAAAGGTAATCATAGATACCTCGTTCAGGTAGAGTCTGTCGAATACGATGTTTCCGCTCCGCTTCCGTTCTTCGAGTAAAGCATTCTTTACAGTCTCAATGGCAAACCGGTCGAGTTTGTTTGGCTTCTCCCCTCCCATCACCTGCATCACCTGCATAAACACGTTGGATGCAACATCCTCCATTCGTTGAATAGAAAACGTATCATCATGTTTGGTAAGTTCCTTCAGTTCTTCCTGATTTGCGACTGATCGTCCGGGAGAGTAATCAGCTTCTTGAGTAATTTCGCTCAACACCCAATCGTAAGAAGCATTATTGGTTAGTGTACCACAGGATCCACAACGGCTGATTTCTCCCATATCCACATCGAATGTTGCTCCGCAATTCGGGCAGTTGTTTGAGTTATAAAGGTTTTTACCAGTATCAGGGCCATTTCTCTTGATGAAGGTCCAATACTCTGTATCGTCATCTCCTCTGAATTTTTCATTGAACTGAGGGTATTTTTCGCTGATAAACTCATCATCCATTTTAAAATGGATAGCCACATCAGCTGTTTGATAGTTTCCGTCAGATTCGAGATTCGCTACCCTGATCTTTGCAATCTGGATATTACTTAGCTTATTCACCTGACTCAGCTTGTTCATCATTATAAACTGTCCGTTGAACCGCTGGTAAACTCCATCGGAGATCCATTTACGAACCAGCTTGAGATCTTTCTTCTGCCATGCATCCTGGATGCCTAAGAAGGAGGTCTTTACTTTCTCTTCATCAAGACCTGCGGGATATGGAAGAGATGCCCCTTCAGCAGAAGAAGTATATCCATCATCGTCGCTGCCTCCTCCGCTTATAGCAAAGATCAGACCCAGGATTGCACCCAAAGCACCTTCGGGCTTATTGTTTCTGAAATAGGCTTTAAGAATGAAATAAACGATTAGCAGAATCACTCCGATAATAATTCCGAAGGCCCCAAAACCGAAACCGATTCCTCCTCCTCCAAAACTATGTCCACCACCCATACTGTGTCCTCCTCCAAATCCTCCTCCGCTGCTGTGTCCACCACTGCTATGTCCACCACCACCACCACCACCTGCCCGTGCGAAGAGTGCATTATTGGTAATTAAACAAATAGCCGTGAAGGCAAAAAACGCTTTGCGTAGGATGGAACAGGATCTGGAATTCATAGAATGGATTTCGATGAATTCAAATGTATATAATTTACCCGAACCAGGTAAAAATAAAAATGAAATTTCTGGACTTTAGAAAAGGATGGATTACTTTTTATCTACCGGTTTAAAGATGTAATTCACTTTTATGGGATCAGTAGGGTGTTCCGAACCGGTATTTCCCTTTTCATTGAGGGTCTGGTCGATTTCTTCGTATCCTTCCATGTCATCCTCCGAATCTTCTTCAGCCGAGGACTCCTGCTCCCAGCTAAATTTGTCACGTTCCGGGCCTTCTGCCCGAAAAAACCAGGCACAAACGATCCCGGCCAGGGAACCCAGGAGATGGGATTCCCAGGAAATGCTATCCACCAGCGGAAAGACTCCCCAGACAAGGCCGTTATAGAATATCAACACCAGAAGGGAGATACGCATCAGGCGGTGATCTTTACGGAATATACCTGCAAAGAAGAGAAAGCTCACAAAACCGTAGATAAGCCCGCTTGCACCTAAATGATATGCCCCTCCCGATCTTGCTCCTGCCCACACCCATATACCTGTCATGAGATACAGCCAGAAAAAAATACGAAAAGCAATGCCCCTATAAAAATAAAACATGATGGTTCCCAGAATAATAAGAGGGACTGAGTTCGAAAGTAAGTGGTTGTTGCTTCCATGGATGAGGGGTGCCATAATAATACCTGGAAGCCCCCTGACACTTCTTGGATAAATCCCCAGTTGGTTCAGAGGGAGATTCCAGGAGGTCTGTGCCAGACGGATCAGCCACAGAATTGCGACAAATACGGTGGGGAAGATCAGATTAAGGAAGAGACGTTTGCGCTCGTTTGTCATAGGACCGGGCTATAACCTTTATATAAAACGTAATTCAGGCTATATTGTTTCCGGTATGAGCCTATTAACCAAAATAATGCCATTGACAGCTTGTCAGTTCCTTTAAGATTTGCTAACAATAGGAACATATAGGGAAGGTATCTTTGACCTATCAATAATCTCAAAAGAAAATATGAATTCTATTTCCAATGAAATAATAGGGAAAACAGCAACAGTCTATATGAAGGATGGAAGCGTCAAGAATGGACGAATCCTAGGAATCCGAACCGATGTTGAAAGGCTATGTGCCGTTGAATTTGAAACCAAGCAAGCCTGTGACCCCTATTTCCGAGTAAAGCACAGAGAAATCACTGAATTTCTTGACACTACCTGCATTGAAGCCATAGACCCTTATTGCAAATAAATAAGCAGTTATTTCATGTCTTTTATGACATTGACTGCTTCAAAGAGATGAATGTCTTTCCGAAGTCTTTTCTGGAAATCCTTTTCCCTTGCCATTTTTGTGGTATCATTTTTAATCACCTGTAAATCGGATGACAAAGTGATCAATTCCATGCCGGCAATATCCTTATCCAAAGCTTCATACTTTTTGCCGGTCTCTTCCACACCTTTCTCTTTAGCGTGATATTTTACCAGATTCAATGTTTCATAGGTATCATCTCGTTGATTTTTCAAGCGTTGGGCCTCTTCAGCAAGGAGCTTGAACGATTCGCTACTCTTGGTACGAGCTTCGCTTTCTTTCCGGAGTTTATCGTACGACAGTGGGTGAATATTCCAGGTCTGATAATCGGCTTTGCTAATCTCATCCCATTTCATCGGGTAATCCAGTTCCCGCTCTCCAAGATCAAGATACATATAACGGTCAGGAAGAATAATATCGGGAACGACCCCTTTCAGCTGAGTGGCCCCGCCACTGATTCTATAAAACTTGGATCGGGTCACTTTGACTGAACCCAAGGGTTTGAAATTCGCATATGCTGGGTTCAGTTGCTCATCCAGATCGGAGAACTGCTGAACACTTCCCTTTCCAAAAGTAGATGAACTGCCCATAATGATACCTCTTTTATAATCCTGTATCGCTGCTGCCATAATTTCAGATGCCGAGGCACTTCCGGAATTAACCATGACTACCAATGGCCCATCATAAATGAGGCTTTCTTCCCGATCGCTTAAAACAGTTGGAATACCAGTCCGGCTCTTCACCTGTACAATAGGGCCTTTGTCAACGAACAGTCCGGCCATATCCACTACATCAGAAAGTGATCCCCCTCCATTGTCGCGAAGATCAAGCACGATACCATCTACCGTATCGGCCTTCAGTTTCATAATCTCCTTCTTGACATCAGCGGCACAGTTATGTCCACCCAACCGTTTAAAATCTGCATAGAAAGAGGGCAACTTAATGTAACCTATCCTCATACCATTCTCCTTCACAATATCAGAGTGCGCATAAGTCTCTTCCAATTGTACAATATCACGGATGATGGAAATGATCTCGGTTCCACCTGCAACCTTTCTTACGGTAAGTCTGACTTCCGTTCCTTTCTTTCCTCTGACTATCTTCACCACATTATCCAGCTTCATTCCGGTAACCTCCACTGGCTCCCCATCTCCTTGAGCAACTTTAAGAATAATATCTCCGGCTTTCAGTTTCCCCTGACGCCAGGATGGGCTACCGGGAACAATGCTTGAAACTTTAATTTCCTCATCTTTTTGCTGAAGCTGGGCACCTATCCCTTCCACTTGTCCGCTGAGTGCAATATCGAAGTTGTCGCGTTCCACTGGGGCAAAATATTCGGTATGGGGATCGTAAGCTCCTACGATGCAATTCAGATAAAGTGAAAACCGGTCTTCCCGATCCACCTTATTAAGTCTCTCGAATATCTCATCTTCTGACTTAAGCACCTTTTTCCTGGCATCTGCTTCCATTTCAGTAGCGTTTTTTTTCTTGAAGCTGGTATCTTTCTTTGCGATTGCTTTCTCTTGTTCGTTCATCATATCATTCAGTCTGAACAAAACCTGGTATTTCAGGTATTTTCTCCAGTCCTCCTTCAATTCTTCCTTTGAAGCGGCATACTTAAACTTATCAGGATTTAATTCTACACTCTCTTCCTTGGTAAAATCAAAAGGTTTGGAAAGTATGTCCTTATAATACTGCTGATCTTCCTTGGTCCTCTTATTAATGATTTCAAGACTGAGGTTAAAGAAATCAAGTTTGTTGTTTAGAACCTGATCATCGATCTCGTATTTATATTTGGAAAATTTATCAACGTCTTCCTGCAACAGAATTTTCTTATTGTAGTCCAGGCGTTTCAGGTAGAGACTGAATACATGAAGGGAAAAACTGTCGTTAAAAATCTGGGGATTGTAATGATTTGCATTAAGGTTCTCAAGCAGCCGGGCCTGAATAACCTCATCCTTCGTTGGTGAGCCTGAAAACAATACACAGGAAGTGACCAAAACCAAAAGGCTCAGGGATACAGAAATTCGAATCAGGGTAGGTTTCATATCGGATGTTATGTCCACGAAATTACTTAAATAAAAGCAGACCCGAAGGTCTGCTTTAGTTAAAAAAACACAAAAAACATGCACTGGCAGGAAGAATCTCCTACCAACGATTAATCTCTTCAGAGTTAATGATGTGCACCTCCTCCAAAAGAACTGTATTGAATATTGAGAGTTCTGACGGCAGTTCCATAAGTGTTTACAATTTTAATCTCAATCGTATTCATGCCCGGGTTCAGATTAGGTTTGAAAGTAAGTGTGTGGGTACCATCTGAATATCCGGTACCGAAATTGAACGGTGCACCATTTACCTTCACGGTGATATCTCCCTGTGCCACTGTTCCGCCCATGGAACAGGTTACCTGCGGATTTGGCAAAGAAGCAAGCGCCGGAGCTCCTGTTGGACTTAAAACAAGGATTGAAGGCACCATAGAGGCACCATAACCTTGTGTATGTGTCCCGGTTCCGGTTCCATTGCCTCCCCCACCGGTCATTGGACTGCTCAGCATCAGAGTAGTGGATTTGGTATCAGATCCGCTTGCATTTGTAGCTGTGATTACAAAATTATTCTGGCCTAAGATCAGTCCATCATGAATCAGGAGCACATGAGAGTTAGGATCGTAAGTAAATGCAACGGATACAGAATTCCTTGTCACATTGATCCCGTTACTTGCAGTTACATTCTGCACAGTTGCAGTTACCCCATCGGTAGCTACAACGGTAGTATATGGATTAGAGGTTGGAGCTGTAATGGTTACTATGGGTCTTGGAGGAGGAGGTGGTATGTTTGTAAACTCCACATTCACTGATTTACTATCGCTACCTCCTGCATTCGTCGCGGATACAACAATCATATTACCACCATCATGCAAAGGAGCTGAGAAGCTCAATGCCTTCGTGGTCACATTGAAGTTGAAACCGGAAATATTAGTTCCATTCACAGTCACCTTAATAGCAGATGCCTGGGCTACATTCTGTACAGTAGCGTTCACCGGCATCGGGGAATTATGAGTGGACCAGGGCTGAGAAGGAGGATTTGTGATGGTTACAATTGGCTTAGGTATTGCTGGTGGGGTGTAAATCACAACCTGAGTAGCAGTAGTTGTTCCACTCGCATTGGTTGCAGCAATCGTGTAACTATTCACATCTGGTGTTAGCACGGTTGAGAAAGAGAGTGTTCCATTTCCAGGATTGAAGACAAAATTCGGAATATCTCCTGCGGCGCTGGTCACCTTTACCTGACTCTGTAGGGATACATTTTCAACAATCGCATTGAGTGTAAAGGAACTCATCGCTGTATTGAAAGGGCTGGCAGAAGGGTTGCTAATAATTATTACTGGCTTAGGCAATACCGGAGCATTATAAATCACATCCATGGTTTTGGTATCCGTACCGGTAGAATTAGTACCACTCAGGATGAAATAGTTGTTACCCGGATTCAGGGGCGTATTAAAAGTCAGCTTACCGGAGACCGGGTCAAAGTTCATATTCGTGGAGGTTGCTCCATTGATCTGCAGGTGGATATTACGGACAGAATTTACATTTACAACCTTTGCCTCCACAGAGACCGAATTAACAGTCGTAGTATATGGACTTGGAGAAGGCTGCAGGAAAGTCACGATTGGCCGTGGCAATCCAGCATCTCCGCTTCCTGGGACATATTTCACCGACATGTTTTTATTATCCGATCCGCCATCATTGGCTGCGAGAATATTAATAGAATTCATTCCCGGATTTAGAAGCGCATTAAATGTGACCGTATGGGTGGAAAGAGAAAAACCGAATCCATACAGATTAACTCCATTCACAATTACCTGGATCTGGCTTGCCATAGTCACATTCATAACTGTAGCTTTTATTGGAAGAGGGCTCATGGGTGAAATGAATGGATTATTCACCGGAACGACAAACGTAATTAAAGGAGGACTGACTACGATTGGCGTATAAACAACTTCGAGGCTTTTTGTATCATATCCTCCGTTGTTGGTTGCAGTGATACGGATATCACTATTTCCCTGATTGAGATTCGATGTAAACTGAAGTGCCTTGCTTACCGGAGAATAAACAAAATTGTTTACGGGTATTCCGTTCATGGTCACCGTAATCTGCGATGCTGCAGTAACGTTGACAACCGTTGCATTGACTGTAAGACTGGAAACAGATGTTCCGTAAGGGTTTCCTATCGGGGAAATAATATTTACGATAGGTCGTGGCAGCATAGGCTGGGTATATTCTACAGTAAGCTGTTTCGAATCAGAACCTCCGGAGTTCGTCGCTGAAATCACAAAGGAAGTGTTGCCATTCGTGAGTGGCGCACTGAATTCGAGTATACGTGTAGAAAGATTATAAACAAATGAATTCAGGTTACTTCCATTCATGCTTACCTTAATCTGATTCGGGAAATTCACATTGTCCACCCGGGCCCTGATGAGTATATAATCAGTAGAAGTGATGAATGGATTGTTGTGAGGAACCTGTATGGTGACCACTGGAGCAGGTACCGTAGGAGGAGTGTAAACGATATCCATCGATTTACTATCCGTTCCGGTAGCATTCGTTGCGCTGAGGTAGTAGTAATTATTTCCACCAACCAGCGCAGGGTTATAGTTAAATGTTCCACGATTCGGATCAAAACTGAAATCCAAATGCCTTTGGCCATTTACAGTAAACAGGATCTGATTGGGATCAGTTACATTTTGAATCTGAGCAGAAAGCGTACCATTTGGTGAATTAGTAAGGAATGGAGTATTACCTGGTATCGTGAATTGAACAACCGGAGGAGGAACAGAATAATAAACCGGGGTATAGATGACATTCAATCCTTTACTATCTGACCCACCGCGGTTTCCTGCCAGGATATAAACGTAGTTATTTCCAGGGCTGAGAGACATGGTAAACTGCATCAGATGTGAACCTGGATCGAATTGAAAATTAGAAGAACCGGCTCCGTTAATTTTCAACTGTAGTTCAGATACATTCCACACATTGTTGACGATGGCGGTTACCGCAACCATATTGGAAGATGTGTTGTAAGGGTTTTGCACCGGAGAGGTAATGGTGATGACCGGAGGAGCCTCCACAGGGGTGGTATGAATAATGGTATAATAGAAGTATTGGGTTTTGGAATCCGTCCCATAAGCGTTGGTAGCGGTGATCGTAATCGTATTGCTACCTTCGATTAAATAAAAATCACCATTAAACACTCCATCTGCGGTGTTGAAATGCCAGGAGTTGATAGGCATTCCATTCACGGTTACCTGAACATCATTTGCATTTGGCACATTGTGAATTTGAGCAGTAACCATACCATCTCCCTGACTGGTTTGGAAAGGATTCGCTGTTGGATAGGTTATATAGATTGTTGGTCTTGCTCCGGACGGTGGCGGTGGAGGGGGCGGCGGAGGAGGATTTTTTATATGAGTATCTGTAGTTACATGCCCATCAGTTCCACCGGATGTATGAGTATGATGTTTTCCACCAAATCCGAATTTGATAAAGAAATCAGCATAATTATATCTGTTATGAGAAACCAGCGCGGCATTATTCTGAGTCCACTGCACACCATCAATTGGCACATTACCTGCAAATGTCACCTTATACTCTACCCCTATCTGGAAAAAGTTCTTTACCTGGTAACCCAGTCCTATTCCCAGTGATGGCATAAAATGCCAAGTCGGTGTAGCGCTTCCATCAGCTGTCGTTTCATAATTATGATCCATCTTAGCACTCAGGGCATTCGCAATCTGAGTCTTGTTCATGGTGCCGGCCGTATCAATGCCTTTAAAGTTATAGGGTACGTTGTTAGCGTCTCTCATATCGAGGAAGGTTTGCGTTTGCACCATTCCTACCCCACCAAAAAGATATGCCAGAGGTCCTGAACCCGTTCTTTTGTTAATCAGATTGGGTCCGGCGAGGATTTCAAGACTCAGTTCATGAAGGGTCATCATATAGTTATTGTACACAAAGCCACCACTCTTGACAAAGTTCAGGGTTGTATCAGTCCCCCCATTCAGAGCCTGATTGTTTTTAATCCCATAATTTCGGTTATAATCCTGCCCATAGGTGGAAGCACTCAGGTATCGGAAACGCCAGCCCAGGAAAATTTTGCTATCGGTATAGGTGAGGTAATTCTTTCCCACCGTAAATCCTCCCCCGAAACCTGCATGATCAACAGGTACGTTGGAATTTTGCCAGGCTCCGCCCAGGTTTAACCCTATCCAAACCGGGTTCCTGAAATTGCTGGGATTATTTGGGGTCTCTGTCGCAACGGTTTGGGCCTGGAACGAAGGAACCGAAAAGCCGATGAATAAAAATGCAAGACAAAATAGAGTAGTGATTTTCTTCATAGTGGGATGTGTTTAATTCGCATTTACAGGAACCTTGCCACAAATGAAGGCAAATATTCAAACGACTGAAAATGTGAATGTTCTATTGGATTTTGTCCAAATTTATTAAAAAAAGCGTATGGAAAAGGTTATTGAAGTATGAAAATCCATTACATGATAGACATGGCAACTGTGAAATAGATCACGAGGCCAGTAACATCCACCAACGTAGCTACAAAAGGGGCCGAGGAAACAGCTGGATCAGCTCCGCATTTTTTAAGGATGAGGGGGAGCATGGAACCGGAGAGCGTACCCCATAAGACGACACCAATGAGAGAAAGGCCTACTATAAATGCTACTTGCATCCAATGCGCCCCATAGATATCACTAAAAAGGGTCCAGGTGGCAATCCTTATAAAACCAATAATACCAAGTACCGAACCCAGAAACAAACCCGAAAATACCTCCCTCTTCATTATTCTCCACCAGTCTCTCAGTGTGACTTCTCCAAGGGCCATAGCCCGGATAATGAGAGTACTAGCCTGGGAACCGGAGTTTCCCCCGCTGGAGATAATCAATGGAACGAACAAGGCCAGGACTACAGCTTTGGCAATTTCATCCTCAAAATATCCCATGGCGGTAGCCGTAAGCATCTCCCCGAGAAAGAGAATCACCAGCCACCCGGAACGTTTCTTCATGAGTTTAAGAAAAGGAATTTCCATATAAGGTTCATCCAGAACTTCCACACCACCTATTTTCTGAATATCCTCCGTTTCTTCTTTTTCAGCCAGACGGAGTACATCATCTATCGTAACGATACCAAGGAGAATACCCTCCTTATCAATGACCGGAAGGGCCACACGGTTATTTTTACGGAATTCATTAATTGCTTTCTCTTCATCATCTCCCACCTCCAGGTAGGTAAATCGTCCATCCATTATTTCAGAGACCCGCTTATCGGGCGATACCAGCAGAAATTCCCTGATTCTTACGTCATCAATAAGGACACCGTGATCATCCACAACGTAGATGACATTGATTGTTTCCTTATCCTTTCCATGCTCCCGCACATAGTCGAGCACTTCTTGAACGCTCCAATTCTTTTTCACAGCGATATAGTCGGGCGTCATCATTCTTCCCACACTGTGATTAGGGTAACCCAAAAGGGAGAGTGTTATCGTACGTTCTTCTTCAGAAAGCAACTTAAGCAAGTGGTTGACAATCTCTCCATGAAGCTCTGAAAGGAATTCCGTTCGGTCATCCGGTTGAATTTCATTGAGAATCTTCGCTGCATCCGCATGGGGAAGATCCCTGATTATTCTTTTTTGGGTACCGGGGTCCAGCACCTTGAAGGTTTTGATGAGAATACGCGGTGAAAGGGCATTAAATACAACAGCTTTCTCTGCGTCATCCAACTGATCAATCAGTTCCACTACTTCGGGAGACAGCCAATCGTCCAATGCTTCCTTTAATTCTCCGTACCTTCCTTGTTCAACAATTTCATGAACCTGGGCTTTATTCAGTTCTCTTTTCATAATATCCAGTAAAAGGTTGAAGGTCCTAAAAGTACTTAAATCAACGGTAATTTCACCGAGTCGAACAAAATCAGGATATTTGCAGACTGTCAGATCTCAGTATGCCCGAAAATAAATCTCATACACATTCCCACGATCATGCTCATTCCCATGACCATCATGAAGAGCACGATCATGGACACGATCACGGGCATGGCCATCATCATCATCACGGTGAGTTGCCTAAGAACATAACGAGGGCTTTTATCATCGGGATCATTTTGAATTCAACTTTTGTGGTGATTGAAGTGTTTACTGGATTCTTCACTCATTCACTGGCCTTATTAACCGATGCAGGTCATAATCTGAGTGATGTTGCCAGCCTTGCTCTTGCATTGCTTGCTACCCGCATGGCACTTAAAAAGGCTTCGACTGAATATACTTTCGGCTTCAAACAAAGTACCGTTCTCGTGGCGCTGCTCAATGCCGGCATTCTGTTGCTCGCTATGGGAGCTATAGTCTGGGAGGCCATACAGCGTCTCATGGAAGCATCTTCTCCGGAGATTCAAAGCAAACCGGTAATTTGGGTTGCGGCTGCCGGAATCGTAATCAATTCCGTTATTGCCCTTTTCTTTATGAAAGATAAAGACAAGGACCTGAATATGAAAGGTGCTTATCTGCATATGGCAAGCGATGCCCTGGTTTCCCTGGGTGTTGTCATCGGAAACGTGGTTATGTTATTCACACACTGGTATTGGCTGGATGCAGGCCTTAGTCTTGTTATTGTAGTGGTGATCGTTTATGGTACATGGGACTTGCTGAGAGAATCCCTGCGACTTTCATTAAATGGAGTTCCCCGAAATGTGGATATGAAAAAACTCCATTCATTCTTATCAGCCCGTAAAGGCATCACCGAAATCCACGACCTGCATGTCTGGGCCATGAGCACAACGGAGAATGCATTAACCGTTCACCTGGTTATTCCGGAAGGCGTTACAGATGATCATTTCTACGAAGAAATCCAGGAAGAGCTGGAACATCACTACCACATCAGCCATTCCACCATTCAGGTGGAGAGCGGCAATAACAAATTCCACTGCGAGCAGAAATGCTGATCTGTATTTAAACGGAGGAGCTAGACCTGGCATCCGTCTTAACGCGTATTTAATCGTGAATTAGCATAATTATCACACTCCAATTTCTTTTTTGCTGTTTCCGTGCGTACATTTGTATTGTATATAGTTCATTATTTATAATGTTTTATATATATAATAATTAAAACATTAACATGAACAAGCAAGGCTTTGTTCGAACAAAGACAAAAATGGAAAACCACACTGTATTATATAGCATTTTAGGAATAGCCGCGATTATTCTATTCGTTGCAGGCCTGACCTTCTATGAGGATGGAAAAAAATGGTTTCGACTTCATTTACTAAGGAGAAGGCGAAAACAAAAGTATCTTTAGGTCACATTCTTTTAAGGGTCCTGATTGCGGTTAACTATTTCCAAATATCTTTGCGGGAAATAAACCCTGATGATCCGAATAAAGCCATTCCTGAGTAAGAACTGTATTGTTTACACCAGAGGAAGAATTGTAATTCAATTATTCCTTTGTATGCTGTGTACTTCCTGCTCCGGGCCGGTTTACAACAGTTTATGGCAAAAAAGCCCTGTTAAAGCAGATGGCATTCCAAATGAGTGGAGTAAACCGCTTAAACATTACGATACAAACACTAAAATTCAGTATACCTTTTCCAACGACTGGCAGAACATGTACATCTGTATCCGTGCTACAGATGATATCACTCAGAAAAAAATCCTCCGGGGAGGAATGGTCGTCTGGATTGATACGACTGGAAAGAATAAGGAAAGGACCAGCATAACCTACCCTCTCCCCGATCTAACTACCAAATCAGAACCGGAGAATGAACGATCCAATCAGGATGGGGACTCCTACCGCCCTAAACGGAAGTTTCACAACGATCATAATGAGATGCAGCTGAATGGATTTAAGCCTCCGGTGGGTGGCCTTGTACCCCTTCAGAATGTGGATGGAATTTATGTAAACCTGAATGTCGACAGTCTCGACATCCTTACCTATGAAGCCGTGATTCCATTTCGCACTTTTTACCGTGATTCCCTGCAGATGAGCGACAGCTCCAGGGTGATGAGCTTCAAGATTGTCATCAATGGCCTCCCTTCCGGAAAAAAAGCCGATCAGGGTGCTGATAACAGTGCGGCAAGCAGCATGGGGAGCAACACTATGGGAGGCGGTGGAAGACCAGGAGGAGGAGGATCACGAGGAGGTAAAGGAGGGGGAACAGGTCCGGTAAACCCTCTTTATGAAAGCCATTCAGTGAAATCCCAAATCAAACTCTCCATAAAGAATAAATGAACGGTCTCATAAACTGACAGACGGTCGGGCATTTTGCAATTAATCGATTACATTTATAAAAAAATAAAAGACCATGATAAAATTTATCTCCTTTACGCTGCTCATCCTCACTGCCACTTTGGCCCCGGCTCAAACAGTCACTGAAATCATTGACAAACATGTCAAAGCTCTCGGAGGAAAAGAAAAGCTTAACGCACTCAAGAGCCTAAAAATGACAGGAAAAGTAATGGCTCAGGGAATGGAAATTCCACTGATCCTATTTTTGAAGGCGCCAAACTCTATGCGCACTGAATCTTCAATTCAAGGAATGACAATGATCAGTGCCTATGATTCCAAATCCAAGACCGGTTGGTATACCAATCCGATGAGTGGTGATAAAACAGCTCAGAAAATGAATCAGGAACAGACCACAGATATGGAAGAAATCGGAGACCTCCTGGTGGGACCACTTACTAATTATAAAGAAAAGGGGGCTACCGTTGAACTGATCGGCAAAGAAGACATGGAAGGCACTGAAGTATTCAAGCTGATGATGACAAAAAAGAACAAAAATGTAGTTTACTACTACCTTGAAACATCTACATTTCTGATCCTGAAAGAGAGCACCAAGACTAAATTCGAAGACAAAGAAATTGAATCTGACACTTACTACAGCAACTTTAAAACCATTAACGGAATTACACTAGCCTGTACCACTGAACAGAAATCAGGAGGGCAGCTGGAAGAGCAGACTACCGCTGACAAAATAGAATTTGATGTTCCAATGGAAGATTCCCTCTTTACCCTCCCTCCTGCTGACACTAAGGATGCAAAGAAGGATGATACAAAAGATCCTAAGAAAGACGATACAAAAGACACCAAGAAACCAGGCGGAAAATAGTATTCGGAGAGCCCTCCTTCCAGGGGGCTCTTTTTTCAATCACTTTTCACATATACCTTATCTATGAATCATAGAATTATCATGACCTTCCTCGGAGGGATTTTATCTGTTTCTCTATTTGCTCAGGTAAAAATAACATCAAGTACTTTTGGCGCCTTGGAAGCCAGACAAATAGGTCCTGCTGTAATGAGCGGCCGGATTACGGCTATCGATGCGGTGAACTCCAATCCAAGGATAATATTTGTAGGAACTGCCGGAGGAGGGATTTGGAAATCAACAACAGGAGGTGTTGTATTCAAATCAATATTTGATAAGTACAACCAAAGCATTGGTTGCATTGCCATAGATCAGAAAAACCCGGAAACTATCTGGGCAGGGACGGGAGAATGCAATATGAGAAACAGCGTTTCAGCCGGAAGTGGATTGTATAAATCTACTGATGGGGGCTCAAACTGGAAGCTGGCGGGACTTGACAGTACCGAACGCATCAGTAAGATTGCAATCAACCCATCAAATTCGGACATTATGTATGTGGCGGTTCCCGGTCCGCTCTGGTGCGATAGTAAACATAGAGGATTGTATAAAACTGCTGATGGAGGTAAAACATGGAAGAAGATTTATTATGTGGATGAGAAAACCGGATGTGCAGACATCATCATTGATCCCAAGAACCCTGAAACTATTTATGCTTCGATGTGGACCTTCAGACGTACAGCCTGGTCTTTTAGCTCTGGCGGAAAAGGAAGCGGGCTATTCAAGAGTACTGACGGTGGGTTGAACTGGACAAAAATTCAAAATGGTTTTGACGGACAGGAACTTGGAAGGATCTGTCTGGCCATTTCTCCAAGTGAACCCCAGAATCTTTATGCTATTGCAGAATCTAAAAATACTTTTCTTTATGGAACATCAGACGGAGGAGCCAACTGGAAGAAAAAGAGTGCAACCATGAATGTTACCTGGAGGCCTTTTTATTTCAGTGTGATGCTTGTGGATCCTGCTGATCCCAAACGGATGTACCGCCCTGGTTACGGATTATCAATCAGTAACGACGGAGGAGAATCCTTCAAAGAAGCTTCCTTTGAAGGAGGATGGGTCCATAGTGATCATCACACCCTCTGGATCAATCCTAACAACACCAATCACCTCCTGCTCGGGACAGACGGAGGAATGTATCAGTCACTCGACCGTGGAAACAGCTGGACTCTTTTCGGCAACCTGCCGGTTTCAATGGCCTATCATGTAACTTATGATATGCAAGTGCCTTATCAGGTCTATACCGGATTACAGGATAATGGTTCCTGGTTTGCTCCTTCCCGATGTACTGGAGGGATTTCAAATAAATATTGGACTAACTGTGGAGGAGGAGATGGTTTCTGGGTGCAACCAGACCTTAGCGATCCAAACATTGTTTATAGTGAATCGCAAGGGGGAGAAATTACCCGTTTCAATAAGTTAACCAATGAATCAAAAGTTATAAAACCATATGAACTGCCCGGAGAAACCAAGCTCCGGTGCAACTGGAACACACCTATTGTAGCCAGCCCAACCAACCCAAAAACTTTTTATTTCGGGGCTCAATATCTTTATCGGACCCACAACAAAGGAGATACCTGGGAGCGAATTTCCCCGGACCTTACCACCAATGATCCAAAGAAGAAAATGCAGGAACAGTCGGGAGGCCTTTCCGTTGATAACTCCGGAGCAGAAAATCATTGCACTGTATTCACCGTTGCAGAATCCCCTCTCGACGAAAATATGATCTGGGCAGGAACAGATGATGGAAACCTTCAGATTACAACCGACGGAGGAAAAATCTGGAAGAATGTAATTAAGAACATTCCCGGTTTGCCTGCTAATACCTGGGTTACGAGCATAGATGCTTCCAGATACGACAAGAATACCGTCTTTGTTAGCTTTGACGCACACAACTCGGGTGATATGAAGACTTATCTTTATAAGTCCACAGACCTGGGCATCACTTGGACATCGATTGCCACCACAGATCTGAAAGGATACGCACATCGTATCAAGCAAGATATTCAGAAGCCAGACCTCCTTTTCGCAGGAACTGAATCGGGACTCTTCATTTCCATCGACGGAGGAAAGAACTGGGTCAATTATAATGCAAACTTTCCGGATGTAGCCGTACGCGACATTGCTATTCAGCCAGTCACCAACGACTTAATTCTGGCTACACATGGAAGAGGATTGATAATTCTGGATGATCTTACTCCTATCCGAAACCTAAGTACCCCAGTTCTTGAAAGTGAAATAAGTTTTCTTCCAACCCGTGAGCAGTACCTCGGCTCTATTAGTTACGACGGCGGCTTCCCTGGATCAGGATACGAAGGCCCGAACCCAACCGAAGATCTGGTTATTCTATATTATATGAAGGATCGGCTTTCGAGTGGGGATGTTAAAATAGAAATTCGTGACCAGCAAGGAAAACTCATCAAATCTCTTCCAGGTACCAAACGAAAAGGTATCAACAAGGTTACATGGGATTTTCGTCAGAAAGCTCCACGGGTCGTGAAAGGGGTAAAAGCAGATTTCAGTGGTTTCATCGGGCCCTATGTTTCTGAAGGCACTTATATTGTAAAAGTCATCCGGGGTGATAAGTCTATTGAAAAAGAAGTTACCCTTCACTATGATCCCCGTTCTCTATATACACCCGAAGAACGCAAGTTTCAGCAGGAAACTACGATGAAGATATTTAAGATGCAGGAAGATCTTGCATATCTGGGAGATAAGGTAACCATGCTTCTGGATTCAGCCACTATCATTGCAAAATCAAACCCTGGAGATAAGCAACTTGAAACAGTAATTAAAGCTTTCTCCGACAAAGCCAAGACCTGGCATTCAACACTATCAGCCTCTATTGAAGGGACAGCGATAACCGGGGAAGAAAAAATAAGAGAAAAGATCAGTATGCTTTACTATGGAGTCTCCAACTTCGGAGGCCGACCTACCGACTCCCAGCTTGACCGGATCAAAGGACTACAAAAAGAAATCGATGATGCATCTGTAAAAGGAGAAGACCTTCTTAAAACAGAACTGCCTAAGCTGAATCTGGCTCTACAGAAGGATAAAGTTGCAAACCTCCGTGTTCTTACCCGAGAGGAATGGGACTTAAAAACAAAAAAATAAGCATTCTAAAGGGGTGCAAACTATGGTGCCCCTTAAAATACTTTGTGGTTTAAAAAATCGGCTTATATTTGTCTGAAGAAACAATCCAGCCCTAACCCTTTCATTATGAAGAATGTATTTAAAATTACCCTTGTATTGGGTATGTTCGGTATGATGTTCCTAAACGCAGGATGCAGCAAGTCCTCCACCACCTCTCCGATCACTCAGATTCAACAAGCGGCAGGTTTGCCTACTATGTCGGCCACGTGCAATGGCACTGCTGTGAGTTTCGCAGGAATACAAGCTTCCTATGCCGGCGGGCGATATACCATTACTGCTGCAGCTCCGGGGCAGACATCCAGCACGAATACAGGCGTGATACTCTATACAAACCTGAATGGTGTTGGAACAGCCACCCTGAACGGAGCCTCTACTACGGTTGGGAACACCGGTGTTTATGCTTTTGGCCCTTCTGATACCTCCGCAGTACAATACTGGACGGATGCTAGCCATACCGGAATCCTGAATATCACAGCGATGGATACTGCCAAAAAGATATTGAGTGGAAATTTCAGTTTTCAAGCTATTCAGTTCCATCCAACCGGAACCACCAATACCGTGAATGTTACAAACGGAACGTTTTCCAACGTAAAATGGTAGAATGCTTATTCTTCCTTCGGTCTTATCCCTTTGGGAAATAAATCATAATATAGAGGATCCAGGAAAATCTGAATCTTGATTACAAAAATCGGAGCGCTGAAATTCCGCTTGATAAAATCATTTCCATTCAACATGAAACGGTATCCGGTTCCAATACCCGGACCAATCCAATCGAATATTTTATAGTATCCATTTACGGTTATCTCTGCCAATTGAAGATCTGTATACTTAGATGATTCGGGCAGAGCCATTCCATTCGAACTTAGTATAGGAGCCATTCCTATCTCGTACGAAACAGGAATACTTACCTCCAGAAATTTCCGATGCAAACAGATCCATTCAGCAAATACCCCACCATAATAGAATCCTAATTTAGCCTGATAACTCTGATTCAGCCAAGTAAAATTAATATTCTGAGGCTGTAAAAGCTGATGGTAACAAACCCCAAAGCGCCACCGATGACGAACGGTAATTCCTGCTTTCAACCCGTATAAGCTGATAGGATCAGGCCCCAGAAAAGAATTTCTATTATCGAGATTTACCTCGTATTTATGAAACTTCTCCGGGCGATAAACTACCAGGCTATCTCCATGAACCTGAGCTGACAAACCTGAACTTAATAATTGGAGCCCCAGTTGAACCAAAACTAAAAGTCGGAGAAAAATTCTGTTCACACGCCAAAGATAACAGACTTTAGTACTCGTTCCTGCTTGCAAAGTTGCAGGTTATAGACTAGAAACAGCTCTTGGTCGAATAAGCAAGATGTGAATGATATTTTCACTACATTGCTATTGAATCCTTCTCCATGCAAAAACTTTATATAGAGCAAACCTTTCAGACCCCTCTGGTGCTCCTGGATCCGAAAAATAATGCTTTTGAGATCAGAGGAAACTCCTTACCAAATAATCCGTATTGGTTTTATGTGCCTGTACTTAAATGGCTGGATGAATATGCGGAGCAATCCAATCCCGAAAGTGTGTTTGTTTTTCAACTAAATCATCAGAACTCTTCCTCCAAAAAGGTATTTCAGGAGATGTTGAAATCACTCGATCGTATACATCAATCTGGGAAGAAGGTGAGTCTTGACTGGCACTACCCGGAGGATGATGAAGATATTTTTCAATATGGACTTGAATTCAAAAAATCCGTAAGCTTTCCTGTAAACTGTGTGCCAATACCACTTAGCAACTAACTTGAAGGGTCATCATTGCCTGAATAATCAGAATCCCCTTTGTTTCCTGATATTATCGTAAGCCTGCTGTACTTTCAGGAATTTTTCTTTCGCACCTTTTTGCAATTCTTCTCCCAGCTGGCTTACTTTGTCGGGGTGATATTTTAAAGCCATTTTTCGGTATGCTTTTTTGATTTCATCATTACTGGCTGAAGCCTCTGATTCCAGTATTTTATAATCGCTGTTAACATCTCTGAAATACATTGCCTTTAGCGAATTGAACTCTGGGTCAGCAATACCCAGATAGGAGGAAATGGTATAGATTACCTCCACTTCCCGCTTATCCACGAATCCATCAGCTTTAGCAATACCGAACAAGTAATGAAGAAGTTGAAGCCGCTGAGGAAGGGGCATAAACTGTCTTATCTGTGTGCAAACCTGAAGAAGGGGAATTTCTTTCTTGAGAAGGTCTTTGAGCACCAGCATATCCTGGGTCGCTTTGGATTCTCCGAACTGAGTCACGAAAAAATTACGGATATACTCTAGCTCCGATTTCATCGGTCGTCCATCAGCCTTCATCACGGCAGCTGAGAGTACCAGCAGGCTTACACTGAAATCGCCTGATGTAGAAGGAGGCCTACGCATGTTTTGGGCTCCTCCATTCATGGTCTGCACTTCGAATTCTGCAGTATCAATCACCGCTCCAATCGCAAAACCCAGAAGAGCACCGACAGGGCCCCCAAAGGCCCAGCCCAGTGTTCCACCAAGCCACTTACCGTATTTAGTCATTCTTGCACTTGTATATTTTGAAGCCTGCCAAGGTAATTTAGTTGCACTTGCAGATTCTTTATCACCAGCTTCCACCCGCACCGCCGCCGCCGGAACTACCTCCACCGAAGCCGCCAAAACCTCCGCCTCCTCCACCGAATCCTCCGCCTCCTCCAAATCCACCTCCACCACCAAATCCTCCACCACCTATCCAGTACCCGCCACCTCCTCCTCCACCTCCTCCTCTGACAAGGAAGAAGAAAATAGCAAGGATTATAATGACAATGATTGCAACCTTATTTTTTGCAAAACCAGAGGGCCCAACTTTTTTGGCGTATGTATCTTTATTAAATTCTCCTTGTGCAAGCGACATCAGTGTATTAACGCCTGCATTTATTCCCTCCGCATAGTTACCGGTTTTGAACAGGGGAATCATTTCATTTTCTTCAATCTGCCTGCAGGTGATATCAGGAATAGCCCCTTCCAGACCATTCCCGGTGACGATGTAAACTTCTCCTTTTTCAGTGCTGGTCTTCGGATGGATTGCTATCACAACCCCGTTATTCAATTTTGCCTGACCAACCTGCCATTTCCTGAAAAGACGGGTCGTAAAGTCATTAGGCTCCATCCCTTTGAAGTCGTCTACAATGACGACACAAATCTGGTTAGATGTTCTATTAGAGAAATCAACAAGTTTAGCTTCCAAAGCCGCTGCATCAGAAGGAGAGATGAGCGAAGGCCCTTTTGAAGAAAGGATATTGACCAGATGAGGAGGATCCGGGCGTTCAGGAATATTATCAACAGCATATACCGAAGCAGTGCCTGCTAAGAAAAGGGTAAGGAAGAACAGAATCCTCCACTTGAAAAGTTTTTGCATCTTCAGGAAAAGCTTACGTCGTTTGATAATTCATCCTTGTCATCTTTCCTATGTGGAAAATGTTCCCGGAGTTTGTCTCCGGCCAGTTTTATACCCTCACAAAGTCCGCGGGTAAATAGTTTCTGTTTGAAGAAAGGAAGCATATGATCTCTGACGGAATCCCAAAAATCATCAGGAACTTTGGAATTGATTCCTGCATCTCCGTAGATAACGAAGGTGCGGTCGAGCACTGCCAGAAAGAAGAGTACACCATTCCGCTCTGCTGTATTATGCATCTTAAGCTTGGCGAATATCTTTTCTGCATGTTTCACTGCATCTTCCTTACAATGATTCTCTACATGCACCCGAATTTCCCCTGAAGTATGAGTCTCAGCGGCTATAATAGCATCCCGGATTTCCAGTTTTTCCTTTTCAGTGAAAAAATCACGGGCTTTCTTTTCTTCCATAAATTTACTTCTTAAAGAGCTGTTTAACATCCGGTGCCTGATCAGCACCTTCTTTCATCTCAAAGAATGCCTTTTCCTTGAAACCAAACATTTTGGCCGTGATATTTCCAGGGAAAAGCTGTATAGCAGTATTGTATTCACCTACAGCCGCATTAAAATCATTACGAGCAGTATTGATTCTGTTCTCGGTTCCTTCAATCTGAGTCTGAAGATCCCTGAAATTTTCATTGGCCTTAAGGTTCGGATAGTTTTCTGCGACAGCAAGCAGTCTGCCGAGGGAAGAACTCACTGCGCCCTGTGCTGCCTGATATTTCTTCATGGATTCAGCATCCAGTTTGCTTGGATCAATAGTTACTTGAGTGGCCTTTGCCCTGGCTTCCACAACACCGGTTAATGTAGATTTTTCAAAATCAGCATAATTCTGAACTACCGCAACAAGGTTAGGAATAAGATCAGTCCGACGCTGGTACTGACTCTCCAGATTATGCCAGCTGGTCTGGACGCCTACGTCCATTCTTTTGAAATTATTGTAGCTACAGCCATTTAGAAAGAAGCTAGTCATAATAAGAAGTAAGGCTCCGAGTATTCTTGCACTGTGTTTCATTGGATTCTGTATTGTTCGTTTTTATGTGAAAATTTCAAACTAATTGGGATTACGTAGTCAAACCCTGTACCATCCTTCGAGTCTGCCAATGTGACAGCCGAACAGGCCGTAAAACTAAACTATTTAAACCAGACCATAATTGCTTAATTTCAACCCATGAATCCTTCAATAAGCCTGCTTTCGACCTTAAAAGGGCACCAAGGGGCCATTTATGCTCTTGAAAAAGGGCCAAAGGCAGGGATGGTATTCACTGGAGGGAGTGATAAACTGATTACTGCCTGGGATCTGAACACCTACCAGAATCTTCCTTTCCTGGCTCGTTTCCCCTCCCCTGTTTACAGTATTTGTTATGTACCTGAATATAGCCTTCTGATATCCGGAACCTCTTCCGGCGCTGTTCATTTGATAGATCTGGTAACCAACACAGAGCGTAAAGTGCTGCGTCATCATACTGCTCCTGTTTTTGACATCCGTTATTCGATGTTGCACAAGTCCTTTTATACGCTGGCAGGCGATGGAACATTGGCCCTCTGCTTATTGGAGTCGGGCTCGGTGACAAAGATCAGAAAGCTCAGTGATGCCAAGCTCCGGCAGATGGATCTCAACGCAGAGGAAACAGAAATGGTTGTTGCCTCCGGAGATGGAGACCTTGTGTTTCTGGAACCCACTTCTCTCGAGATAAAAAGGCGGTTTAAAGCGCATGAATTCTCTGCAAACGCGGTTCGTTATCATCCCTCCGGAAAAATGCTGATCAGCGGTGGCAAGGATGCCTATCTGAAGGTTTGGGAACTGGAACGTGAATTTCACAATCTGCTTTCTGTTCCAGCTCATAATTTTGCGATCTACAAAATCCTTTTCAGCCCAGATAGCCGGCTGTTTGCAAGTGCAAGCCGTGATAAAACAATCAAGATCTGGGATGCGGGAACATTCGCACTGCAGACCCGGATCGATAAAGAACGAAATGCAGGTCATGTAAATTCTGTCAATACCCTCTTATGGTCTGAGCATCCTGACTGCCTGGTTTCTGCCGGAGATGACCGAAGTGTGTTAATCTGGAAGGTGCAGTAGAAGACTGCTTTTGAGGTTATAGTTGCAACGGAAAAGCAAGTATTTTCTCTATCTTTACCAAAGTGGTCCTCCTCTCCTCACATATAAGGAATTTATCCGATGCCGAACTGGTATCGAAGTATAAAGAAACCGGAGAAAACATTTGTGTTGGGGAGTTATTCAGGCGTTATATGCACCTTGTTTTTGGTGTTTGTATGAAATATCTTCGGGACGAAGACAAAGCTAAAGACCTTCAAAGCCATATCTTCGAACGCCTCCTTACCGATCTGCTTAAGCATGAAGTCGGGAACTTCAAAGGATGGCTTTTTTCTGTGGCTAAAAACCACTGTTTGATGCATCTGAGAAGTAACCAAAGTCTGCTAAAAAATCAGAAAGAGTTAAAAAAAGACCTGAAACCGGATATGGAATCGGGATTTGAACTGCATCATAATCCTGTACTGGAGAAAGAACTTCAGCTCGACAAACTGGAGACGGGAATACAACAGCTTAATGAAGGACAAAAAGTTTGTGTGGAATTATTTTATATGAAGGAAAAGAGTTACCGTGAAATTGCCGACCTCACCGGATATAGCCTGCATGATGTGAAAAGTTATATACAGAACGGGAAAAGGAATTTGAAATTATTTATGCAACAACAAGATGAACGGTAAGGGAACAACACTCTTCGACCCCCATACAGCTTGTCTCACCGAGCAAGCAATGTATGATTACCTAGACGGGAAATTACTTCCGTCTGAGAGTCATATTGTGGAAAAACATCTGCTGGACTGTGCATTCTGTTCTGAAGCCATAGAGGGACTCGAACTCGTCAAAGACCGCTCTAAAGTAATGGCTGCGTTGCCGCTCACTGGAACACAGGATGAAGAAAACAAGAAAGGCTCCGGAGGAAGGATTCGCCCCTTATACTTCAACACCAGGATCACTATTGCCGCAATTATTGTCCTGCTCACCGGAAGCTTTGTGGTACTGAAATATACGATGGGTGATTTCGAAAAGAAAGCCAACCTTTCCCAGAATAGTTCAGCGGAGAAAGCAGACACTACGAAAAATGGACTCGTAACCTCTGATGATGAAACATTTTATAAACATTTCGAACCTTTTCCAGCCAATGAAACTCCGGAAAAGAAAACCGAAAATGCAACGGAGCGGAATGAAACCGGAGAATCCAAACCGGTTTATAACTGGACCTCATCAAATTCCCGTAATCCTGCACAAGGTGGCGATATGACTGCTCAGGTCTTGACTCTTCCCCCATCGCCAGTGTCAGGAGCTAAAGCTGTTCCGGATGAAGAGAGTCTGAGACAAGACGATGCAAAGACTCCTTTCCGTGAACAGAAAACAACCCCTGCACCTGCGTCAGAACCTGTTGCTGCTTTCAAACAAGAAAAAGAAAAAGATGAATCAGGCAAGATGAACGCTCGGAGTGAAAGTGAAAGTAAGACCCAGGACAAAACCATCGAAACTGACAATTTAAACAAGGCCACCACTAACAGTGAACATGTTGCTGAAGCTCCTGCTGCGAAGAATGCAAACAAAGCAGGATCTAAAGCAGCTAAAAAACAAGCTGCTGATGATCAGAGCAAGACTGACAACTATACTTACCAGTCGCCCGAAGCAGCTAAAGATGCCCCGAAAAAGGACGCCGGGCCTGACCAGAATAGAAAGCTGATCGTGGAAAAATCCGAAGAAAAAAACAAGGAGAGGCAGATAACCATGGCCGATTCGGTCACTTCACTCATTACTACCAAAACAACGAATGCTAATCAAATTACAACTACGCTGGGTAGTACTTCTTTAGATTATCGGAACAACAAGGAAATTAGCACGGTTAACGGAGGCCAGGGTACCGGTTCTGTTGCCAAAGTAACCACTGCAACAGGCGGATATTTTAGCCTCTCCAATACAACAAACAGTGCCAACATCTCAACAGCAAATACCCCCATTGACGAGGCCATGAAAGCTTATCTGGCCAAAGATTTCCAGGGAGCGGTTGACAAATTCACTAAAATACTCCTCACTGATCCTGGTAATACGAAAGCCTTATTCTACGCAGGTGTTTCATATCTTAGCCTAGCAACACCGGATACGAAACATGCCATAGATAATTTCGATCGGGTTCTGGTTTCAGAGGATGCCTCCTTTGGGGAAGCTTCCAAATGGTATAAAGCACTTGCGCTCATTAAAGAGAACAACACTGCACAAGCTAAACCTTTGCTTGATGAAATCAATAACGGATCAGGAGCCTATAAAGCGAAAGCTGCCAGTGTGCTAAAGGATTTGAATAAAGCAAAGAAGAAATAGGTACCTGTGCAATTACAGCTCTCTACAAATTAGTAAATTGAAAATATTCTCTTATTTAAACAGTATGAAAAGAGGACTCATTACGATCGGAGTATTTCTTTATTTCTTTCTACTCCACTCTTCCATTCCTGCATTTTCTCAAAATGACAGTTCAGGTCATGCTGCTTCTGATCGTGGTTTATTTCTGAGGATATCTTCAGGGATCAGTTTTGTCAACTCTACTTACACCAGTGAAGTGGTGAATGGGGGCCCATCAGGAATGAATAACGTAGATGATTTTCTCGGAAACGGTTATGCCGTGCCTGTTGAACTTATGGTTGGATACCGAATCAAGCGATTCAAGTTCGGGCTGGGGTTTTCTTATGTTTCCTTTCATGTTCCTTCACTCACCCGCACTTCAGGATCTCAGGATTCTACTCTGGCAACCGGCGCAGTGGTAAAAAATCAGGTCAAAACCTTTGGATCCAATTATCTTTTTCCTGCTTTCGCCGGCTTTGAGTTATTCAGGAAAAATCAGTTCGCTCTGGATGTAAATATGAATTGCGGAATCTTTTTCCATGATCTTCATGCCTATGACGGAACCTATGCACCAAGCGGAACAGCGAACACACCCGGATACACATTCTCCTTCGGGTTCACTCCTACCTATAATCATGGAAATTATTCATTCTTCCTCAGCCCAAGCTTCGGTCTGAATCATGTAAGCTACCACGGATCATCCAACGAAGACCTTACTGACCTATTCTTTACCCTCGGTATTGGGGCCTCTTATAATTTTAATTAACGTCCTTTCCGGCTTCCAGCTTCCTGATCATCCCTTCTACATTTGATTTGTTCCCTGCATCCGGGGCCAGCAGGAGACCTGCTTTAGCATTGACGAGGGCATTTTTATAATCACCGGTTGCAGAGTAACCCCTGGCAAGGCCAATATAAGTAGTGAATTCCTTAGGATGCTTTTTGGCATTCATTTGAAACACAGCTAATGCTTCAGCAGGTTTTTTCATAGTGATCAGGGTTCTTCCATATTGATGCAGATCTGTCATAGAGCCCAGAGGCAGAGCTTCTTTCATAGCCGAATCGGATGATGCCTTTTTTCCCGTTTTTTCGAGCAGGACGGAACGGCAACTCAGCGTTTGGAAGTTCCGCTCTCCTAACAGAGAACGATCTGACCAGCTCAGTCCTTCTTCCAGGTTCGTATTATGTTCCGCACAGAAATAAGCGCCCTGCATCAATGCCTGCCAGGAAAAGCCTTTACCGCTTGCTAATTCCAGCCTGAAATCTGTTATTTCTGTTTTGACAAGATCCACTTCCACCTTAAATGGAATCTGCAGTTTTTCCCACTCCATCACTATGGTTGCCACACTTTCTCCTTCATCAGAAAAATGATAGTTGAGCCATTCCACACTTTTGTTCAGGTGAACCGGCTTTACCTTTACACGGAGAGCATCGTCCTTATCGTTATAGAAATAGTTACCCCAGGAGGTGCTGTTCTTATTAAAGATCAAGGTACATTCCAGTGAATCATAAGCAATGAAGAATCCGTATCTCCCTGCTGGAAGGTCTTTGCCTTCCACCTTTACATCGGTTGAAAATTCAATGGTTGTGTTCTCATTTGCTCCGGCTCTCCAGGGTGCTGACTTGGAAGTTCCAAAAGGACGCATATCCGAAAAACCTTTGGGGACTATACCCGTGCCATAGATATGCCCTTCCCGCCCTTTAACTCCTGGCCGGTCGTAATGGATGGTTACGTCGGTTATCCCGATCTGTTCTCCAACAACCGCTTTTTTATTTCCACCTGGAGGTGGTGATTTCAGTTCCTGTGAAGATAATATCTTAACAGAACTAACAAGAATCAGGCAGGCAAGTATCTTGAATGTTTTCATAGAGGTCCAATATTTGTTCGTTTAAAAGTAGTGCAGGAAATCCAGAATGGATAGACCTTGGTACAGATGGAAATTGGAGAGGAAGAAAGGCTGAAAAAAGATTGCAACGGCGATCAAGCTCTGCAGGCAGAAAAATCTCTATTTAATTGCTTTTCCCCAGAAGTTATTAGCAATACATTCACCCAGCAGCTTCCGTTCTCCTTTGTAGGTTGCTGTGATCCAGGCGTCCTTGGTATTCAAATGGACGATCGTTTGACGGAATGCTTCTGCTTCCCCAAAGGTCTTGAATTCGCCCATAGTAAAACGGGTAATACCGTCGGGATAGGGTTTCGCAACTGCAGGAGGGGGTTCAAGGGAACGAAGGTTCAGATGTTTAAAATTTTCAGGATGACGGTAAGCTCCGATCTGAACGGTAAAGGTCAAACCTTCTGCACAAATCTTTCCAGCTGTTTCAATCAGTTTTGAATAAATGGCTTTGTCATCCAGATTTTTTCCAACGAACCAGGTCAGGTTGATGAGGCTATCCGACATGCAAGGGAAACCCGTTGCAGGTGGAGTTGCGATTACCGTTGCTGGCGAGGTTTTAGGTATAGTATCCGTTACAGTTGCTGATGAGGTTTTGTGTATAGTATCCGTTGCAGTTGTTAATGTTGTTTTGGGTATAGTATCGGTTGCAATAGCAGTTGCGACTGGATGGACCCTGGTAGTATCGGCGGGTTTAATGGAGTCCCTTGGTGTGACCTGTTTAACGGTGACGGGCTCCACAGGAGGACTTTGTTTGGCCACGATCGGTTCTGCGGAGATGATGGCTTTACTCTCGATCGGTTGATAAGAACCGGAAGTAGCCATGAATAGATCCTGATCGCCCATAGTCCCTTTTCTTCCGGAAGAGAAATAACCGGTATCCCCTCTGGCAGTAGTCACATAATACTTATCATCATCTGTGCTGTTCAAAGGGAAACCCATGTTCAATGGTTTAGCCCAACCGGAATCACGCCTGACCGCATAGAAAATATCATATCCACCCATACTGTTCAGTCCTTTAGAACTGAAGAAGAGATTACCATCCGGGCAAATAAAGGGACTATCTTCATCATACTTCGTATTTATTTCCGGACCTAAATTCTGTGCCGCCCCCCAGGTTCCATCCGCCTGAAGCCTGGAGATATAAAGGTCACGGCCTCCAAAACCTCCTTTACGGGTGCTTGTAAAATAAAGAGACTGACCGTCGGATGACACAGAGCAGCTTCCCTCCCATGAACCTTTTGAATTGATATTCGGACCCAGTGCTTCGGGTACAGACCACTCTGTACCATTCCATTTACTGGAGTAGATTCCTCCTTTGTCTTTTGAAATCTTTTTATACAGATAAAGTGTTTTACCATCTGCGGAGATGGCCAGACCTATTTCTGCTCCCTTCGTATTGATATTATTGCTGATGCTCACCGGTGCATCCCAGGTATTACCGGAGCGATGTGAAATCAGAATATCCTCATTATAGTCTCCATTCTCATCCGGATTGAGGTTCTCATCCAACAATCCACCCAGACTATTTTCACCCTTATAAGTATAGATCATGGTCATACCGTCGGGAGAAATGAGTGGAGCATATTCAGACCCTACAGTATTCAGGGGTACAGCCAGATTGGTGATCTGTGTCCTTGTCGGTATCTTAATGAGTTGCTTGGCGTTTTCGCAATATTCAATATACCTGGCGGCGAGCTTCTTATTTTGGTCTATCGGGGCATCCATCAGATACATGTTGAAATATCGGATTGCTCCATCATACCGGTCGTTCAGGTGATAGGCCATTGCGAGATAAAGTTTCGCACCTTCCAGATCGGGGGTAATCTTACAAGCTTTGTCTATCAGGAACAGGGATTGTTCCTTTTCATCATTCTTGTGCAGGTAACAAATTCCAAGTTTATAAATCAGGTATGCATTCAACGAATCTGTTTCCAGGGCTTTTTTATAATAGGGAAGCGCCTTTAAATACTCTCCCTGCTCGTAATAATACTCTGCAGCCCCAGGGTAATTTTCCTGAGGACGAGTAGGTTTCTTGTGCTTCTGCGCGAAAGCGCTTTGCACAAAACAGCAGGTTAAAAAGAGAATAATTGAGTTTCTTCTCATTATTTGATATCCATTCCTCAGGTGGGAGATTGTTTTCATTACACACACACTTTCAGCACGCTATACATTACCTGCTCTAAATTCAATAAAAATAGAGGCTCTTGCTCCTGCTTCCGGGTTAACTTATAAACCCTTGTGTGTTGAAAAGCAACGCTTTCCGCAGTCCATCCCTCCAAGGATCGCTGTTCCCAATGCAAAGGAGGCAACCTGACCTGTCATTTTGGGGTATATATTTCTATACCTTTACCAGGTAAAGAAAAGGCCTGATGGACATTGTACCGGTGCGATTTGAATTGAAAAACGGAGTAAGGGTTATACACGCTCCCGCCAAAGGCAGCATTGTTCATTGTGCACTGATGATCAATGCTGGTACGAGGGATGAGCTAGAAGATAATACCGGACTCGCCCATCTCATTGAACACTGCATTTTTAAGGGTACCCGGACTAAATCAAACCTGGATATACTTAACAGCATTGATTCAGTTGGTGGTGAACTGAATGCTTATACTACGAAGGAAGAGACCTGCGTTTATGTATCCTGTGGTGCGGCTTATCTGGAAAGAGCCATCGAACTTCTTGCAGATATCACCCAGAATTCCCGTTTTCCGGAAAAAGAAATTGCCAAGGAAAAAGAGGTGATCTTTGACGAAATTCAATCTTATAAGGACAGCCCTTCCGAACAAATTCATGATGATTTTGAAGCCCAGGTCTTCCGACATCATCCCCTCGGCCGGAATATACTCGGTGAAGCGGGTAGTATGAGGAAGCAAGACCGTGATTCCATGAAACAGTTTGTTCAGGCGAATTACAAAGGGAGAAATGTAGTATTCAGTAGTTCCGGAAATATCTCTGAACGGAGGCTGAAACAACTGTGCGATAAATACCTCGGTCGGTTTGGATCAGAAACACAAACCATTCTCCGAAAACCTTTTACGGATTATAAACCTTCCAGCATTCAGACTCCCCGCAGCACACACCAGGCTCATTGTCTCCTGGGAAATCAGGCTTATGCGGCAGGTCATAAGAACAGGATCGCACTGATCCTGTTGAATAATATGTTGGGTGGTCCTGCATGGAATTCCAGGCTAAACCTTGGGATACGCGAAAAGTATGGGATTACCTATCAGCTTGAATCAAACTATACCTCCTATTCGGATGATGGTATTTTCAGTATTTATTTTGGCACCGACCCGGCTTATCTGGAACAAACACTTTCTCTGGTGCATAAGGAAATGAAAAAGCTTACTGCTAATAAGCTGACACCCCTACAGCTCCATGCTGCTAAAGAACAGATTTGCGGCCAGATAGCTATTTCTCAGGAAAGCAGTATGAGCAATGTGCTTAGCAATGCAAAAAACATACTCGTCTTCGACCGAACACTTTCTCTCTCTGCCTGGCTTAAGAAAATCAAACAGATCCCCGCTGCCCAAATCCTGGATGTAGCCAGGGAAATATTCGATGCTGATAAACTGAGCATGTTACTCTATTCAAAAAAACATTCCCAAAAAAAACGCTGACCATATGGAATTCCTGGACCCACAGATCGACACTTACGTATGCGATCATACCAGCCCCGAAACAAACCTTTTAAACAGACTGAACAGGGAAACCTATTCTAAAATCCTGAATCCGCGGATGCTTAGCGGTCATCTGCAGGGAAGGGTATTGAGTATGATTTCCCATATGATTCAACCGAAACGAATTCTCGAAATCGGAACCTATACCGGTTATTCAGCACTCTGCCTGGCAGAAGGATTGGCTCCCGGAGGAATCCTGCATACCATAGACATCAATGAAGAACTTGAATCCATGGTTCGAAAATATATTGCTGAGGCCGGGATGGACGATAAAATAAAATATCATATTGGTAACGCATTGGAAATTATCCACAACCTGAAGGAGACTTTCGATCTTGTATTCATTGATGCTGATAAAGAAAATTACAGTACCTACTTCGATCTGGTGTTTGACAAGGTCCGCCCAGGTGGGTTTATCATTGCCGATAATGTGCTTTGGAGTGGTAAAATTCTGACTGTTCCGGCTCCAGCCGATATTGATACCAAAGGTATCCTGGCTTATAACGATAAGGTGAAAAACGATCCACGTGTGGAAAATGTCATTTTCCCTATACGGGACGGGTTGAATGTGGTGAGGAAAAAATAGTTACAGCAGGCGAAGTCTGTAAGTTAAAGAATCGCTTTCCTGGAGATGAACCACAACCCTTTAAAGGTCAGCAGTCCATTCAGGATAAGGAGTTCATTCCCGAACTGATATCCGCCCATCCATTCTTTTGAATTCAAGTCAATCACATAACAGATAATTGGTGCTGCCAGACACACCAGCGGAACGAATTTGTCTTTCACATTCCGTTTGGTTAGAATTCCAAACATAAATAATCCAAGCAAAGGACCGTACGTATAATTGGCAACGCGGAACAATTGTTTGACAACCGCTTCGCTATTGATCATGCGGAACACTACGATGACAATCAGCAGAAGCAAGGCAAAACCAATATGCACCAGGTGACGGATTTGAGTCTTGCGCTTTTCATCCCAATCCTTTCTTTCTTCAAAACCCAGGAAGTCAATACAGAAGGAGGCCGTTAAGGCAGTAAGTGCTCCATCGGCACTGGGATAGGCAGCAGAGATCAGGCCAATGATAAAAAACAAGGCGGATACAGGTCCAAGAAATTTCAGTGCAATAGTCGGAAACAAATCATCGGTGGTGCGTTCGGGAATGGTCAGTCCTTTTGCCTGGACATATTGATAAAGCAAGATGCCGAGACAGAGAAAGACAAAATTTACAATCAAAAGAATAAAACTAAAGGTTATCATATTCTTCTTTGCCTCCCCTGCGCTACGGCAGCTGATGTTTTTCTGCATCATCTCCTGATCTAAACCGGTCATCGCGATGGCTATAAACATTCCACCGAAAAACTGTTTGGGAAAGAATGCTTTGGAGTGCCAGTCGCCCATAAAAATATCAGACATCGGACTTTTCCGGATGCCTGTAATCAGAGAGCTCATGTCCAGATGTAGTTCCTTACTGATCAGGATAACAGAAAGGATCAGGGAAAGCAGCATGAACGTTGTTTGAAGGGAATCTGTCCAGACAATTGTTTTTACTCCACCTTTATAGGTATAAGCCAGAATCATCAGAATAAAAGAAAGCACCGTCACCCAGAAAGGCACGCCCCAGGCATCAAAAACAAAGATCTGGAGCACATTTACAACAATGTATAATCGGAAGGAAGCACCGATCACTCTGGAGAGGATAAAGAAAAAAGCACCTGTTTTATAGGAAAAAACACCTAGTCGCTGCTTCAGGAAAGTGTAAATGGAAGTCAGGTTCAGACGGTAATATAAAGGAAGTAACACGGTAGCAATCACCGCATAACCCACCATATAACCCATGATCATCTGAAAATAGGAAAAGGCTCCTTTTCCTACATCCCCTGGTACCGACATGAACGTAACTCCGGAGAGAGAAGCTCCGATCATTCCATACGCAACGAGGTACCAGCGGGAAGAACGGTTTCCTACAAAGTAACTTGCATTATCCGCTTTTCGGGTGGTCAGAAAAGTAACCCCAAAGAGGACGAGGGAGTAAAGGATTACACAACCTATAATTAATGCTGGAGACATTGCTTATTAATAGAAACAAAGTACGTCAAATCAAACGCCTTTAATTGAAGGTGCATCATTAGGCTATGAACAAAGTTTTTCACAATTTAGATGCATGATACATCGAATCAAAGAACTCGAGTCTGCCTCTCTGGAGCTCGACCCAAGCCCCGGAGTACGTAAACAGGTCAGAAAGGAAGTCATTGCCTACACGGAAGATTTTCTTAAAACACTTGACCGGGCAAAGGCATTTGTTTCTTCTGCTGACAAAGGCATTGCTTTGCTCGAATCACCGGTATCAGAGCATCCGATCCCTATTTCCGATGCGTTGAATCTGCTTCGTAAAAATGTGGATACACCTGGATTGAATCCTGCCTCTGGAGGCCATCTGGGTTATATTCCCGGGGGAGGATTGTACTTCTCTGCACTGGGTGATTATATGGCTGATATCTCTAACCGTTATGCAGGTTACTACTTCGCTTCTCCGGGTGCGGTCAGGCTCGAAAATATGCTCCTGCGCTGGGTTGCTCAAGTGGTGGGTTATCCTTCGGAAGCCGCAGGAAATCTTTCGTCTGGAGGAAGTATTGCAAACCTCATCGCCATTGTTACAGCCAGGGAGGCTAAAGGGATTAAGGCGAGAACAATAGAGAAAGGGGTTATTTATCTAACGGTACATGCTCATCATTGCATCCGCAAAGCAATCCGTATTGCAGGCCTGGAAGAAAGTGTGATCCGGCTCGTTGGATTGGATGATCAATACCGAATGGATGCCTCTGCATTGGAAGCACAGATTACAACCGATAGACTTGAAGGTCTTAACCCCTGGCTGGTTATTGCTTCCGCCGGAACGACAGATACCGGTGCCATTGATCCGTTGGAAAAGATTTCGGGAATTGCGAAGGAACATAATCTTTGGTTCCATATCGATGCAGCCTATGGTGGCTTTTTTATGCTCTGCCCGGAAGGGAAACAAAAACTCAAAGGAATCGAACTCAGTGATTCTGTGGTGCTGGATCCTCATAAAGGCTTGTTCCTTCCCTATGGACTAGGGCTCGTTCTAGTCAAGAACGGAAAAGACCTCCACCGGGCTCACCAATATTCTGCGAGCTATCTTCAGGATGCTGTAGGCGTTCATGAAGATGAGCTCTCCCCTGCTGATCTGTCACCCGAATTAACCAAACATTTCCGGGGCCTGCGGCTCTGGTTACCTTTAAAGCTTCATGGTCTAAAACCTTTTCGTGCGGCTATTGAGGAGAAAATGCTTCTTGCCCGTTATTTCAGACAGGAACTGCTGAAGATAGGATTCGAAACAGGACTCGAACCCGAACTCTCTGTTGTTATATATCGGTATATCCCTAAAAAAAGAAAAGGTCTGACTCTGGAAGAGATCAATTCCTTCAATGAAAAACTGGTTCAGGAAATCCAGGCCGATGGCCGGGTATTTATTTCATCCACCATTCTCAATGGTCAGTTCACCATACGTTTTGCTTGTTTGTCCTTTCGCACACATATCAAAACAGTGAATCTTTTGCTGAAGCTCCTCAAAGAGAAATCGAAGATGTTGGATAAGGGATAATTTTTTAGCACTTGAAAGGACTAGCGTCTTAGTCCTGCTTTATCTTAGCGATGATCTCATTAAATTTCTGATCATTTTGTAAAGGCTCAAACTCCCGTTGACTCCTGATTCTGTATAGGTCATTAAAACCGAGTTCAACCGCTTTATCGAGATTTGAGAGGGCGCCGGAGACATCATTCTTTTTCATACATACAAAAGCAGAGAGATAGGCCCATTCGGAATTAGTTGGATCCACCATCTTATATAAGGTGAGGAAAATTTCTGCCTGCGGAAGCGCATCCTGCTTCAAAGCGGAATTTGTACTCATAAAAGAAGCCAGGCTCAGATAGGCCAACAGGCGTTTGTCGTATTGGGCCCGGTCTTTGTTTTTAGTGGAGCTGGCTTCTGCATTAAGGCGGTTTATTTCATTCATCCACCAGGTCATATCCTTCTCCTGGAATGCCATTGCATATCGTTGTTGCTCGGCTTGCTCAGCCGCTGCTTCTTGCTTTTCATGATGCCGGGCCTCCTGATAATCGGGGCCGCTAATTGATTTTTCTAGTCTCGCATATTTATCAACCGGCTTGATTCCGGCATAATAGAGATTCATCAGGTGACAAGCGGCGTATTTAGTAAGCACATTCGCATTCCCACGAAGGAGTTTCTCCGCTTCCTTTTCATCGGAATTGAAAGAGGCATCTATAATACTGTCGTTCCTCTCCATCCGTTTAGCCCTTACGCCTTCGAGGGTCAGGAGGAGGAATGCTTTGTCCATATCCGAAGCCGGGGCCCAGTCATGTTTGCCATTAAAAATCAAAAGATCATTTACGATTCCTGCCTCGTTCAGAGATACCTGGGTATTCTTCATTTCACTCAGGTTAAAATCTTCATTGCCTACCAGTCCCACAAAGCAAACATCTTTGGCAAGTGGCTCCCTTGCCGGCTGGAAACCTGCAGAATTGGCTATGACACCTTTGATGCGGTTATCCTGAAGGGTGATGCCAATTGCTACTCTCGAACCACCGGAAAAGCCTCCTGCAAAAATATTCAGCATATCTACGGGAAAACGTTTGGTCACATCATTCAGAAAATTAGAAGTGATATTGATGATCATGCCTGCATCGAGACTATTTCTTGAATCATTGGAGCAAACAAGGATAAACCCATACCGGTCGGCTAGATCTGCATATTTAGAAACCGGCAAGCTTCCCCGGGCATGTGCATCGAAAAAAAATACGACGGGATATTTATGCTGCCAGGAAAATTTCTTGGGGAGGTAGAGTGCATAGCTTTGATCAGGTACCGACTGGCAGGCTACACTTTTTATGACTGTTCCAGGCTGAAAGGAGTCGTTAGCGTTTGCCGAAGTGGCTGTTGCAGTAGAGGTTGTAACCGGCGATGAGGATTCATTCTTTTTCTCTGCATTTCCACAAGACAGCAGAGAGATCAGGATTACAGGAAGCAATACTTGGAACCGAAGGTGCATGCGTTATTTTAATTCAAAAATAACGAGAATGTTTGAGTTAAGAAAGACACTCCTGCAATTCCGTCTGTCAGAGGGTAATTTTTCGTACTTTTGAAATATGAATTTTTCTTCCCGCCTGATTGAAGAAGCCGTTTCGGAGTTTTCCGGGCTTCCTGGTGTTGGACGTAAGACTGCACTCCGTTTTGTCCTCCATCTGCTCAAAAAAGACAAAAAAGAAGTCCAGGCTTTCGGTGAAGCTTTTATAAAGCTCCGGAATGAACTGAAATATTGCACCACCTGTCATAATGTGTCCGATCAGGAGATCTGTGAAATATGTGCTAACCCCAACCGGGATCATAGCACCATTTGTGTTGTGGAAGACATCCGGGATGTCATGGCCATTGAAGGCACGTCTCAGTTTCGGGGGGTCTACCATGTTCTGGGTGGAATCATCTCCCCTATGGATGGCATAGGCCCTGGTGATCTTAATATTGAAAGCCTAGTGGCCAAAGCAGGTACCGGGAATGTGAAGGAAGTAATCATGGCCCTAAGCACCACAATGGAAGGAGACACCACCAATTTTTACATTTACAGAAGGCTGAAAGATCAGCCGATAAGCATTTCGACGATTGCAAGAGGTATTTCTATCGGAGATGAACTGGAATATGCAGATGAAGTCACCCTCGGGCGTTCCATTATCAACCGTACACCCTATGCAAATTCACTGAGTCTTAAATAATGTTAGTCCCATCCTGATTTCTCTTCCAGCCTGATGAAACTGTCTATCATTATTGTGAATTATAATGTCGAGCATTTCCTCGAGCAATGTCTCCATTCGGTACGTAAGGCTTGCAAAAATATAACTGCTGAAATATTTGTAGTAGACAACAATTCCGTGGATGGCTCCATCCACATGCTTCAGCAGAAATTTCCGGAAGTAAGAGTCATTGCCAATAAAAAAAACCTGGGCTTCTCCTTCGCAAACAATCAGGCCATGAAGATGGCTACCGGTGAATACTTTCTACTGCTCAATCCGGATACTGTTGTGGAAGAAGACACGTTCGAAAAAATCATTCCTTTTATGGACAGTCACCCGGAAGCAGGGGGACTAGGTGTTAAAATGCTTGACGGAAAAGGAAACTTCCTCCCTGAATCCAAGCGGGGACTACCCACACCCATGGTAGCCTTCTGCAAAATATTTGGACTGGCAAGTATCTTTCCCCGGTCAAGACTCTTCGGCCGGTATCATATGGGTTTTCTGGATAAAAACACGACCAGTGAAATAGAGATACTCTCCGGAGCATTTATGCTCATGCGTAAATCAGTCCTGGATAAGGTGGGCCTTCTGGATGAGGATTTCTTTATGTATGGGGAAGATATAGACCTCTCTTATCGTATTATCAAAGGAGGATTTAAAAATTATTACTTCCCGGAAACGAGGATTATCCATTACAAAGGAGAAAGCACTAAAAAATCGAGTGTGAATTATGTCTTTGTATTTTACAATGCCATGATCATCTTTGCCCGGAAGCATTTTTCCCAGCAAAATGCAAAGATGTTTTCTCTGCTCATCAACATGGCCATCTATCTGAGAGCAGGCACGGCTTTGATCTTCCGTTTCATCCAGAAAATGTTCCTCCCCTTCCTCGATGCGGCTTTGATCCTGGTCGGTTTGTTTTTAATCAAAGATTATTACGGTCATTACATCAAATATTCGGAAGGTGATTATTATTCTTCCCGTCTGATCTCCGTAGCTTTCCCTTCCTACGTTTTCGTTTGGCTTTTCACCGTTTACTTAAGCGGTGGCTATGACAAGCCTGTAAGACTCTGGAAATTGTTTCGGGGAGTTGCGGTAGGTACCGGAATTATTCTGATGGTCTACGCCCTTCTGCCGGAAGCCTACCGTTTCTCCCGAGCGCTTATTCTGATTGGATCGGGATGGGCACTTCTCGGTCTCACCCTCATCCGGATCTTTATGAACCTGATCCGATATAAACGCTTTTCGTTTGCCACCTCTGTTCTGCGGAGGATTGCTATCATCGGCGAACCCGATGAGTGTAACCGGGTGAATGCGCTGCTCAAGCAAACATCTGTTAATACCGGCTTCGTTGGGTTTGTAGGAACCAACGGGCATTCTGAAACAGCCGAAAATTACATTGGTAGATTTGAGCAGCTACGGGAAATCATTTCCATCTATAAAATAGACGAAGTTATTTTTTGTGCCAAAGACCTCAGTTCTCAGAAAATTATTGATCAGATGCTCGAACTGGGCCCCGGTGAAACAGACTTTAAGATTGCGCCACCCGAAAGCTTTTCGATCATCGGAAGTAATTCTATCGATACCGCCGGCGACCTCTATGTCATTGACATCAATTCCATCACCAAAGCCGCCAACAGACGCAAAAAGCGGGTGCTTGACCTCTTGCTCTGTGGAGCTTTAACTTGTCTTTCCCCCATTCTCATATTTGCTCAGAAAAAACCTTTCGGATTTATTGGAAATATTTTAGCGGTGCTGATTGGTAGAAAATCATGGATCGGTTATTCTACCGGGTCCGACAAACTAAGTCCTCATCTTCCTTCCATCCGCAGCGGAGTGCTGAGTCCGGCCTCCATCTTCAAAGTAAAAGAGCTCGATGCAGAGACTCTTCGCAGGCTGAATATGGTCTATGCCAAAGACTACAGAGCATGGAACGATCTGCTCATTATTTGGAAGAATCTTTCCAGATTGGGGTAGTGTGGTTTTCAAAACTTGAGTAGGAACTTCTACTACTACAGGGCAAAAAGATCAAACTCCTGAAGGAATTTATACTATGTTCGAGCAAAAAGGCCAAACTCCTGCAGGAATTTCTACTTTGTTCGAGCAAAAAGACCAAACTCCAGTAGAAATTTCTACTTTGTTCGAGCAAAAAGACCAAACTGCTGCAGGAAATTATACAATTGCAGAGCAAAAAGACCAAACTCCAGTAGGAATTTCTACTTTGTTCGAGCAAAAAGACCAAGTCGCTACAGGAGTTGCCACTATTGTCGAGCAAAAAGTCCAAATTACTGGAGGAGTTTATACTTTTCGTGCAGGAACTACTACTATTGTTGAGCAAAAAGTCCAAACAGTTGCAGGAATTGATACTATTGTCGAGCAAAAAGACCAAATCGGAGTAGTAGCTGAAACTATTGTCGGGCAAAAGACCAAACCCTCACAAGAATTGCAGATTTTGTCTAGGAAAAAGATCAAATCATCATAACTGGAGGGATTTAATGCAATAAGATTGCATCAGTTTTTATAAAAATTAGCAGAAACTCCAGTATAAAACACGCTTCCATTCAAGGTTCAATTCACGGATCGGTGATGTCTCAAAGAATTATTGAAAAACAACCTCCACTCTTCTATTTGCTGCCCTGCCTTCTTCTGTGTCATTCGAACTGATAGGCTGTGTCATTCCCATCCCCAGACTTTCAATCCGTTCTTCTCCTATTCCATGATCTATGAGATAACCCTCTACTGCTTTTGCACGTGCAAGAGAAAGTAAACGGTTGTGTTCTGCTGTTCCTTGATTATCGGTATGACCTGTAATCGTAAGCTTCAGCTTCGGGTGCTGTTTTAAAAAACCTGCCAGTTTGTCCAACTCCATATCAGACGCCGGGAGCAGCATCGCCTGATCGGTATTGAAATATATATTCTTTAAAATAAATTTCTTGTTTACATCGAAAGCTTCCTGCTTGATGTCTTTCTTCACCACCGAATCACGGGCCTGGAGCGGAAGGGTAAAATCTATATTACAAAGTGTTGAATCCTGTTGGTTTACCTGGTCAACCACTCCAACATCATCCATATAATAATAGGCTTCCGGCAGGCTCACCGGAAAAGGGTTATCCTCCGACTTAGGAACAATCTTATGAACCGTATGTTTATCATTATTAAAATTCCCGATCACCATAAAACGCTCTCCGCCTTCAGCTGTATAGATCCATGAAATCTCTTTCCACAATCCTTCTTCCCGAATCGGTTCATCAGCCTGGTAACGAAGCTGTGGAATCTGTTTCAGAACTTTATCATCCTCACTCTTCACGACGAAACGGCTAAAAAGCACATCTATATTAGAAGTGGTATACTCTGAACTCTGAGCCAGACTCACATGCAACTGCACACAATACCGGTGACCTTTGATCATTCTCTCTTTCAAAGGAACTTCCAGATATTCCCGGTAATCATTCATCTTATGGGCATTGAGATAACAGATAATACCTACATATCCTTTACCCGTTCTGGGTTCATGTTTACCAAGCATATTTTCGGGAACACTGCATGGCATCTTTGCACAGCTATTGTAATAATCGGCGCTTCCCATCGTAGGTTGAAACCAATCATTCAGTCCTTCCAGTTTGTATTGAGTAATAATCAAAGGGCATTGGGAATAATCTTCGAAACTGGGGTTTGGCACCAGATTTTGGGCTCCGAGAACAGAGGTACAAAAGGCTGACAAAAAAGCTATTTTTCTGTAATTCATTATACGAATCGGTTAATCATACTCGCCCCTTGAGAAAGACCCAAACTCCTTTTTCAGGGGATAGGACTGGCCGAAATTAAAGAAAATCCGTAAATGCCTGTCAATCACCTCAAAAGCATCGTTGTTTTTCGGAAATAATCCCTTATTTTTGCAAACACATAAATATATACCTGCTTGAACGAATTGTTGACTGAATTCTCTTGAAGCAATATAAAAAAATCTATTCCTGATGTCAGAGTTAGAATTGATCATGCCAAAAATGGGTGAGAGTGTTGCAGAAGCAACGATCATCAAGTGGCTAAAGAAAGAAGGCGATAAAGTAGCTATGGATGAGGCTGTTCTGGAAATAGCGACTGACAAGGTAGATTCTGAAATTCCTTCTCCTCATGCCGGCATTCTTACAAAAATACTTTTTAAAGAGGGGGATGTCGTACAGGTAGGAAAAGCGGTGGCTATGATCAGCTCAGAAGTTAGCGTAAATGGCAAATCAACAGATACAGCTGCTGCTCCGGTAAAATCAGAATCGGTACATGCAGAAGCAAAAAAAACACCCGTGTCCGCCGGAGTGGAAATGGTCAAATCAGGGGCATCCGGAAAATTCTATTCCCCCTTGGTACGAAGTATTGCCAAACAGGAAGGGATCAGTATTCATGAACTTGAATCTATAACCGGTACCGGTTTGCTGGGAAGGGTGACCAAGAATGATATCCTGGCTTATCTGCCTATGAAAGGCAAAGGCGGAGCAGGGAAAACCACCCAGCCTGAAAAGACCTTTCAAAATCCAAGCACCTCAAATGGTTCCTCCCATGCCAAGCCCACAATTTCAGTAGGTGCCGGAGATGAAATTATTGAAATGGACCGGATGCGTAAGCTCATTGCCGACCACATGGTCATGAGCAAACATACCTCCCCTCATGTTACTTCCTTCGTAGAAGCAGATGTAACCAATATGGTGCTCTGGAGAGATAAAGTCAAAGGACCTTTCGAAAAAAGAGAAGGCGAAAAGCTCACCTTTACTCCTATCCTTATAGAAGCTCTGGTGAAAGCCATCAAAGACTTTCCGATGATTAATATCTCCCTGGATGGAACGACCATCATTAAACGGAAACATATCAATATTGGCATGGCAACAGCTTTGCCAAGCGGAAATCTGATTGTTCCCGTCATCAAAGATGCTGATCAGCTGAACCTGACCGGACTGACCAAGGCTGTAAACGATCTCGCTTTCAGAGCACGGAACAACAAACTGGTTCCGGATGATATTTCCGGAGGAACCTATACTATTTCAAATGTCGGGTCTTTTGGTAATGTCATGGGCACCCCGATTATTAATCAGCCCCAGGTTGCAATCATGGCTGTTGGAGTCATCAAGAAAAAGCCGGCGGTTATTGAAACACCTTCCGGAGACCTTATCGGCATCAGACACTTTATGTTCCTCTCTCACTCCTATGATCACCGGGTGGTAGATGGATCTTTGGGTGGACAGTTTGTGAGAAGAGTGGCCGATTACCTGGAACAATTTGATATGAACAGAGCATTTTAAGAGGGGATAGAAGATATTACCATTAAACTCCCAATCCAAACTGATGAAAAAAATTTATCTGTTCCTTCTCCTCTCTGCATTCACGACCACTTTATTCTGCCAGCAAAAAGAAAGCGCCGCACTTAAAAAAAAGTTCGAGGAAGCGGAAGCTCTCTTCAATAAGGATCTCTTTACGATGGCCATTCCGGTTTACCAAACTGTATCCAATGGAGATACCGGAAATTACAATGTGCTGTATAAGCTTGGTGTTTGTTATCTCAATTCAGCCAATGAAAAACCTCGTGCTCAGGAATATCTTGAAAAAGCAAGCAAGCGGGTTTCGGCGAAATGTGATGAAAGTGTTTTTAAAGAAAAAAATGCTCCGGTGATCACTTGGTTTTATCTGGGGAAAGCCCAACACTTCAACTATAAGTTTGATGATGCTTTAGCTTCCTTCGAAAAATTCAGGACCTTCCTAGCTCCTTCCGATGCTGAACTGACCAGGCTGACCAGTCAGGCTGAAGACTGGTGCAAGAACGGAAAGACCCTCATCCTTTCCCCGGTTAACATGAAAGTTGAAAATTTAGGCCCAGGTATAAACACCCAGTATCCTGAATACTCCCCGGTGGTGACAGCGGATGAAAGCCAGCTTTTCTTTACTTCCAGAAGACCAACGACCACCGGAGGAAAAATAGATACCCGCGACAATATGTATTTCGAAGATATCTACTCCGCCACCAAGACAGATAGTGGCTGGGGACATGTACAAAACCTCGGAGCTCCTATCAATACTGATGGACACGATGCAACCATTGGTATCTCCGTTGACGGACAAAGACTTTTTATGTACCGTGATGATAATGGCGATGGAAATATTTATACCAGCGATCTGCTGGGTGACAAATGGAGTGCTCCGGTAAAACTGAATGAATATATTAACTCCAATAAGTGGGAAGGATCAGTAAGTGTCAGCGCTGACGGGAATACCCTTTATTTTTCCAGCGAAAGAGAAGGGGGGTTTGGAGGGAAGGATATTTATAAAAGCCGGAAGCTTCCTAACGGAACCTGGGGACGAGCCATCAATATGGGACCCAATATCAATACCCCTTTCGATGATGATGCTCCATTTATGCACCCTGATGGAGTAACACTCTACTTCAGTTCACAAGGTCATTCCAGCATGGGTGGCTTCGATATTTTTTATGTCACACTCAACGACAGCGGAAACTGGTCTAAGCCTGTTAACATGGGTTATCCGGTAAATACAACAGATGACGACATTTTCTATTTCCCCACCGCCGACAATAAAAGAGCTTATTACTCTTCTTTCCGCAGCGATGGTAATGGTGAAAAAGATATTTACATGCTTACCCTGCCCGAAAAAGCTGAAGCACCACTGGCTGTTTATACCGGTGAAATTACAAGCCTGATGGGAGGAGTACCCGAAGGGGCTACCATTACCGTAAAAGACAATGCTACTGGAGAAGTGGTGGGAATATATACCCCTAACTCTTCCACCGGTAAATACCTGTTTATTCTGCCTCCCGGAAAGAATTACAATATTGCTTATGAAGCAGAAGGCTATCTCTTTCAATCGGAGAACCTCGACGTAAAAGACAGCAGCTCCTACCGTGTGATTCATAAGGCAGTGGATCTGATGCCACTCCGTGTTGGAGAGAGGACTACTCTTAAGAATGTATTTTTTTCCAGCGGTTCTGCTGAGCTTAAACCTGAATCAAGGACAGAGCTTGACAAACTCGTAGCTCTTATGAAAAAACATTCCAAGATCACGGTCCGAATTAACGGTCACACAGACTTGCAGGGGGCGGAGGAGATGAATATGAAGCTTTCTCAAAAAAGAGCTGAATCTGTGAAAGAGTACCTGATCAAAGAAGGAGGAATAGCCGAAGAACGTATCGTAGCGCTTGGTTTCGGCCCGCATGATCCGGTTGCTATTAATAAAAACCCCAATGGAAGCTGGAACAGAGCTGGTATGACACTGAACAGGAGGATTGAGTTCGAAATCCTGAGCCTGGATGGGAAAGTGGCAGGGAAAAATGAGGAAATAAAGGTTCCGGAAGAGTTAAAACCGAAGGATAAAGAGAAGGAAAAGGATAAAAAATAAATAAATCCTGAAATCGACCTCGGGCTCCTGTAAAATGATAAAAGAATATAAGAATATCTTGAATGGCATTAGAAAATCCATGGCTGTTAGGTAATTAATCTTACTTTTGTCCGTATTTTTGGCTGATTTCAATCTTAGCCCAGGAGCCTTATTTATTCGATCAACTATTTTTGCATGAAGTTCATTTTAAGTTCTTTAATATCAATCCTATGACAAGAAGATTACTAATCGGATTCTCGTTTTTATTATGTGTTTTTAGCCAGGTTTCGAGTGCCCAGGATATGGCTACTTATAGGGAAAAATTTACGGAAGGGAATTATCTCATCATTGAGGAGAACTTCACTCAGGCTTTGAAAAATTTCCTGGAAGCTTATGCGATAGACTCTACCAATGCGAACATTAACTATAAACTGGGTTATTGTTACATGAAGTCCTCTACCGAAAAATACAAAGCAACACATTACCTGGAGAAAGCTTGTCAGAATGTCTCTCATAATTATACCGACCTGGAACCCCGGGAGAAAAAAGCCCCTGATAATGCATATTATTTTCTTGGTCAGGCCTACCACCTTAACTACCGCTTCGATGAGGCCATTGAAAACTTTACAAAATTCAAAGAAATTATAGGCCCAAAAAATAAAGAATTCAACAGGGACATAGACCGCAGGATTGAAATCTGTAAAAACGGAAAAGAATTTTACAGTGTTCCCACCAAGGTAGACATCATCAACCTTGGAGATTCGATCAATACAACCTACCCGGAGTATAGCCCAGTGGTTACTGCGGATGAGAATATGCTCATCTTCACATCCAGAAGACCAGGTAGTACCGGAGGTGAAATGGGACCCGATGGACTTTACTACGAAGATATTTACGTTTCCTATAAAAAACCCGACGGCACCTGGACAGAAGCTAAGAGTATTGGTCCGAATGTAAATACAGGAGGGAACGAAGCCTCCATTTCTCTTACCGCCGACGGACAACAATTATTCATTTATAAAGATGATAATGGAGGGGATATCTACCTGAGTCATCTGGATGGTGACAGTTGGAGTTATCCGGAACCACTTGGTGGTGATATCAATTCGAAGACCTGGGAAACCCATGCCTGTATGACGGCAGACGGATCGACACTGTATTTCGTAAGCGACCGGGCTGGAGGATTTGGTGGACGGGATATTTACAAGTGCGTAAAACTTCCGAACGGAAAATGGTCTAAAGCAACCAACCTGGGTCCAACCATTAACACAGAATACGATGAGGACAGCCCTTTTATTCACCCGAATAAAGTCGATCTGTTCTTCAGCTCCCGTGGTCATAAAACAATGGGTGGCTTCGACATCTTCTTCTCCACCCTGAACCCGGATTCGAACAAATGGTCTGAACCCATGAACATCGGATACCCGATCAATACAACGGATGATGATATTTTTTATGTAGCAACCCCTGATGGAAAGCGTGCCTACTACTCCTCTGCACGACCCGGAGGATTCGGTGACAAGGATATCTATATGATCAAGTTCCAGGATTCAGCTCCTGCTGAAAAGGCTGTGGCACTAATCAAGGGTATTGTTTCCTCCGCCGACGGAGCAGAAATTCCACTGGATATCCTCATAACCGCAACAGACTCCAGTACACTGGAACAGGTTTCCAATACCAAACCCATTCACCGTACCGGTAGTTATTCCATGATTCTGGAAACCGGTAAGACCTATTATCTGAATTATTTGGTGAATGGAAAAGTGATGTCTTCCGATACGATCAGGATTCCTGTCGGAGCTAACTATACTCAATATGACAGACCCTTGCTTCTGAATGGAATTATTCTGAAAAAAACTTCTCCTGAGGATGTAGTGAAGACCACTCCAAAAGATTCTTCCTTAGTAAAAGTTACTCCGGTTAAAGTCATACCTCATACCGATAAAGACCACGTAGGGGCTCCAAAGAAACAGGTTACTTATAATAACGGACCTGAATTCCGGATTTATTTCTCCTATAACGTACACAATGTAGAACTTACAAATCCAGACTTCGTAAAGTATATGGATTCTCTGCAAGCTGTTGTATTGAAAGGAAATGTAAAGCTCTTAATCACTGGCTCTGCTTCTCAGGTTCCAACTCCCTTATTTAACGGTAATAAAGGACTTGCAAACCAACGGGCTGCTGACATGAAGGATATCATCATCCAAGTTATGAAAGCCAGGAACATGGATCTTGCGAAGGTGGAATTTGTAACTCCTCCGGTTGCTCTTATTCAAGGTCCTCCTTATCAGGCTGACGCTGAGAAAAACAAAGCTCAATTCGAGAAGTATCAGTATGTTAGTGTCAAATACATCTCTAAATAAATGACAATCGATCGGTTTCAATTTTGACACTTATTTCACACGTGATATACAGAATCGGGCCCCTACATTATTGCTTTATAGTCCTGTTCATGGCCTGCTCGTTTATACAGGCACAGACCTCTTCTAAATCAGGTCCTGATCCTGAAGATGCATACGAGCATTTCCGTCATGGTAATTACAGTATGGCTCTTAAAGTCTATAAGGTTCTTTATAAAAAAGATAAGAACAATATTGATTATAATTATAAGATCGCCCAGTGCTATCTGAATACCAATATCAATAAAAAAGAATCCATCCCCTACCTTGAATTTGTAACCAAACAACCCCACTACGATCCGAATGCACTTTTCGATCTGGGTAGGGCATATCACTATGCCAATCGGTTTGACGATGCTGTTAAAGCCTTTAAGGAATACAAAGAGAAGGTTGGCGACAAGGATGCAGAAAAGGTTGACCACGAAATTGAAACCTGTTACAATGGAAAAGAGCTTGTTAAATTCCCTGTCAAGGTTACCTTTGAAAATCTCAAAGAACTGAACTCCGAATATCCTGACTATTACCCATTCACAACCAGCAGTGAATCCTTTCTGGTATTTACTTCCAGAAGAAAAGGAAACGTTGGTGCTTCTTCCGTTGAAGTGGATGGATACTATTCTTCCGACATTTATGTCTCTGCCGTAAAAGGAGGAACTTTTTTAAAGCCTAAAAATCTGGGCTCGGTAGTAAACGGACAATTTGATGAACAGTGTGTAGGGCTTGCACCAGATGGGGCCAATATGATTGTCTATATTGATAATATAACAGACGTGGGGAATCTCTACCAAAGCAAACCCGGAAAAGAAAAGGAAGGAGTTCCCAGTTTTACAAAGCCTGTTAAAATGGGCGATGTGATTAATTCGGGATTTGAAACCTCTGGTTCCTATTCCCCGGATGGAAACATTTTTTTCTTCGCCAGCGACCGCTCTGGTGGAAAGGGAGGAACGGATATCTATATGGTTAAGAAGCTCCCTACCGGCGACTGGGCCGTGCCTCAACCTATTACCATTATTAATACCAAATACAGGGAAGACTTCCCGTTTATGGCCTCTGATGGAAAAACCCTTTTCTTCTCCTCTGAAGGACATTCAAGCATGGGGGGATTCGATCTGTTTAAAACCGTTTATAACGAAGAAACCAATGCCTGGTCTGCACCTAAAAATCTTGGGTATCCGATAAACGACAGCCAGGATAACCGATCCATCTCTTTTTCAAAAGATAACCGCTATGGTTATATCTCTTCAGCAAGAGAAGGTGGAATGGGCGACCTGGATATTTACCGCATTACCTTTGATGAAATGAACCCTCGTTATACCATTGTAACCGGATACATCATGATCGGTGATTCCACCAATAAGAAAAAGGCCAACAATTCCATTATTACGGTTACTAATGCGGTTAACTCCAAACATGTAGGTAACTATACCCCGGCACCCGGAAGTGGGAATTATGTGATGGCACTTCCTCCCGGAAAATATACGATGAGCGTGGATTGCCCGGGAACAAAACCTTTTACAACCCCATTGCAAATCCTCGACCTGGGCTCTTTCCAGCCTGAAACCACCTTAAATGTGCTGCTCAATCCGAAGTGACCACTACCTGTTTCAAAAGTGCAACGGCTTCTCCCTTGTGGCTTTTTTATATTCCTGTTCCTCTCCTCTTCACTAATATCCTATAACCGTATGCAACTACTCAATTTAAAACGTCCGATTGCTTTTTTTGACCTCGAAACAACAGGAGTAAATGTGGCCAGTGATCGAATTGTAGAAATCGCTATTGTCAAGATCATGCCTGACGGAAGCAAAGAGTGCAAGGATAAAAGGATTAATCCCGGAATTCCAATTCCTCTTGAATCTTCACTTGTACATGGGATATACGACAAAGACGTCGCCGATGCGCCGACATTCAAAGCCATAGGAAAGAGTCTGGCTGAATTTCTGAAAGACTGTGACCTTGGCGGTTACAATTCCAACAAGTTTGACATTCCGTTGCTGATGGAAGAGTTCCTGCGGGCGGAGATAGAGTTTAATCTGGAAGACAGGAATTGTGTAGATGTGCAGAATATTTTCCATCAGATGGAACAGCGGACACTCAAGGCAGCATACCAATTCTACTGCGGCAAAGAACTCATCAATGCGCACAGCGCCCTGGCTGATATTGAGGCAACTTACGAAGTTTTTCTTGCGCAGATTGATCGTTATAAAGACAAAGAATTTACCGACAAAGCAGGAAATAAATCAATACCAGTAGTTAATGACATGAAGGCTTTGAACGATTTTACCAAGGTCACCAAAAATGTGGATCTGGCAGGCCGAATTGTATATAATGATAAAGGTGTAGAAGTCTTTAATTTTGGTAAACACACAGGGAAACCTGTTGCAGAGGTGCTAAAAGCAGAACCTTCTTATTATGCCTGGATGCAACAGGGAGATTTTCCTTTGTATACCAAGAAAGTGCTTACCCGGATAAAACTAAAAAACCTCAACACCAAAGAATAAGTCCCATGAAAATCATTTGTATCGGACGGAATTATGCCGCACATGCCAAAGAGATGAAGAGCGAAGTGCCGAAAGAACCTGTCTTCTTTATGAAGCCGGATACGGCTCTGATTATACGTAACCAGCCATTCTTTATCCCCGATTTTTCAGAAGAAATTCATCACGAAGTGGAGCTCGTCTTAAAAATCAATAAAGTCGGGAGAAATATTGAGGAAAAATTCGCACATAAATACTATGATGAAATCGGAATAGGCATTGATTTCACTGCCAGGGATCTTCAAGCCCGATGCAAAGAGAAAGGGCTACCCTGGGAAATGGCCAAAGCCTTTGATGGTTCTGCACCGCTTGGTGAATTCAAACGCAAAGAAGACCTTCCAAAACCTGAAATGATCGGGTTTCATCTGGATATTAACGGTAAAACCGTACAAGAAGGGAACACTCGTGATCTGCTCTTTTCATTCGATAAAATCATAGCCTACGTCTCCCGTTTTATTACTCTGAAAAAAGGAGACCTGATCTTTACCGGAACACCTGAAGGAGTGGGGCCAGTTAAAATAAATGACAAGCTGGAAGCTTATATAGGTGAAGAAAAACTGCTCTCCTTTAATGTGAAATGATTTTAAACCCAGCAGAGAAGCTCCTTACTCTTTTACAAGTTTCTTTACAAAAACTTCATTTCCGGTCTTTACAGTAAGCAGATACAAACCCGCAGGAATGGGAGATAATCCGGAGAGTACCCAGTTATTATAGGATTGCACCGCAGCCCGGTGTGTCTCTGTGTAGATCACCCTTCCGCAAAGATCAGAGAGCGTAACCCCGACATCCTGGCTTTGAGAAGACCAGAAGATAACCCGGAGCGAGCCTGTAAACGGGTTAGGAAAAATGTTCGATAGATAATCTCCGTCAGTTACGGATACTTCATGAATACCCAGACTGGAATTAGCCAGACAGAAATCAGGAATACCATAACCTAACATTGAATCCGGATGAGCGAATTGAGTTGCGCTCTTCTCAATGGCTTGTAGAATTTGTGTATTGCTTAATGTGGGATGAGCCTGCCATAAGCATGCTACCATTCCACACATAATTGGAGAAGCGAATGAAGTTCCGTTCTGAGCCAATATTCCATTGCTGGCCCAGTCTGCAACAATGCTCCCCTCCCCTTCCGATGCCACTGCCGGTTTAATATCTCCGCCTGAACCAGGCCCCTCTGAACTAAAACTTGAATATACACCCGATGAGTTCACAGATCCAACCGCCAGTACACTATCGGCATCCGCAGGCGTTCCTATATAATGCCATGCAGTACCGCCCATATTGCCTGCTGCACAAACCACTGCTATCCCTTTGTTCGATGCAAAATTAGCCGCCCTTGCACAGGGAGTGGTGTGCCCGTTCATACTGGCATAATTATGATTGAGGATAGTATCATCAAAGGTGGTATAGCCCAGTGAAGTATTGATCACATCAGCTCCTACACTATCAGCCCGCTCCGCACCGGCTGCCCAGTTATATTCTTCTACAACATATTCAGAATTTATATCTTCTGTAATAAATAACCAGTATTTCGCCTTCGGGGCTGTTCCGATAATGCTTCCCGGCATATTTCCTCCCATACAAGATAATACACAGGTGCCATGAAAGTGGCGGTCGGCTCCATAAACAGAATCATTTTCATCCACAAAATCATGTGTTCCGAGAATCTGATTGTTGACACGCAGGCTGTCAAAAGCCTTCAGTGTATCTACATGCTGAAACCCAGCATCCAGAATGGCTATGACCATGCCCTGTCCTTGATAACCTTTGTCATGCATGCAAACTCCATTGAGCATGCTAATCTGATTTAATGAAGGGCCATAATTCAAACTGGCTGGGGTTGGATCAGAAGAAATAAGTTTGTGAGAATCAGCTATTGGAACAGATCTGAATTTATCATAGGAACCGGCACCCGGTGCCTGCTTTATTCCGCCTACAGGAAGTGAACCAGCCACAAAAGACAGATTCGTGATGGCGGTTAACTGAGCCTGGCCTGTAACTTTAACCACCACCCCATTAAACCATTTACTCCGGAGATGAATATGCGCTCCGGTAGCCGCAACACTATCTACATAGCTTTGATTAACCGGAAGGTCTGTAAATGTAATCGGAATGGATTGATTAAGACGGCGCTGAATAGAACGGGCACTCAGGAATGCCGAGGGAGTGGTAACAGAATAGGGTGAATTATTTTTATCCTTGAACTGAATCCAATAACGACTAATGCCCACTGAAACAGTCTGCCCCCACGAAAACGGACCAATAAAACATACCCCTATAATAAGAAGAATAACCGATTTCAGAAATGCAGGTTTCATTGTCTTCCGAATTTATTGATAGTGGACTTACAGATTACACCACTCTTGATCCTGTTCAGAACAGAAACTCCTATTACGATATTATTATCAGTAACATCTATGACTTGTCTGGAAACAAGTCCTACATTTTTGGCATAGGTATTAATATATGATTTGTAGTAAAGCAAGTTAGTATCAATCTTTTCAATGACCTGAGCAGTGGAGTCAAAACTCATGCTTCCAATGGTCTGCTTCAGATTCACAGGGCCGAATTGATATTCACAATCTCCCATGGTGTTCTGGGCATTACCGTTCCAGGTAGGCTGGGTTGAATTTACCGGAAAGATCATTTTCACATATCTTACATTATCCTCCACCCGCTCATAATGTGTACTTGTTCTTGTACTGTACCAGACATTTTTAAGCGTCCAGGGAATGGAATCATAAGGGTGAACGGAGTCATGCATCCGGACATATCTTTCTATTCGAAGCGATGGCCTTCCCTCGTTATCTGGAAACACAGACTCTACATACTCTTTAAGCTGATATTTAAATCGGATCGTATCTCTGGTAAATCCATCATAAATCACTGAATCAACATCATAGATCACATACCTGCCAACGTCAGATGGGGTATAGGTATAGCCCATATCAAAATGGAGTTCATTATCCTTCTTGCAGGAGAAGAAAAACACAACACCGAAGAGCATAAGAACCAAAAGTTTTCTCACATGTCTGAGCTTAGATGATAAAGCCTCCTCCAACCAAGTCATTTCCTTCGTAGAATACAGCGCTCTGTCCGGGAGCGATTGCACTCACCTTTTCATGAAACAGCACTTCCAGCTTGTCACCGTTGTGACTGACATTAGCCATCATGCCTGCGTCTTTATAACGAATCCTGGTAAGCGCAGCATAGTCTTCGGGAAGAGTTGTGTACTTGATGAGGTTAAAATTTCTTACACTCATCTTTTGTTTCTCAAGTTCCTCTTTTTTGCCAAGGACAACGGTATTGCTCTCTGGCTTTATTTCAGTCACGAACATAGGCTCCCCGAAAGCAATATCCAGACCTTTCCTTTGACCCACTGTATAAAAAGGGTAACCTTTATGCTTCCCAACGACTGTACCATCTGCAAGTACAAACGACCCTCCATCAACACGCTCTTCCAGGTCGGTCACCTTCCGCTTGAGGAATGCCCGGTAGTCATTATCCGGGACAAAACATATTTCATAGCTCTCACTCTTTTTGGCAAGCTCTTCATACCCGCTCTCAATCGCCATCTGTTTGATTTCCGACTTCCGAAACTTACCCAGAGGAAAAATAGTTCGTTTAAGGCTTTCCTGAGTAAGGCCCCAGAGCACATAACTTTGATCTTTACTCTCATCAAGGCCTTTGGAAACCACGTATCTCCCGTTCTCCAGTCTCACTTGGGCATAGTGTCCGGTAGCTATAAATTCACAATCCAGCTGATCAGCCCTTTTCAGAAGCGCATCCCATTTAATATGGGTATTACAGAGTACGCATGGGTTAGGTGTTCTTCCAGCGAGGTATTCCTCCACAAAGTTGTCGATTATATAATCTCCGAATTCAGCACGGATATCCAGGATAAAATGAGGAAAGCCATGGTTTACCGCAAGGATCCTGGCATCATTTATAGAATCAAGACTACAACAGCCGGTTTCTTTTTTAGACCCGCCTACACCGGCATAGTCCCATGTCTTCATCGTAATACCGATCACTTCATAACCTTCCTTATGAAGCATCATGGCAGTAACAGAGCTGTCAATTCCACCGCTCATCGCCACCAGTACCTTACCTTTTTTAGTTGTCCCCATCATTATCACCCTTTACCGGTGGTCCTCCGTTATGTTCAAGCTCATTCTTTTCTTTATTTTCTTCCAGTCCGTCTTTGATGAGCTTATCAATATCAATATTTGGTTTCCCTAGCAGTTTTCCATTTTTAAACTCATCTATATGGTCTTCCTTTAGAATTCCACATTTATAAAAAAACCATTTTCCGTCCGGGAGGCAGTTATGGTAATTAGCTACAATCCTCTTTTGCCCCGCAGGGCAATAATAAGTTACAATTCCTTCCAGACAACCCTTCAGATAGGTCCCTTCTGCTTTTAAAGTCCCGTCTGAATCATATTGTTTCCAGGGCCCTTCCTGAATATTTCCTTTAAAGGTATATTCCTCAGCTACTTTTCCATTGACAAAATAGGTAATACTTTTACCCTCCTTCTTTCCTCCCACATAGGCTTCTCTTGAAACGAGCACGGTATCGGAAGAGAAAAATGTCCACACACTGTCCCTTTCCTGGCTCTTATACTTTCCTTTTACCCAAACATTTCCATTGCGGTGGTACATGGTCGTATTACACGATTTGCCATCTCTTGAAAATAATGATATTGCGGTGAGCGCCCCATCTTCATCATAATACTTGAAAGTACCTATAGGCTTATCATTTCTGAATGTTCCTTCGTAAACCGTCTTTCCGTTCTTATCCGTTTTTCTGAATTTTCCCTGCTTCATCCCTTTAGAATCTACCCAATTGATGGAATCATGTTTGGTACCAAACTCCGTTTGTCCACTAACCGGAAGGAACCAACCCAGGCATAGAATAAGAATGAGGTAAGAAGAGCTGAATTTCATGTTCTAAAAGATCCTACGAAGATACGCTTTTTAAGAATGGATTTCACTAAAGAGTGCGTCCTTTCAGTGAGATAGAAATTCCTTATTTTAGCAGAATGAAGTTGAAACAGAAAGGGTTAGGCCTTCTCAAAATCACCATACTCCTTCTGTTCTTGATGAGCATATTGGGTGGATGCGCACTCTTTAGGCCAGCTCCCCAGAAGCTGTTCCAGCATGCCAGAATCTATGAACCTTTTGATGCCATCATTGTTCCAGGCATCCCCCTTCGCAATGGTGGTACCTGGGATTCTATCATGAAAGCCCGGGTGCTTTGGTCGGTGTACCTTTATAATAAAGGAATCACCAAGAATATTATCTTTTCAGGTAATGCGGTTTATTCGCCTTATATAGAAGCCCAGGCGATGTCTCTTTATGCCCAGGCCCTTGGAATTCCAAAAGAGCATATTGTCATAGAACCTCTGGCACTCCATAGTACGGAGAATGTTTATTTCTCTTATAAAATCGCAAGGGAAAAAGGATTTAAGTCAATCGGACTTGCTACCGATCCATTCCAGGCTGCACTTCTCTATCGTTTCACAAAGAAACGGTTCAGAACCAGAATCACCCCAATACCGATCCTCTTCGACACGATCCGAACTATGAATTCAGTTCGACCAGTCATTGACCCCCAGCCCGCATATGTGGAGAACTGGAAGTCTATCATTGAAACACAAAGTGCCCGCTTCCGGAGAAGGGGCACTCGTGGTAAAAACATTCACTTCGAAAAGCGAAGAATGGATGCGCTCTGAGTCTTAACGGATCAGGGTAATCTTTCTGGTCTCCAGCTGATCATTTGCATTGATCCGAACCAGGTAGGTCCCAGTGCTCAGTCCGCTCACGTCAATCACTGACTGATGTGTTCCTGCATTCTGAGTTAACAATCTTTCAGCAACCAGAACCGTTCTGCCGGTCAGATCCAGGAGAACTATTTCAACAAAGGCATCCTTTTTCAATGTATAATTGATAGTCGTAGAAGAGGAAGCTGGGTTCGGGTAAACCTTCCAGTCATCCACCAGCTTTGATTCTGTTATGCCGGTGTACAGCATATGATTCACAACATTTATTTTAGTATGATGAGAAGCAAGCCAATACGGAAGGCGTGCAGCGGTCAGTGTATCACAGGATGTAGAAGAACACCCGGTACCATCGGAGATAGTAAGACAAATGGTATACATCCCCGGAGCATTGTAAACGTGTGTTGGAGTATAAAGACTATCCATTCCTCCGTCTCCCCAGCTCCAGCTATTTGTGATATACCCTGTACCTGATGAATTATTGGTTGCGATGTAATCGCCAACGCTCAAAGGATCCGGTGTAAGAGTAAATGAGGAATGACAGTTCGCTACATTTAAAGTAAGATCCTGGCAAACACGACAACCGTTTGCATCCTGCACACAAACTGTATCCGCTCCAACTCCATAACCTCCGAAAGAAACAGGGCCTGTATTGGATATGAGGGCACTGTGACCAGGGAAGAAGAAGGTATAAGGGGCAGTTCCACCTGCCGGAGAAGCGGTTATTGATCCATCTTGGCAGCTGGAGCATGTTGGATAGTTAGTGCTGGTGGTTGCAGTCAGATTACAGATAACAGTCCCGGTAACTTTAACAGTATCACAAAATGAACTGCTGCAGCCCCCTGGAAAGTTCATAGAATCATTGATTGAAAGGCAAACGGTGTATATTCCAGGAACATTGTAGACATAGCTTGTCGTTGCTCCGAAACCAGTAGTACCATTTCCAAAATCCCAGTAATAAGTTGTACGGGAGCTTGTATTGACCGAGTTATTCGTAAATTGAATGGTGTTCATGGCGGATTGAAACTTTGTGAAATGAGCATGACAGTTTGAATCATTCGACATTACGACTGCAGTGGTGGATGCATGACAACCATTAGCGTCGGTTACTGTGAGCGTATAGGTGCCCACAGGTAAACCTGAAACGGATGAAGTGGACCCACTCACCCCGCCTGACCAGGAATAGGTAAGTGTACCACTTGCTCCATAGGCAGAAAGAAATGAGGCTGCCCCATCGGTACAGGTATTGCAACTTGCATTGGTAACCTGGGTAAAAATGCCCATATTGCAAATTACGGTACCGGTAACAATTATAGAATCGCAAAATGTGCTGTTACACCCGGTTCCAACATTGCCGCTATCCATCATGGTGAGGCAAACTGCATAATGCCCGGGAATATTGTATACATGTTGAGGGCTAGAGATCCAGTCTGATTGCCCGTCACCAAAATTCCAGCTATACTGAGTCCCGGTTACTGCACCTGTTGAAGTGTTTGTAAAACTGATAGTGTTAGGACTCGTTTGCGTCCATGTAAAGTGAGCAGAACATGCTGCCCTTGCTTCGGCACCTGCAACCAGAAGGAAACAGGCCATCAAAGCTTTGAAGAGTTGTTTTGATTTTTTCATTTTTATCATTTTTAAGAAGATTAATTTCCCGGTTTGATTTCTGTAACAAATGTAGATGGGACAGATTTGATACACAAAGTTGTTTTCTACTATTCTTACGCGTTCAATGGAACTAATTTCTACCAAAGCAGGTCTTTCTTAGAAAATCTTATCTGAGAAAAGAAGTTCCAATGTTTTCTTTTCTCCTGTGTCCAGATATTCAATATACAATGTTGGACCCACCTTAACAAGGCCAAGAGGCCATTCGATGCTTGATCTCCTTCATCCTTCATTCATGTTAATTGAATATCTTTGTATAGTCAGCTTTCGTTTAGGATTGACACACTGTTCCTTCTTCACAACAATCTATAAAACATGAATTTCAAGTCGAAAACAACATACGTACTCTTATTGATGGTTATTTTGGGATTGGGTTCTGTGACATCCTGTGTGGACCGAAGACCTGTGCAGGCTTCTGCCCCACCCCCTCCTCCACCGGTACAAGTATATCAAATGCCACCCCCACCACCCTGGGCACCATTTTATTATCATACTGACCAGGTGAGATATTATTACTTACCGGACATGCAGTGCTATTATGATGTTTACCTCCAGCAATACGTTTATTTCGATGGTTTTCAATGGGTTCATAACAGCTTCCCTCCTCCTTCCTATACGGGTTATGATATGAATAACTGTTACGTGGTCGTGCTTAATCAGGGAGTCAATACTCCCTGGGTGAATCATAATGCTTATGTGACCAATTATCCAAGGGGTTATTACAATAATTCTAATTCAGGAAACAACGGTTCAGGTAATGCCGGGCAACCGAGGAGGGGTTATAATGAAAACGATAAAGCTTTTCTGACACCCAATACGGGAACCAGAGTGAATCCCACCCCGGCTCCGGCATCGACTCAGCCGAGGGAAACAACCAAGCAACAACATCAGGCAGTTCAGGAAACACCTGCGTCTGCGCCTGTTAAATCCGAGCACTATAATCAACCACCTCCACCTCCAGAACATAGGGAGCAGCCTGCTCCCAAACCAAAAGAAAATAAACCAGCCCCTGCCCCCAAACCGGCAAAAAAGGCTCCCGCCAATACCCAACCAGGGAAACAATCTGGCAAAAAACAAGACGGAAACGGGTATTGAATCTTATTTTATTCCTAAGACCGGGATTGCTTAATCAAGTTATCCTGTGTACCTTGTTCAGGCGGATTAAAAATCACCGCTTGCACTCACATTATCAGCATATTACAATAAATAAAAGCATTCTCCTTATTCGGAAAAAATAAGTGTTTTTTTCGACCCAACCTTTTAAAGAAAAAGCGCATCTAATGGTTAGGCCGGTTACGATCTAATCCTGTTCCTACAACACACACACAATTTATTATTATAAACCTCAGAAACTAGTAATCACGATGAAAAAGAAACGACTACTCACACTAATCGGAGCAGCATCAGTCCTGGTCATTTCAGGATTTACTGCCTTAAATTCAAATGGAGCGTATACTGGCTACACAGATTCACCTGTTGATGGCCCGGGAGATTGTAGTGGATGCCACCGTGGTGGATCTGCCACACCTACCGTCACTTTTAGTGCTTCGCCTGCTTTCGGAAGCGGAAACACTTATGTTCCAAATGTAACTTATACTATTTCTGTTGGAGAAACAGGATATCCTTATTTTGGATTCGATTTTGAAATGTGTAACAATACGACCACTACCGCAGTTGATGGTGGAGTTTTTGGTACCGTTGTTGCTCTTTGCCACCTTACAGCACCTTCCAGTCCTTACCCAACTAATATTACACAAAATGCAAGGATCCCAACAGCGAGCAAAGCACAGTTCAAATGGAAAGCTCCTGCAAGTGGTCAATGCTATGCTTACATGTGCATGAATGGTGTAAATGGTGATGGAGGTACCAGCGGCGATAAGGCTATTCCATGGAGTCTGGTGCTTAGCCCATCCCCTGCCGGGATTTCTGAACCTGTTGAAAACAAAGCGAACCTAAGCTTCTTTCCAAACCCTGCGTCTGACAACCTGAATCTTTCCTATTTCCTGGAAAAAGCCAGCACTGTTCAGATTCAGATCTTCAATTTGGAAGGAAAGAAGGTGGCTGATTTATTTAACCAAAAGATGGATGCGGGAGCACAAACCTATACCGCAACCCTTCCAGCTGACTTAGCAAAAGGCACCTACCTGCTTAATCTCCTTATTGATGGTCAGCCAACGATGAAGAAACTCATGATCAGATAATCACTTTTGACAATAAAAAAAAGCCGGTCAGCAATTTACTGACCGGCTTTTTTTATTCTTAGAATTTACTCAGAGGACGAATTCAATCCTCATATCGTCAATAAAAATATCTTCTTTACTGATGTTCCAGGGATAAACACTCACGAAGTTACCGAGGGCATTCGCATCATTTTTGTAGAGATTGCATTCCCCGCTAATCTCAACCCACTGCCCTGCTTTCTTAACCAGGTCCTGAATATGCTTTGCTTCCCAGAGGATATTTTTCTTTTCTCCCGCATCAACGGCAACAACGATCTTCCCCTGTGAATTCTGATTTTTCAGAAAAACCTGCATACTATACTTTACCTTTCTGATAGGAAGCGGGCTGATATCATCAAACTTCAGGCGAAGTGTTGGTCCAAAGGCGTGGACTGAATCCATTTTATAAGCAAAAACGCCCGAATATACCGGCAACCTGCATAAATTAACGCCTAGAGTCCATCCTTTACAAGACTCAAAATCATTAAAATAGACCAGGCCTTTTTGTTTTGTAGAGTGGTTACAGGAAGCACATACAAGCAGGATGCTTGCAACTACGAACATTTTGTGATAATTCTTTTTCATAGAGCTGACTGTCAAGCTGTGTTTTAAAATTTTGTGTTTTCGTCTTTTTTTTCGGTGGCTGCTTTTAGAACCTCCTGATTAATTATTTTCTCTATCGAGTATTGAGCCCTATTATTTACGGAGAGGAAAATTCTCCCGATATACTCACCAATCATGCCTATACTCATTAAAATCAATCCTCCGAAAAAAATGATGAGCAACATAAGGGAAATCCATCCCTCCGTCCTATGATCGGAGTTTAAATACTGAATAAGATAGGCTACTGCTCCAAGGAAAGAAAGAAAGGCGATAAAAAACCCGGTACCGGTGATGAGACGCAAAGGATAGATTGAATAATTAGTCATATGATTAATGAAGACAAACATGGACTTGATAAAATTATAATTCCCCTTTCCATGAAGTCTTTCATGGTGCGGCACCTCTACCTGGGTAATATTGGAAGTTATAGAAAGCAATGTAGCATCAACATATGAATAAGAGCTTTTGAATTCGATCATTTCGGCAACCACTTCTTTCCGGATGATCTTGAATGGAGATAGATAAAGTTCTTTCGGTTTCTGGAGAAGTTTTTCCGAAAGCTTTCCATTCACCCAACTCCCAAAATTTTTCCATGCCTTCTGCTTCTTATCAGAGAAACGAGCGTAACAGGCATCATATCCCTTCAAACATTCGGAGTACAAGATAAAAATGTCCTTGGGGGCATGCTGGAGATCATCATCCATGATGACCACATAATCGCCTTTCGCGAGTCTGAGACCTGCCAGAATCGAATTATCTTGTCCGAAATTTTTTCGGAGGCTAACCCCATTTACCGATGGATTAAGGCTACAGATCTCCGTTATTTTGTCCCAGCTTCCGTCAGTGCTTTTGTCGTTTACGAATATAACCTCATAGGAATTGAAATCACGGAAAGCCTCCAAAATAGCTTCATGTAATGGAATCAGACACAGCTCCGAGTTAAATACAGGTATTACTATGCTAATCTTCATGTTTTCTTCTAATTACCCAGTCTAATCATTTTCCGATTTAGGTAAAGACCCATGCATCAGTCAAATACATATTAAAGAGGTAAGTCTGCCAAAGTATGCAGGGCAAACTTAGGATTATCAGAACAATCCATTTTTGCCTGACATTGAAATACTCTTCCAGCATGAGGAATAATGAAATGATCAGAAAAAGGAACAAACCTGAGCTCTTCATACTCCAATGTGGTTCACCATATGCTACTAAACTAAGAAACACAGTCAAGCCGCAGAGACAGGTGACAAAAAATAGTATTCTTTTAAACAAAGATACCTTTGAAAGCTTATCCGGCAGCAAAAATAGAATAATATACAGAAAGGGGACTGAGAGTGTATAACGAGAGAAACCATTAATCACATTTCCGCAGGTCAGGCTGAAATAGACAAGGTTTATGGCTATAAACAATAAGGAAATCAGGAAGAGATACTCCTTTTTATGATCTTCCTCTGAGTTAAAAAGTAGAATAGGTTTCTCCCGCCAATCTTTCCGAAGACTTTTCAGAGTGATAACAAACAAATAAATAATTGCTGGAAGGGCCAGGAAGAAGATAGAAAAAACCGACATTCCGAATCCTTCTCTCGACCAATCTCTGATTGGATTAAAAAAACCTGATTCCGTTGGCCAGAGTTCGGTTGATTCAAAATAGGCGATGAAAGACCCTGTATATAGGTATTGAATACCGGTAACTGCAAGAAAACCAACAACACAAGGGATTAATTTGGGAGTCAAGTCTTTTATATAATGTTTCAGATCTCTGTGTCTGAAGAGCAGGATAGTATCTGCAGCAATCAAGGCTGCAATAAACATAAGCGACGAAGGCCTGGTCATCGTAAAAAGAAAAGCACCGACAGCGTAGATCCAATACTTTTTTTTGAATATTCCGTAAATTGAAACAGCCAGAGTCAGAAGAAATACCGATTCAGCGTATGGCAAATAATAAGTAATTGCAGAGGGCAACAAAAGGGCTATAGCAAGATATAGGAGATTCGCATGAGTGTCTGATTTCATCAGACTTCTCTGGAGCAGAACCAATCCAATTCCGAAAAGAATGAAATTCAAAAAGATAATCAGGATAGAATCTATACCGGAGATCTTCCAAAGAAATGGGAAAAGGGGATAAAATGCCGGCTTCTCTTTGTGGTACAAGCTTCCTTGTTTATACCCTTCATCTCTTATCTCTTTGAACAACAATCCATCCCAATGATATATTGCTTCACGTGTTAAGGGAACATAAGGCTTTCTGACCTCTTGAATTTTAAGAGTATGCCCTTTTCCGCTTCTTTCGTAGTTGGTACTGATTTTGCCAAGAGTAAAATCATAGATAGATTTCTCCTGTAGGGCGAGAAAGGTCAGCATGAACAATCCTAACACTCCTACGATAAGCAATAGCTGTTTTATAACCGGTCTTCGCATTCCTGAGTAAATGGGCAGATGTCTGGCTCTTTTATTAAGAATGAGGCTTTAAGGAAAAAGTTTTATTCTATCTGCCGTGTTGACGGTTCTGTTCCTTGGTCTTTTCCTTGCGAAGTTGTTTTTGAAGTGCTTCAACGACGTGGACGACAGACTCCTCAAATGAATGAGAGCACCGTTCAGCGAATAGGTCATTCCCTGGTACTATAAGTTTAATTTCACAGATTTTATTCTCCTTTTCACTTGAATTTACAAGCTTAAAGTGGACATCGGCAGCGATAATTCTATCATTGAAATGACTAAGGCTGTTGACCTTTTCAGTAACAAAATTGATCAGTTCAGGTTTGGCACTGAAGTCAAGGGATCGTATTTCTATTTGCATAAAAAGGTTTTAGCTGCAAGTTATAAAATCTTTCCCTGCCAAGGCCAAAAACCGGGAAAATATACAATCCGCACAAAGAATTATCTTTGTTTCATGCATAACCTGAAAAAAGAGTCCACTCTTCCAAAGTCCAGTATTGATCAAAAATCTGCCGAGGCAGAAACTGAAGTATTCAAAGAAAAACTCTTTGAGCTCCAAAACTTACTCTACGCAAATCAAAAGCACAGTTTGCTGATTATCCTTCAAGGCATGGATGCATCTGGTAAAGACGGGACCGTAAGGCATGTGTTTTCAAGTATGAACCCGATGGGAGTAAATGTCAAAGCATTTAAGGCGCCTACGGCTGAGGAAAAATCACATGACTTCCTATGGAGAATTTATCAGCATGTTCCTCCAGAGGGGATGATTGCTATTTTTAACCGGTCCCATTATGAAGACATACTTGTTCCTGTCACACACAAGGATCTTGACATGAAAATCATAGAACGTAGATATGGAATAATTAACAGTTTTGAGGAAAGTCTTGAGGATTCAGGAACGATTATTTTGAAATTTTTCCTTCATGTTTCAAAAGAAGAACAAAAGCGGAGACTTGAAGAACGCCTTACAAAACCAAGAAAAAAATGGAAATATGATCCGGCAGATGACGCAGAGCGGCCTAATTGGTCAACATATATGAAAACTTACGAAACCATATTTGATCGCTGTGGCAAAGAAAGGCCCTGGATAATTGTTCCATCTGACAAAAAATGGTACAGGAATTATGTCATCGCAAAAAAAATCACAAAAACCCTTGAAGGGCTAAAAATGAAGTACCCGTCTTGATCAATTCGGAGGATGTCTTTTAACCGCCAGTATTTCGTACAAATCCTTATCTCTTACAAGCAGGTTTGCATGGGCAGCCTGAAGGAATTCAGACATCCCTAGTAAGGTTTCTTCCCTGGTTGGTCTGTGGGCATGATCTGGATACTTGAACCAGCTCATTATTTTCATCCAATGCTCACCGGGCTGAATAATATTCAGGTTCGGAAACCTAGAATGGACCCTTTTCCAGGACCAATAGCACCATCCTGAAAATCCATTCTCCGGATCCTCCATTACGTCTCGTGTGTGGCGAATTAGGTCATAATTGTTTTCTCCCCATTCTCCACACCACACCGGGACATTCAAATCCTTCCCAAGTTTCGCAAATGCTTTTACCTTAACCTCCGGTTTTCCCCCCAGCCAGGTATAGATATGAAAACTAAAAGCCAGATTCGAATCTGGAAGGGCACTAAATTCCGTGAAGCGCTTTGCAAAGTTTGCACCTTCCAGTATAACAAGATGATTTTTATCATTCTCCCTGATACCTGAAATTATCTGTGCATACAGATTTACAAGTTTCCGGTCCTTGGGAGGAACAGGCTCATTTAACAGATCGTAACCAGCAACAGTGGTATTGAAGGCATAATGCTTTGAAATAGCTTTCCAGAGTAAAATCGTTTTCTTTCTGGATTTCTCGTTTTTCCAGAGCAGCTCATGTTTGGTATGATCTGCAATAAAAAATATACTTTGCCCCCCAGGAGCAGCATGCATATCAATTACAGCATAGATGCCATATTTTTTACACCAGCCCACAACAGAATCCAGAATAGCCCAACCGGGGCTCCGCTCTGAAATCGAGTCTCCGTTAAAATCAAAAATCCGGTAATTAAAAGGTAGTCTGACCACATTAAAACCTGCTTCCGAGATCTCTTCAATATCCCTTTCGGCAATCATATTTAGAAATACGGATTTCGCAAACTTTTCAGTCTCCTCCTTACCTACAAGTTCTGAGAATCTTTTCTTAACACGTGTCTGTGATTTGAACCCATCACCCCACATCCATCCCTCCCAAAGCAACCACCCCCCTAAATTAACACCTCGCAGAAGGATTGCATTTCCAGAACTATCTTTCAATGACCTCCCCTCTCTATGCAAAAATCGATCGGGTGTGTTTTGGGAGAGGGTAAGAAAGGAGATGGTGAAGAAAAGAAAAGAGAATAAAATCTTATTTATCATACTCAATGGCTGAAACTCCGGCAAAAGTACAATTCTTTCAAATGCACCGGAAGCCCACGATGATGATATCATCTCTTTGGGAGTTTAATCCTTTCCAGCGTATGAATTCTGTGTTAAGAAACTCATGTTGTTTTTCAGCAGAAAGTGAAGCAATTCCAGTTAACACTTCCCGCATCCTGTAATTATTGAATTTCTTTCCCTCTTCCCCTCCTTTTTGATCTGCATATCCATCACTAAAGAGGTAGACCATATCATTTTTATGTAAAGTAATTCTTTCCTGCTGGTAATTCATTCCGCTTCTGTAACCTATAGATTTTTTGTCTACAGCGTACTTATTCAGGATGCCGTTGGAAACAATCACCAACTCATTCTTAGCTCCCGCAAAGGTCAGTTCCCGGGTAGACAGATTCAGTTTTAAAAGCGTGATGTCCATTCCATCCTTGGTCCGGTCAGAATTGTTTTTAAATAGTTTTTCAATAATACGGTTGTTCATAGCCGTAAGTATCTCTCCGGGCTCCCTCAATTTCTTTTCTTTTAAAGCATATTCAAGCAAATCATAACCAAGAATACTCATCATCGCTCCGGGAACTCCATGCCCGGTACAATCCGCTACCGCAATAAAGAGTTGGTCTCCATTTCTAAACCTCCAATAGAAATCACCACTGACCAGGTCTTTTGGTTTATAGAATACAAAATTTTCTAATGTTTCCCCAGGCTGAAACAAGATGGCCGGTAGAACAGCCTCCTGTAAACGTTTGGCATATTCCAAGCTGTCCTTTATTTCCTGGCTTTTAGCAGAAAGAAGTTTGCGTTTTTCGTCTAGATCGTTCTTTTGCGCTGTCAATTTCCGGTTCAAGCTTTGCTTGGCCCTGAAATACAGATAGAGTACTATAGAAAGAACCGAAAAGATAAGCAACACGAAGGTGATTATTTTTGACACAATAATCTGCCTGCGAATTCTTTGATCAGACAAGTCTTTATCTCTTCCAATGAGCTTTAGTTCATCTTCTTTTTTATCAAAGTCAAATTTTGCCTGCATCTCACTCATCCGTTTGTATAGTTCCGCATTGTGGATACTATCGTTTAAGTAGATATACGAACGACGGTCCACATAAGCCGAATCAATTAATCCCATTGCAGAATCCACCCCTGCTTTCAGGTAAAAAGAAAAGAGAAGAAAACGATAATCCTTGGTTATGATTGAGGCTTGAATCGCACTCTTTGCATCACTCAGTGCATGAGTGAGGTCATTTCTGAGAAAATTATTGCTGGCAAGGTTGTAATAAATGCTGGGTAAAAAATACTTTCCTCCTAAGCGTAAGTCAAGCTGAAGTGCTTTCTGAAGCCATTCCTGTCCGGTAAGTCTCAGCTCCTTCATGCAATATACATTTCCGATGTTCAGATAGCTTTCCATAATAAGAGAAGAATCGCTTTCGACCTTGGCATCATTAAGGGCCTGAGAATAAAAGTAAAGTGCTGAATCCAGATTATTTCGGAAGAAGTAAAGATTTCCAAACGAGAGCTCCAGTCTTCGCTTCAAAGAAGTCAGGCGAAATGCCCCAATGTTTTTATAACAAAGCTTATAAAGCTTACTCGCCATTGAATCGTTTCCCATTCGGAGATACATATCAGCCCTGCCTTTCGTAGCGGAAACTAATTTTTCAGGATTGTGGAGTAGATACTTCTCAGCCTTTAGGAAGCACTCAAGGCTTTTTTCATCTTCCCTTTTCCAGGAGTAAAGTGACCCTAACAAAGTATATGCCTCTCCAATATGGATCTGATTACTACTCTTTTCTGCTTCTAAAAGGGCTGATTTTGCATAAAAAAGACTACTTGTAAAATCTCCTTTTTCTTTGCAAAGTAATGCAAGCTTCATTCTTGCCTCCTGTCTGATTCCTGAATCCGGATTCAGAGCGAGCCTAAGTTTATAAAAAATAAGACTATCTGCCTTAGCAAGTATAGCCGGCGGAAGACTGAACAGGAGAATTAAGAGGAGAAATGCCCGAATCATTTTTCGAATCATTATGATTGTCTTTAACTAAACTTAACTCCTATCACTAATACATCATCTTGCTGAGGGATGTTATTTCTCCAATCTTCAAAAACGGTTGACAATTTATTTGCCTGGATATCACACTTTAGTGGAGAAATCTCAGCGAGCATATTCTGAAATTTCAAAGCTGAGAATTTCATTCCGTTGACTTTTCCAGACTGGTCATAATAACCTTTCGTAAATAGATAAAGGATATCTCCTTCAAGAAGAAGCTTTGTTTTCTGGTTGAAAGAGGTTTCCATATTTTCTCCGATTGAAATATCATCTACCTCCAGAACGTAAGAATCAGATCTAGAAACGAGCAGGAGATAGTTTTTTGCACCAGAGTAAACCAGTTCTTTCGTCTTGAGATTAAACCGGCACAGAGTCAGATCCATACCATCCTTAGTTACTCTTTCCTTATTCGATAATTTTGTAATCATCAACAAATTAAGTTCATTGAGAATCTGCGCGGGCTCAGTAAGTCCCTTGTCAGACAGAATATACTCCAGCATATCATACCCAAACATACTCATCATTGCACCGGGAATACCAGTACCTGTGCAATCTACAACAGCAAAAAAAAGATAATCATTGATCAGGTGGCTCCAGTAAAAATTTCCGCTTACGATATCCTTGGGTTGAAAATAAACAAACTGATCTTTTACTGCATCACCAGCGAACAGGACCGAAGGAATGACAGCCTCCTGTATCTTTCGGGCGTATCGGAGGCTATCTTCAATCTGCTGGTTCTTATCAGAAAGAAGCCTTCTCTTGTATTCAATATCCGTTTTTTGCAACTCCAAAATCTTGTTTGCTTTTAGCTTTATCCTGTAATTACGGTACAAGACAATTGAGATGAGGGCAAACAAGATTAAGGCCAGGCCGATTAGTAGTGTTACAATTCTTTCTTGCCTTAATTTCTCCGCAGCCAGGTCTTTATCTTTGCTTAACAATTTAATTTCATTGTCTTTTTTATTTAAATCAAAACGCGTTTGCATTTCCGCCATCCTTTTAAACATATCTGCGTTGTGCAGACTGTCAGTTAGTGAGATATATGAATACTGATCACTAAACGCCTGCATTTTGAGACCGAGGCCTGAATCCACTTTACTGATCAACTGAAGGCAGTACGTGAGATTTCGTTTATCATGAACAAGAGCACCCATTTTCATAGATTTAATAATATGCTCCTTTGCATCCTTAAACTGATTCATATCAAATTCAACTCCAGACAGATTATAATTGATTATCGGAACGGCATCTAGCATTTTAAACTTTTCAGCAAGCCGGAGTGCTTGTAGCAATTCCTCCTTGCCCTTCTTATTATTTTTCATGGTCACATAACAATTCCCCAGATTATTGTGAATCCTTTCATAAAGTATAGAATCTTTTTCCTGTAACTTTATCAGGAAACATTGTTGGTAGTAGCTGATTGCTGAATCCATTTTCTGTGGTTCTGCTGTGGCCATCTCGAAATAAACATTGCCGATGTCCAACAAAGCCATTAATGCCAAACGATTGTTATGAAAAGTTTCTGCACTTTTTGCAGCCTGCAAGAAAAGCGTCAGAGCATGTTTCCAATCGTGATTGAAATAAAACACTTCACCCCTTTGAAGAAGAATCCGTGGTAATTTTTCAGGGTAATGCTGGTAGTAGCGTTCCGCTCTGTTAAGGCTGAAAAGTGCAGAATCATTCTGCCCTAGATAGCCGTACAAAGATGCCATCTGGGTGAACGCTTCCCCTAATGAAAGTGAATCGTTTCGTCTTCCGGCAATCTCAATCACTTTTTCGGCATAGAGTCTTGAGGCCTTCGCGTTGGAGCTGCCAGCGTAAAGCTTAAAAAGATGCACATAAATATTGCAATTTTCCTTTTCGCTGTGGGAATCTTCAAGTCGCTTTTCATAATAAGCGATACTATCCGTCTGGGCCAATCCATTGAAAGAAAGAAGTATTAATAAGAGGAGAATGGAAAAATTCCTGGCTGATCTCATATTCTAGTATGAAATAAACTATTCAAGAGTAGGAAAGGGAATACCTCTGCGTAGTTGCAGCTTATATATCAAATGTCGTTATAAATATACAAATTAATTTGTATGTTCATGTTTGATGTATTTACTCCTAAATGTCTCTATTATGACCTTTTCATCTTTTTGACCTTTTCATAGTGATATTTGTCAAAATAAAGTTAACTTGTATTTGTAGGACTAAAAAGAATACTAATTTTGATACAATATTAAATGATATTGTTTGATGACAGACCTATTTCCTAAAGAGATGTATCTCGATTATACGGGTGTTATCGATTTTACGAGGAAGAAAGAGCTTATTACCCGGCTATCCCATTCTCTTCAGGGAATGGAGATCAATTCAGGAATGCGTAAGCGAATGATTTACGTCCTGGAGGAACTCTTGAGTAACTCTCACGAGTATTATAAAAAAAGAGGATTGCCGGATGAGCAAATCACACTTATCCTTGAGCAGAATGAAAATAATGAGCTGGAGATACAACTTTCGAATACCGTTCTGAAGGAAGATTCAGCATCTTTATTAGAAAAAATAGAATTGATAAACAGTCTTGTAGATGAGCAACTTCAGGATCTATTTGAAAAAGCCATTGTTTCTGATTTAACTAATAACTTTGGAGGAGGATTAGGCCTGATCAGTATCCGGATGAAGACCGGAGCAGAATTTAGGGTAGATTTGATTGAGAAAAACGAATTTCAAAACATTTTAAATCTCAAAACAACACTAAATTTAAATATATGAACGCGATTAGCCTTGAGAAGACTGAATTTACACCAAGGGTTATCTTTGACCACGTGAATTTCAAGTTTGAAATCGAAGGAGAATCAAGCCCGGAAGATGCACGGCATTTTTATGCCCCTCTGCTGAAATGGATTGAAGATTTCGGGAACTATCTTCATTTCCTGTATTCCGACTCCCCCACTGCAACAAAGCGGGATATTGTGTTCACATTTCATTTGGATTATGTAACCTCTTCTTCACTTAAAAATCTTTACGACTTGTTAGTGAAAATTGAAAGCCTTAAGAATTATACCGATCACCTCCTTATCCGTTGGGTACATGATGCAGATGATGAGGACATGGAAGATAACGGCCACGAATTTTCAAAGATGCTTAAGATTCCTTTCGAGGTAGTCGGAGCCTGATCAGGCGTACCTCAAACTCTAACTTTCATAATGAGCTTTCGGACCGGAGCTGATCCCTCTATCATCAACCCTGGCATGTGAAGATCCTCCGGAAAAAAGATTGCGAATCTGCCTGGGTCCAATCTAAAGAATGAGGATTGATCCTTGTACAGCTCATAATCATCTGTTTCATCATAAATTTTAGTTGGTAATTGTCCATCCTTAGCCGTCACACCAATCATTTCGGAGCCCTTAAGCATATACTGAATATCAATGTATTTTCGGTGAGCTTCCAGAGAACATTCTTTAACATCCTTGGTTTCGTACTCACTCATAATAGCAATTATATCATCTTCTTCAACTATGTGCTTCCCAGGCGAAAGCTTAGAGAGATCGGTTGCATGAATATAGTCAAATGCCCGTGATATTCTTTCTCCGATAGCGGCATACATAGTTGAATTTTCAATTTTATCCAGGATCATTGTGATTTGATTTAAATTAATTAGGTACTCTCAATAGATGAATTTTAAAAAAACTTACTTAAGTGAAACTTCAATAAATCCGAATGGTGTTTCTTTATTCAATTTCTGAGCTTCATCGGGATTCAGATACTTAACACTTTTAATGGCCTCTTGTTTCATACTTGAGAGTAAGCTTAGGCGCTCTGCGTATGTTATAAATTTACCGTTCACCAAAAGTGGTAGCTTAACATAGCTTGGAAAGTCCGGGAATTTATTCTGTCTGACAAGCATGGTGTCTATGATCGCTTCAATCGGAAAGGCTTTGGTATTGATTAGCATCAAAGGTTTCTTAGATTTCACTCCGAGCAATTTAACATCTTCCATATTGCCAACGTACGCTACCTCCTTAAACGGTTCATTCACTGGGTAATTTTTCTCAATATAAAGGCCATCCAGAACCCGTGTATAATTGGTATCTTTTACATTAGCCATACGGCTATGATCGGGCAAGTCAATCACTACGAGTGAATTTGCAGGTATAACAGGATTCTGGCCAACGACTCCTTGAGCTAGACAAATAAGCCCTCCGTAGATAAAAAATCTTACCCGCATATTCTAATAGATGACTACAATTTACAAAATTCGTCCCAGGATTTACTTTATTTCGTGTATGGCAAAATTACGAATAAAAAGTTCAGATCGAAAAGGACAATAGAAGCCGAAAAAGGCCTGCAATCAGTTCAGATTGCAGGCCTTCCATAATCATTTACAAATATTTCGGCGGAAGAGAGTAATTAGTGCTGAACAACAAGTTTGTTTTTCATTACACTTTGACCATTCACAAGCAAATCTGAAAAGTAAGCTCCTGACGCAATATCAGAAGTGTTCACAGTTGTTGTCATATGGTCACCGCTCAACAGTTGCTGGCTAGAGATTACTCTTCCGGTCATATCGATTATTGTCAGAATTGCATTGTCATTTTGTGCAACAGAGTATTCGATAGTAACCGCTTCATTGGCCGGGTTTGGATAGAGACGAAAATCAGCAGAAGAACTGGCAGGAGTAACAGCTTGTGCCATACGGAAAGGCAGGTCACATCCATCAAGAAGGTTTTCTTCCTGCTCAATTTCTTCAAGCCGGATAGGAGTTTTGAAGAACAGAACAGAAGTAACAGCACTTGCGAGTGATGGTGCTGGAAAATCAAATACCGATAATGTATCTGGAACATCACATTTTCCATTGCCCATAGCATCGGCTGTGGTGAGCCAATTATAATTTAGTCCTGCAGGAGAACCAGCCCATGGCAAAGGGAATTTGTGGCTTCCAACAGAAACAAGGCTCATTTCATCAGCACCCTTATTAATATTATTAAATAAGGAGGTGCTGAAAGGTATATTATAGGAATGAACCAAACCAAGCATAGCGGGATCGGTTGGGTCGATAGCAAACAAATTTGCTTCAACTCCCATAGCTTTAGGAGAAAGTGGGTTGTTTCCTACCACAGCTAAAGAAGAAGCTGCTGGGAGGAAAGTAATCCCTTTAAGATCAAAATATTTTTCAATCACATTCACATCAGCTCTGCTACCTGTACGGGCATCAACAATGGTATATGCTGGTTGTCTATCGTACCGATTTCCGTCTAGAACACCGGAAATGGTTCCTCCGATTGCAATTTGAGTGTTAAATCCATTTGGAAGTAATGTTGCATCAATTGCGGTATGGGCAACTCCAAAATAACCAATGGTGCGTGTATAGATAAGTGAACCGGTATTAGTGGTACGGGTGAGCATGAGCTGAACTTCACTTCCGATAATGGTCTTGATTCTGGAAGTTCCAACAAGCAGGTAACTTTTCTCAGGAGCATCATAAACAATTGCTGCTGGTTGGTCATCACTCTTTTCAAAACCGTCATAATTGCGTGTAAAGAGAATGGTTCCTGTGCTAGCATCAATAGCAATTAATTGCAGATCGGCATTGGTTGAACTAGCACTGGCTCCAAGCGTGCTGCGCTGAAGAACAAGAAACCGGTTAAGGTGATGATCATAAGCCAAAGCTGCTGCCTCTTCATTCCCAACTTCAGTCTTCCATAGCACTTTTCCTTCTTCATCAGTCCGGATAAGTACACTTTGCTGAGGCTTTGCATCGGTAAAAGCGAGTATACCATATCCGGCTTCACGAGCATTCGTAGCTTCGACCAATCCATGAACCGCTACAGAAGTTAAAGGTGTTGGGGAATTAAGCAGGTATGTTTTATGAAATAATGGTGTACCATCTAAGGCATACTTTGAAAGTGCCACAGAAGATCTTTCAGAAAGGCTGCTGGCATAAGAGACTCCAGCGACAACATAAGTTGGATCAGGTCTTCTCTCCGTTACCTGGGCAGTTATTACCTTTTCTCCATAGCTATGGTCAGCTGGAAAACCGCTGATGTGGTAAAAATTGTTCAAAAGCTGAGCATTTGAACCTAGTCCCGCGAGGCAAAGGGACGCGGCTAGGGTGAATTTAGAAAGTGTTTTCATTTTACTTTTTTTTAGAGTTAAATTGTCTTCATTTATTTATTTTACCTCTTCCGCCGAAGAGCAAATGATTTCTTTTTAAATATTCTTTTTTTAATACATGACAAATGTATATCCAACGAAAGCTATTGTCAAGTAATGGGAGAGTATTGCTTGAAAAATACGTATAAGTACTTATTATAATTATCCGCTTTACGTATCTATACGGATAAAAAGAGGCGGGAATTAATGGGAATCCAGTGAATCAAGCCGCTTCCATTCAAGTTCCTGCTGCGAAATGGCTTTCTTGAATGAATCAGAATAAGTCTGATTTTCCAGAATCTGCAGATCCGGCTGGCCAGCATTTACCCAAGCCGTATACCAGAGTCCACCAAGCACACGAACTGATTCTATCATTCTTCTCTCAATCATATTGCCCAGCATTTTTTGGTAGGAATAGGAATATGCCTCTGAATAATTTCTCTGAATCTTTGAACCCTTTGTCTCGTAGCTATACTTCAAATCACTTGGAAACGTTGAATTGAGCTTGGCTTCAAACAGGAGAACAGAATCACTTGCCAGAATACTCGCTTTAAGTGCTGACCAAATTACTTTCGAGGGATTATCGATATAAGAAGCCCGGCCACAGAAATAATCATAGGATTCGGCATAAAGTTCAGGTATCCTGGATTCCCAAAAAGCATGAATTCCCTCCTGGTTTGAAAATTGCCCATTATAATTACGTGTAGTATGCAAGGGAACATGTGCATCTGCGACATAATGACCCAAATCAGATGAATAGTGTAGTATCAGGTCCGGTTTGTTCTCCCTGAAAGCAAAGGTTAACCGATAAAAGGTGTGCAAAATATGCCAAGGTACAATACCATGTTTCCGGAGAGAATCTATTCCATACTTCGCCACAGCGTCCTCCCATCGAGTAGGAACCGAATCAAAACTTTGAAGATCATAAAATTCAGAATCAAAATAATGCCTGCAACTTTCTTCCGGGTCGCTGAATCTCCTTCTATCCGCGTCAACTGCATGTTTAGAAATAAAAGAAATATGTTTCTTATAGAAACCTATCATTCCTGGGGGAAGAGTAAAGACAGCCATTTCATTAATCTTCCGGTGCCCATAAAATCCCCATGACCATACCTTTGGGCCAAACAAGATTAACAATACCAAAATTGCTAAAGAAATTAATAAAATATTTTTTTTCATCGATTCTTCTTTACAAAATCGAATTCAAGATATACAATTTGTATTATATATGGAATTTATTTAAGAATGCATTGGATCAGGGAGGAATGATCCTGCCAGCCTCTAAGAGAGTCCAGCATTTATCAGAGCTTCATTTCTGAAAACGGGAATAATATCTGTTTTATCGAGGGACAGGCAATATTTTATATCCTCCTTGAGGCCCAGAGCACTTAGACGTTCCTTATGCGAAGATTCATGAAGCAGGCGATAAGCGTTTTTTTGTGCACTTTGATACATATATTTAGCGGCAAGGGCTGCATCGCCAAGCTTAAATGCATCTGAATTCTGGCTCAATGCATCTGAAACAGCCCCAGCAAAGAGCATATCTTCCATGCTGAAGCGATTTTTCCAACCTGAACAGAGGAGGATTATTTCGCAGTTTTGCTTCCGTAGCCAGGAACAAAGGGCAGTAAAATTCAAAAAGGAACCAATCACAATCTGGGAGGCCTGTTTTGCGGCTTTAATAGCCTGGGTTCCATTTGTGGTGGAGATCACAATTGTTTTCCCTTTGATAGAATCAGACATATAACTATAGGGTGAATTCCCAAAATCAAATCCTTCCAATGCAACACCATTTCTTTCAGCACCAACCAAAAAGCCTTGTGCTTTGAACGCCGATGCCTCCTCAATTCCTGCAACAGGAATCATCTTCTCTACCCCATATTGAAAGGCGGTACATATTGCCGAAGTCGCCCGGAATATATCAATGATGACAACAATCGCATCCTTTCTATGATAGGTTTCATAGAGTTTAGGTGAAAGGCAAACCTCTAATAATAACGGGATTTGTTTGGGAACGGTATTCATTTTAAAATTTACTATAAGAATCGAAACTTTCTAAGGAAAGGTTCAGGCATTTTTCAGAAATGGGGTTTTAACAACTTTGGCCTTAAGGTTTTTGTCCCTTATCCTAATATAGATTTCAGAATCTGCCTTGGAAGAAGAAACGGGTACATACCCCATCCCAATACCTTTTTGAAGAGAAGGGCTCTGAGTTCCTGATGTTACTTTGCCAATTATTTTTCCTTCTGCATTCACAATTTCATAATCATGTCTTGGAATTCCTCTGTCAATCATCTCGAATCCAATAAGTTTCTTGAGGACACCCTTTTCTTTCTGTTCAAGAAATTTCTTTGAATTTGTAAACTCCTTGCTAAACTTGGTTATCCAACCTAATCCGGCTTCTATTGGAGAAGTAGAATCATCAATATCATTACCGTACAGGCAAAATCCCATTTCTAATCGGAGCGTATCCCTGGCTCCTAGTCCGATCGGCTTGATTCCATATTCTTTACCTGCCTCAAAGATTGCATCCCACATTTTTTCAGCAACCTCATTAGGAAAATAAAGTTCAAATCCTCCGGCTCCAGTATATCCCGTGTTTGAAATAATTACATTTTCAACACCATTGAATACTCCTTTTTTAAAAGTATAGTAGGGCATATCAGAAAGCTTCACATCCGTAAGCTTCTGAAGGGTTGCCAATGCATATGGCCCTTGGATGGCAAGCAAGGAAGTAGCTTCTGAAATGTTCTTCATTTCTACATCCAAACTATTATGATCTGAGATCCAATTCCAGTCCTTTTCAATATTAGAAGCATTCACAACGAGAAGGTATGTTTCTGAATCAATCCGGTAAACAAGTAAATCATCCACAATCCCACCTTTATCGTTAGGAAGACAGGAGTACTGAACCTTCCCATCCGTTAGTACCGAAGCATCATTCGAGGTAACCCGTTGAATAAGATCCAGGGCATGTTTACCTTTAAGAATAAATTCTCCCATATGTGAAACATCAAATACCCCAACAGCAGTACGGACGGTAAGATGCTCCTCATTCAAGCCGGAATATGAAACAGGCATATTATAACCGGCAAAAGGAACCATTTTAGCACCAAGAGAGATGTGTTTTGAAGACAAGGCCGTATTTTTCATGCTTTTTTATTTAGAGTGCAAAAATAGAAATTACAACAGATTACAGACCTTTTTTTGTCGAAAACAAAATATTTCTTTTAATTAAATACAAAGAAGAAGAAGACCACTGCGGCCCAGGGTTTTGGCACACCGCTGGCACTGCCAATACTGCTTCCGGAACTATTACGGACGGTTCCGTCTGAATCGATATGACCGATACTGCTTCCTGAATCATTTCTTACTGTTCCATCCGAATCAAGCTTTCCGATGCTGCTTCCGGATCCGTTCCGGATTGTACCATCTGATTCCACTTTTCCTATACTGCTCCCGGAACTGTTACGGATCGTACCATCCGACTCTATTTTACCGACACTGCTTCCTGAACTGTTCCGAATGGTCCCATCGGATTCTATCTTCCCGGTACTACTACCCGAAGAACTGCGAAGTTCCTGAGAATAAGTCAGTGGAATACTAGTTATCAAGAGTAATAAAGTGACCAGAATGTAACTTGATTTTTTCATAGCGTCTTTTTGAAAAGTTAACTGCCTACTCTTTCAGTTTTCGGCTTCCCTGTTTGGAGATAGGGTAAATGTAGGTATCTTTAACCACTCTAAAAGCTCTATTCTGTGCAAACTATACATGTTGCTTTCCTTAATTTCTACAAAGAACTTAAAAAGGAAGAAGTAAAAAAAGTAATCAGCGCTCTCCAGATTCAGGTGAAGCGAGATTTTGCTCCTGCTTGGGGAATCACTGCAGAGTTGAAATTTTATGATTCACCCAAAGATGTTCCGGCTCACGCCTGGCAGATGGTGATTCTTGAAAGCAGTGATCAGGCAGGAGACTTGGGCTATCACGAGCTTACATACTCAGGAAAACCACTGGGGAGGGTCTTCGCTGGTACAATCAAACACAATAAAGACAGTTGGACAAATACAATCTCACACGAACTTCTGGAAATGCTCGCAGATCCGGAGGCAAGTACTTATATCTTCCGCCAACACCCGAACGGATCCGGGATTTTGTATGCTTATGAATGCTGTGATGCCTGTCAGGATTCTACTTATGGTTACAAAATTAATGGGGTTTTGGTCTCCGATTTTGTTTATCCATCTTGGTTTGAACAATATCATCCCCTTGGAACGAGATATGATCATCTGAAACTTATTAAAAAATCTTTCCAGCTCCTTCCCGGGGGTTATATCCCTACCTATACTATTGGGAAAGGGAAAAAATGGAAAATGATGAATGGACCAAAAGTCCGGAGTAAAATCAAATCGCATGCTCCTGGAACACGGGTGGAGAGGAGAAAAAAAGGGAGATCCACGTGGATTAAGAGTAAGGGTGGCGTAGCGAAAAAAAAGTAACAGAGTACTGAATTTAATTCTTGCTGTGTTTCGGCTGCTGAATTACGTCTAAGAGTACCCTCACTAAAACATCCGCCTGACTTTTAACAGAGTATCGTTCCACTACGGTTTTCCTGCCCGCTTTTCCGATTCTATTCCTAAGTTCAAGGTCATCAACCAGCAGGGAGATTTTGTAAACCCATTCCGCTTCACCTGAAGCCAGAAAGCCATTTATTCCATCTTCAATGATTTCAGTATTTACACCCACGGGAGACATAATCGTAGGGATTTCCAGACTCATATAGGACAATCCTTTTAAACCGCATTTTCCTTTTGCCCACTCATCATCCGGCAATGGCATTATTCCAATATCAAAGCCTGATAACTTCTCCACTTCATCCTCTTCTGTCCAGGCTATACCCTTAATCCCTAATTCATCCTGCCTGTATCCATCGTCACCGATGACCTTGAAACAGATCCGATCTCCATACTTCACCTTTAATGTTTTGAGAAAAGGGATAGCGTTTTCAAAATGCTTGATTGTGGTATGACTACCACTCCAGCCGATACAAATTCTGTCTGTTTCGCTCTCGCCTTTCTTGAAAATAAATTTATCGGTGTCTATGGTAGTAGGAATAAGTATGACATTGGAATTATGTCTTTTGGTATAATTTTTCAGGTAGCTGTTCCCTGCAATTACTAAGTCTGAAACTGCGATAATATTTGCTGTTTTACCTGGGTTTTTGAGCCATCCTAATTTTTTGTTTCCTTCACTCATATCAAGATGCCAGATGGCATCATCAAAATCAAAAACCAATCTCGCCCTCGACTTACTGAACCGTTCTTCAAAAAAAGAAGAGCCTGTCATAAAAGCTTCTCTCTGAATAAAGATGATATCATAATTATTCATCCTCCTCAGATCCTTCAATCGTATAATAACGCTTTTTACAAAAAAATAGAGTTTTCGAAGGAGGTTTCCAGGCTCGTAGAAAATATGGTCATCTTCTTCCGAGATAAGAAAAGAATAATCATATGTGAATCCGTTTTTCTCCAAAATATCCAAATATTGCTCAAAGCGAAAACGTTGGCTAGGTGAGCGTCTGGGACGATGGGAAGCAATAAATAGGATTTTTGGCATAGGTTTCAACTGTAAAGATAATTATTAAACAGAATTCCCGGCTTATTTGTATTTTTGAAGCTTAACAAAGATGGCAGAGCTCCTATTTAAAAACAACAGACCCCGATGGATCATTTTGTGCATTGATTTGCTCATCTGCTTCTTCTCGATGGTGCTCGCTTACCTGCTGCGATTCAACTTCGCCAGGATACCAAAAGTTGAATCTGACAGTTTCGCACTTGTTTTTCCGTATGTAATCGCAACCCGGTTCTTCAGTTTTTATATTAGTAAAACATATATGGGGATTGTCCGGTACACGGGTTCAAAGGATGCTGCAAGGATATTTACAGTTCTGACCCTGGGCAGCGTTTTTCTTTGTCTGACAAACTTGTGTACTTGGATCAGTCAGGGAATCTTCATCATTCCCTTCTCCATCATTGTCATAGAATACATGAGCACAACATTCATCATGCTCAGTTCCCGCTTTGTCTTCAAGGCACTCTACTTTGAAATGAAAAACCCATCCAGAGAAAAAACCAATGTAATTATTTTCGGAGCTGGAGAGGCTGGAATTATCACCAAAAGGACACTCGACAGAGACGCTGGGATGAAGTTCAAAGTGGTAGCATTCATTGACGACGACCCCAGAAAATTATCTCATAAGCTGGAAGGCATTACCATTTACGATTTTCCAATGCTGGGGAAATTGCTCAAGGAAAATGATATCTCACAGATCATTATCTCCGTACAGAGTCTTCCTGCACGTCGAAAGCAGGAAATCATTGAGCTTTGTCTCAATTACAACACCCGTGTACTGCATGTTCCTCCTGTAAGCAATTGGATCAATGGGGAGTTAAGTTTTAACCAGATTCGCAGAATTAAGATTGAAGATTTGCTTGAACGTGACCCCATAAAACTGGATGAGGAAAATATTCGCCTTCAGGTAAACCAAAAAATTGTACTAGTAACAGGAGCTGCCGGCTCTATCGGAAGTGAACTAGTGAGGCAAATCTCCGGGTACAATCCACATTTGCTGATACTCCTCGACCAGGCAGAATCACCACTCTACGATCTTGAAATGGAATTAAGAGACAAATTTAATCCCAAACAGTTTGAGGTTGTGATAGGAGATGTACGAAACGGAGAAAGGATGGAAAATCTGTTCAGGACATTCAGGCCTCAGGTTATTTTCCACGCTGCAGCATATAAGCATGTACCGATGATGGAAAATAATCCATCTGAATCAATTTTCACGAATGTCTTAGGCACAAAAATAATAGCTGACCTTTCAGTAAAATATCCAGTAGAACGATTTGTTATGATCAGCACTGATAAGGCCGTCAATCCTACCAATGTAATGGGAGCTAGTAAGCGAATTGCGGAGATTTATGTTCAGGCTCTTGGCAAGAAATCAGGAATCCGTTTTATCACCACCCGTTTCGGAAATGTGCTGGGCTCAAACGGATCAGTCATCCCTCGCTTTCGTCAACAAATAGAAAACGGAGGCCCCATTACTATTACCGACCCAGAAATCACCAGATATTTTATGACGATCCCTGAAGCCTGCCAGTTGGTACTTGAAGCTGGCGCTATGGGAAAAGGAGGCGAACTCTATATCTTTGATATGGGCCAATCTGTAAAAATTCTGGATCTGGCAAAAAAAATGATCAAACTTAGTGGATTGACATTAGATAAGGATATAAAAATTATTTATACAGGACTTCGTCCAGGAGAAAAGCTATTCGAAGAATTGTTGAATGACAAAGAAAAAACAGTTCCAACCCACCATAGCCAGATCCTTATCGCAAAGGTTAAAGAATATGAATTCGAAACAATCTCTGCTCAGATTGATTCCCTTATCAGCCTTTTCGATAAACAAGAAAATGAATCTATTGTATCAAGAATGAAAGAAATCGTGCCGGAATACAAGAGCAACAATTCCGTTTACGAAAAGCTGGATAAATAAATGAACGCTACCAACACGCTATTCAAGCACCGAACCCCTATCCAGATCCGTTTTAAAGATTTGGACAAAGTGGGTCATGTGAATAACGCTAATCATCTCACCTATTTTGAACTAGCACGGATGCACTATTCTGATGACGTTTTAGGCCGGATCGATTGGTCCAAAAATGGTTTCGTCGTTGCCAGTACACGTGTTGAATATCGCAAACCCATTTTATTGGAAGATAAAGTCTTCGTGCTGACCAGAACTGTAAAGATGGGGACCAAGAGCTTCGAAATGGAATACCAAATTATTAAGGTTGAGCAAGATGGTTCCGAAACAAGTCTGGCCACAGGGGCAAGTACAATGGTTTGTATGAACTATCAAACTCACCAGACGATACCTATTCCTGAAGAATGGAAAAAACAGGTTATGGACTTCGAAGAATTGACTTCGTAAGGCTGAGAAACCTGTAAGCTATTATTATACCGTTTAAACTTCTCCTGACCCATTGACAAGGGTTTAAGACCTTGTGTTTATTGGCATAGTTTCTACATTTTTTTATAGTTAAATTAGCAGACAAATACGGCCATCCATGAATAAATATGTTTTCCAGATCCTGTTCTTCGCCTTTTCTTTATCAGCATTGGCACAGGACTCCAAGCCTAATATTAACTGGCAACTTCAGGATCCTGATGCGGATAAAATATACGGAACAGGTGTAGAAAAAGCATACGAGCTGCTGAAAGGCAAGCCTGCAAGAGATATAATTGTAGCGGTTATTGATGGAGGAACGGATGTAAAACATGAGGATTTGAAGGACAATATCTGGACCAATACAGGAGAAATACCTGACAACGGGATAGATGATGACCACAATGGTTATGTTGACGACATCCATGGCTGGAACTTCCTCGGTGGCAAATCAGGAAATATTGAGTTTGAGAGCACAGAGTTAGCCAGGATGTACCACAAACTGAAAACTAAATATGGTAATCTCGACTCAACCCACATTCCTGATGCTCAAATGGCTGAATACCGGGAATATAAAAATATCAGATCTAAATTTCTGAAAGAGCAGATGGAATCGACTCAGAACCTGATGGTCATTGCTGAACTCAATTCCCTGATCGAAAAGGTAAAAAAACAAAATAACGGAGTTCTTAGCCGGAAGGCAGTTAAGAGATACAAACCCGAAAACGAAAGGGAGAAGGCATTCAGAAAAGGTCTTAAACTTGCACTTCTGCTCACCGGGAAGCCTGCAGATCTAGAAAAAGAGATTGGAGAAGGCACCAAACAATTGTCTAACCTTGCAAAATATAATGCCCTGAACACAGACTCCATCCGCTCTGCTGTAGTTGGGGATGATCCAAACAATCCCTCACAACGATATTACGGCAATAATGATGTAACCGGTCCGGATGCACTTCATGGAACACATGTGGCCGGAATCATTGGGGCAGTTAGAAACAACAATATCGGTATCAATGGTGTTGCAGACCATGTTAAGCTCATGATTATAAGGGCTGTTCCCGACGGGGATGAGAGGGATAAAGATATTGCAAATGCTATTCGTTACGCGGTAGACAATCATGCATCTGTAATCAACATGAGTTTTGGAAAATATTATTCACCTTTCAAAGCCGTAGTCGATTCTGCCATTAAGTATGCAGAAGCCCATGACGTATTGATGATCCATGCGGCAGGAAACGAGAGCAAGAACAAGGATGTGGAAAATAGTTTTCCAACAAATGAACTAGACAATGGTGTCGTTACCTCTAACTGGATAGAAGTGGGTGCTACTGACCAGAAAAAAGGAAGCAGCCTGATCGGTACATTCTCAAATTACGGAAAGAAAAAGCTGGACTTGTTCGCTCCGGGAGTAAATATCTATTCAACCGGGCCAAACAACACCTATATTACAGAGAGTGGGACCAGCATGGCTGCACCTGTAACGACTGGTGTAGCAGCTCTAATCAGGGAATATTTTCCTGAACTCAAGGCATCGGAGGTAAAAGCTATTTTGATGAAAACCGTTACTCCTTCCTCCAAAAAAGTGATTATACCAGGAACAAAAAAAGAGAAAGCTTTGCTTTCTGATCTGAGTGTATCAGGCGGAGTGGTTAATGCGTATGGGGCTGTGAAGCTGCTCCTTAAAAAATAGAAGCTTATCCGTGTACGGATTCTTTATTGCCATAGTTGGCTATTACTTTGGCTTCAAATTCTATCCACTCTTTCCATCGGTTCTCCACATTCAGGTTTTCCGCATACCTTCTGGCGAAACCCAGGAAAAGGGTATAATGACCCGCTTCACTGATCATAAGATCACGATAGAACGAAGCTAATGCAGGGTCTCTAAGATTTTCGGATAAGAGCCGGAATCGCTCACAACTTCGGGCTTCAATCATTGCGGCGAAAAGTAGTCTGTCAATAAGTGCAGTATGCCTCCCTTCCCCCCTTTTCATGAATTTATAAAGTTCATTGACATAATCATCTCTGCGTTCTTTACCCAGCTTTTTCCCTCTGGCTAAAATCTTCTCATGAACTAAGTTGAAATGAACAAGCTCCTCCCGGGCCAGCTCAATAAGAGCAGTAACCATTTCGCTATGTTCAGGATACAGCACAATAATCGAAATTGCATTCGATGCAGCCTTTTGCTCACACCAGGCATGGTCAGTCAATATTTCGTCAATATTGTTTTCTGCAATATTCGCCCAGCGGGGGTCAGTACTTAGTTTCAGTCCGAGCATGGTTTTGGATTCAGATTTTAAAATTAAGAATGAAATCTGTATTTCAGAATGGTTTCGCCTTTCTGTTAATTATTATATCGTATCTTGACTCCTGATATCTCAAACAGTATGCTACAGATTGGTTGGATTTTATTTTTATGCCTGGTTGTAACAGGCATAAATGCCCAGGATACCATATTTCAAAAAAATAAGACCATCATTCCGGCGAAGGTACTTGAAGTGGGCACCGAAGAGATCAAATTCAAGAAAACTGACAACCCAGAGGGCCCGGTTTACCGTCTACCCCTCTCGGAAGTTTATGCCATTCATTACAAAGGCGGAATTGCAGACACCTTTAACGTAAAGGCTAAAGCAAAGGAAACACCTATAGTGATTTACCAACCGGCCAAATCCAAACTGGAGTATGATTCAAAAGGGTTCTATTTCAATAACCGAAGAATGGGTACTATGGAGGTCTCTGATTTGCTTCAATCAAAGAAAGACCCAAAGATCAATTTCTGGCTCTCGGAAGCCAAAAAGGATAAGATATTTTCTGGGCTCTGTGCAGGTTTTAGTATTCCAGCCTATGTTATTGGCGGAGGAGCTGCCTTATTAACTATTCTATTTAGTACAACGAATACTAGTTCCACCTCAAACAATTCAACCAATCAGGTGCAGGTTACCATCCCGATTGCATTAGTTGGCCTTTTAGGCGGAGGTATCCTGAGCTTTAATTACAAAGCGTTTAAAAAGAAATACTTCTTAAATATGGGCAATGCCATTGACCGATACAATTCGTCCCTCCCTTAGACTTTGCTTAGTGTTGCATATTTTTTTTGAAAAAAAGGAGTACATCTCCTGTTTCGCCTGCCCAAAAGTTAAAATCATGACCCATTCCTTCTTTCTGACTAAAGGTCACGAACGACCCCTCTTTTTTTAACTTTTCGAATAAGTTAAGCGTCTGCTGAAAAGGCACCACTTTATCGTTTTTACCATGACCCAGATAAACCGGGCATTTAATTTTCGAGACATTGAGCGAAGGGTTATCGGGCCCTTCCCAACGACTCTTATATCTTGTATAAGACCCATAAAAGCCTTTCATCAGATTGTCGGAGGTATCCTGGCATTGATTGTAATCTCCTGATAACAATGCAGCACCGCCATATAGCTTTCCAGTGTTCTCCACTATCAATGCCCCCCCCCTGGCACCGGTAGATATTCCGTAAATAAAGTTCGACTGGCCTTCTTTAAGAAGGTTATAATTTAAACGTACGTAGGGTTGCAGTGTATCGGTAATAAATTTCAGCTGCGGAAAAAGAGCCCAGTCTTTCCTTGTTTCCGGGTAGATACTGGATGCATAGAGACTCTTTCCCATTTCAGGGCAAATTAACACAAACCCTTGCTTCAGCGCCTCTGAGCAAAAACTGGAGTGCTCACATGTTTTTGATCTTGAAAAATTCCATCCCGGTAACATCAGAATGGTTCCTTTAATCTCTCCCAGAGGAAACTTCAAATCAACCAGGGTATTGTTTATGCGGATGGTTGTATCTCTCTGAACCATCGCTTCTACCCTACACTCCGATAGAATTCCGATCCACAAGAACAATATCCAAAATTTACGAAGTGGCGCTTGAATCATTATCCAAAAATACAAAAACGAGGATTTTACGAGTACCTTTATCTCATGAAGCATCAGTCTATTCAAAGCCATGAGCAAAAGCTCCTTTTTAAAAAGGCTGTTTTTAAGGCCTGTGAAGAGATGGTTCAAGAGCGTATTGCCACTTCCTCACTCGCCATGCAACATGCACAGGAATCGGCGAACAGTGAAGACAAAAGCTCTGCAGGCGACAAATATGAGACAGGCCGGGCCATGGGGCAACGGGAAAGAGATATGCATGCTATGCAGCTGAAGCAAAATCAAAATGATCTGGATCTGCTCAGAGGGCTTTATCCCACGATCCCTCATCTTGCTGTGGGACCTGGTTCAATTTTGAAGTGCAAAGATTTTTTCCTTTTTATTGCGTTGGGTCTCGGTTCCACTACCGTCGAATCTCAAAAAGTATTCCTCCTCTCTCCGCTTGCTCCCCTCGCATTGCTTTTAAAGGGAAAAAAGGCAAATGATTCATTCTCTATGGGAGGAAAAGAGATTTTAATACTGGATGTTTTTTAATTGCATTTTACCTATTGAATATCAATCACTTACATTTTAATCTTCTTTATTCTCCCATATTATTTGCTAAAATGTCATATTAGTTGTAGTTTGTCTTTGGTCATATGTTTAAAAAACAAACAAAATGAAAAGGACAAGACACAATGAGGAAAAAGGATTTTTGATTTATAAACTCGGTGAGCAATACCTCTGCACACTCATCGAGACTTCACCGGACTCCTGGGAAATAGTATGCAAAGCAGGGAAGAAATGTATTGGGAATTATACCCGAGCCAAGAAAATCACGGATGAATTTGTAGCACTCTATATTAAATGCTGCGGAGGAAATTCAGATCCTAAATTTCAGGAGGAAGTATTGAATAGTCGGTTTCAGGAATTTCTGAACTATAGGATGGTAGGTTGAAGCTCACTCTTTTTAATCTATAAGGAAAGAATCTCGACCATCCTCATCAGATTCTTATCTAATTCTTCCAGGTGCTTAACAGCATCGGCAAAAGGGGTAAACCGTACTTGTTTATCAATGATCCCGACCATTTCTCCTCTCCTGCCTTCCATCAATGCCTCTACTGCGGCAAATCCCATCCTGCTGGCATTCACCCGATCCATACAGGATGGATTACCACCACGTTGGATATGCCCGAGAACAGTTACCCGGGTGTCATAAGAGGGTATGTGTGCCTTCACCTTTTCTGCAATGCCAAAAGCCCTGCCAGCATTCTCTTGTTCAGCCACAATTACAATTTTAGATGACTTATTCTTCCGCCCCCCTTCCAGTCTTCGGATTAGATCTTCCATATGAGTTGGAGTTTCAGGAATCAATATTGCTTCAGCTCCAACCCCTATCCCACTCCGAAGCGCAATGAGTCCTGCATCCCTTCCCATAACTTCTACAAAGAATAGCCTTTCGTGGCTCTCCGCAGTATCCCTTATTTTGTCCACTGCATCCACAACCGTATTAATGGCCGTATCATATCCGATCGTAAAGTCTGTTCCTACCAGGTCGTTGTCGATCGTACCTGGACAACCCATAATCTGCACATCCGTATGCATGCTAAGTGCGAGAGCTCCTCTGAATGTCCCATCTCCACCGATAGTGATCAGTCCTTCAATTCCTCTTTCTTTCAAATGCCGGGCCGCAATTTTTTGCCCGTCTTCTGTCAGAAATCGTTTACTCCTTGCGGTCTTCAGAACAGTCCCCCCCCGGTGAATTATATTGGCTACAGATTTCGAATCCAGTTGCTCGAATTCAGCTTCCATAAGCCCTTCATATCCTCTGAGGATTCCCCATATTTCCAGCTTATGGTAGAGTGCTGTTCTTACAACAGCCCGGATACAGGCATTCATTCCTGGGGAATCTCCTCCTGAAGTTAGTACGGCAATCTTCTTCATTTTTCGGGTCGTCTATGTTTTTTAGATTGGATAAGCTACTCTTACATGATAAATACTCATCAGCTTCTTTTTGAGGATTTTTTTCGCCTGAGCAATATCCCGAAAGGTTATCGGAGCATTTACAAATTGCTTTTCTTCAATCTGTTTATCTATGATTTTATCAATTAAATTCTGGATACTCTCCTCATCGTATTTTTTAAGACTCCTGGAAGCAGCCTCTACGGCATCAGCCATCATAAGAACTGCTGTTTCCTTTGAATAAGGAGTAGGACCTGGATAACGAAACTTACTTTCATCAGGGTCCTGTTCAGCAGAAGACTTTTTATAAAGGGTGTAAAAATATCCTGTGGTCGTTGTACCATGATGGGTCCGAATGAAATCAATAACAACATCTGGAATTTTGTACTCTTTCGCTCGTTCAATTCCACGTATTACATGGTTAATGATAAGTGCCGCACTCTCGTCATAAGAAAGTTCGTCATGAGGATTTATTCCGGTCAACTGATTTTCGGTAAAATACATAGGCATTAAGCCCTTTCCAATATCATGATAGAGAGCACCTGTTCGTACCAATAAAGCATTCCCTCCGATCTTGCGGACTGTTTCTTCCGCTAAATTTGCCACCTGCAGAGAATGTTGAAAAGTACCCGGAGCTTTACTCGCAAGATCTCTGAGCAAAGGACTGTTCGTATCTGAAAGTTCCAGCAAGGTTACATCCGAAGCAAAACCAAATATCTTCTCACAAACAAATATCAGCGGATAGGTAAAAAGTATCAGAATTGCGGAACCGGCATACCAGGTAAGCATACTCCAATCTATGGCTGCAATAGAGCTTTCATGCAACATGCTGATCCCAAAAAATGCCAGTGCATAAGTCAGAAAAATAACACCCGAAGACAAAAATATCTGAGACCGATTTCTCAGGTTTGCCATGCTGAAGATAGCCACAATACCCGCTACCAATTGAAGAAAAACAAACTCAAAGCGGTCGGGAACATGTAGTGCAGTTATAAGAACGGCCACTAAATGTGAAAAGAGAGCAAGACGGGTGTCATAAAAGGAGCGAATTACTAGAGGCAGCACACAAAAAGGAAGGAGCTGAATCGGGATTTTCTCAAAGCGTGAAGGCAGATACGACATTAAAATAAATAGATCGACCATTAACATAAGAAATGTTAACTGAGTGTCGCTCGCCAGAATTTCTGGGCGAAACAAAAGGAGGAAAAGGAAGAGAATCAGGAAACAAAGGCAAACAAGAGTAAGTTGTCCAATGGTAACAAAAAAATAACTTGCATTGTCCCTGCTTTGTACTTCGAATTCTCCTCTAAGGGATCTCAAAATTTGCAGTTTTTCGTCATCAACAATTTCTCCTCTAGAAATGATACTCTGATCTTTATATTTTCCGCCCCGGGTAAGAGAGATATTATCCGTTAACTGATTCAGTTCACGGGCACTCGTAGCTTCATCGTAAACTACGTTATGTTCTATACAGTTCTGAAGAAGAGAATAAATCATGGAAGCATCAATTCCTTTTTTCTGCGCAAGTGATTCTTTCAGGTAAACATCAGCCGACCTCACAGAAAACAAGCGACGAATCTCACTTTCTCTGGCTTGGTTCCCACTTCTAATCAGAATCACAAAGTCAGGAGACCTGGACTCGATCACCTTATTTAATTCCAGCACTCCCCGTTTGTATATGGTATCAAGGAGACGCTGTCCCAGAAGGTAATTATGAAGCATCACATTTCCAGATCCGGAGTTATTCGTGAAGAGCGGAGGTTGGGGCAGGGATACCTGCTCATCATGAATATGATATAAGGATGATTTTTTCCAGTTTTCAGGAAAAGAATGATAAAAAAGTGCCTGCATCCTGGAAAGCACATCTTCTTCCACTCTGAAATAGGGTTTGAATTTTTGTTCTATGGCCTGTTTTTCCTCAAGCAGATCAGCCGGTGATTTTTGGATCGCAAAATCAAAAGGAGCAATCAGATTTTCATAATGCCAGGGCTTATTCAGAATATTATTTAAATCATACTTAAATTTTCCTTCCTTGGGAAGAAGAAAGACAATCAAAGCAACACTGAAAACAAATACAAAGACTTTATAAATATGCGAGTGCCGGTCGCGGATGAAGGAAAGCAGTCTGTTCATTAGGTAGGTGTTGGAGCGAAATTAAGGATTATTTGGTTTACAGGCTTCCTTATGATTAAGGCCAGGTAATTTTATGCACAGCCACTGCAAAAACGGTTCATAACAAAAAACCTGTTTAATAAAAATATAACTAATTTTGAACCTTACACACCTTACACACACTAGAAATTTTTAAATTTTATCTTTTATGAAAGAAGTTTATATCATCTCCGCTGTAAGAACCCCGATAGGCAGTTTCGGCGGAATGCTTGCCGGAATCTCTGCAACTCGCTTAGGGGCGGCAGCTATCAAAGGAGCACTGGAAAAAGCTGGAGTGAATCCAAAAGAAGTGAATGAAGTATTAATGGGCTGTGTTCTTCAGGGTAATCTGGGCCAGGCTCCCGCCCGACAGGCAGCTATCTTTGCAGGCCTCCCGGTTGAAGTGGTATGTACCACAGTAAATAAAGTCTGTGCTTCCGGAATGAAGGCGATCATGCAGGGAGCACAAAGTATTCTATGCGGAGATAATCAGATAGTTGTTGCAGGAGGAATGGAAAGTATGAGCCAGGTTCCTTTTTACCTGGATGCAATGAGATGGGGTAATAAATATGGTAATACAATGGCCATCGACGGTCTTGCTAAAGACGGCCTCACCGATGTTTACCACAATTACCCAATGGGCAATGCAGCTGAATTATGTGCTAAAGAGTGTAATATCTCCAGGGAAGAACAGGATGCCTTTGCCATTGAATCATATAAGCGGTCACAGAATTCGTGGGCAGAGGGTCGGTTTAATGATGAAATCGTTCCTGTTTTGATCCCTCAGAAAAAGGGTGACCCTGTTCTTTGTAAAACGGATGAAGAACATAAAAATGTAAAATTTGACAAAATTCCGGAACTCAAGCCTGTTTTTCAGAGGGATGGTACAGTAACCGCCGCTAACGCATCCACCATGAACGACGGGGCAGCAGCTCTTGTTCTCATGAGTAAAGAAATGGCTGAAAAAATGGGTAAAAAACCAATAGCCATCCTTCGCAGTTACGCTGACGCAGAACAGGCCCCGGAATGGTTTACAACTACTCCGTCTATTGCAGTTCCAAAAGCAGTAGCCAAAGCCGGACTGAAGATGACAGACATAGACTTCTATGAATTGAACGAAGCATTTGCAGTGGTCGGTCTCGTTAACATGGAAAAAATGAAACTCAGTGCCGATAAAGTAAATGTTAACGGAGGGGCAGTGTCTCTGGGTCATCCGTTGGGTTGCTCAGGCGCCCGGATTATTGTTACGCTTATTCATGTTCTTAAGCAAAATAAAGCCCGTTATGGCGCAGCAGGTATCTGTAATGGAGGTGGTGGTGCGAGCGCAGTAGTCGTTGAGAATGTGAATTGATTTTTGGATTTAGGGATTTAGGATTTTTGGATTTACCTCTGAAGCCTAAATTCAAAATTCTTAAATCCCTAAATCCTTAAATCCTTAAATCCAAAAATTCTTCCCTTTGCACGGAATTTGCCATTTAAGTAGTGTTCCTTGCCGGAAGGACCCTTCCGACCGGAGCGAATTAGTGACCCAGCTTCTCTTTGGGGAACGATTTACAATACTTGAATCTGCTGAAAAATGGTCTCGTATTAAATCTGAATCCGACGGTTATGAATCTTGGATTGACAACAAACAATTCCTTCCTTTAACAAAAGCCGAATTTCTCAGTTTAAATTCCGAAAAACAGCATTATACCACGGAGCTTGTCCAGGTCCTCACCAATGAAGAAGGATCTGTCCTTCCCCTCCTGCTTGGAAGCTCTCTCCCTGGGTTTCATAAAGGAGAATGCAGGTTCGGAGAACGAAGATGGAAGTATGACGGCCAGTCATGCACCCCACATAAAACAGAAAGAAGCGGTCTCATCGAAACCGCTCATCTTTACCTTCATGCCCCTTATCTCTGGGGTGGACGCTCTCCTTTCGGGATCGATTGCTCCGGGTATATGCAGATGGTCTTTAAACTGAACGGGATGAAGATCCACAGAGATGCTTCCCAGCAGGCGGAAGAAGGTTCCTTACTCAGTTTTATCGAAGAAGCCGAGCCCGGTGACCTTGCCTTTTTTGACAATGCGGAAGGCCGGATCATTCATGTTGGAATGATCATGAATTCCAGCCGGATCATTCATGCTTCCGGTGAGGTACGTATCGACCGCTTTGACCACCATGGTATTTACAATTCCGATTCCAAAAAATATTCTCATAATCTGAGAATGATCCGGAAACTTATTTAATACACCCACCTTCTGTTCAATTCCTAAATTCAGGGTGCCGAATAGTCTATATTATTTTTTACTATCTTTAGTAATGAATATGAATAACAGACCTCTGCGCTTCATCGTCATATTTCTCTCCTTCATCCTGTGTTTTTGTCTTCTGCCGAAAGCAAGAGGTCAAAACCGGTTTAGTGATTCTCTTTCTAAAAAAATCTTATCTGACAGGGAAGACACCATCAAGTTTCGTGACCTGCAGCGCCTTGCCATGAATTATCTGATTCTGGGAAAATTTAATGATGCCTCAGGACCGATCAGGGAATTGCTGGACTTGTCAGAAAGAATCAATAATAAAAACTGGATGAGTGAGGCCTACCGGCTTAAAGGGTATACCTGGTTTGCAAAAGGAGATTATGATGCAGCAATCGGAGAATACTTAACCGGTTTAAAGTTGGCTAAGGAAAGTAAGGAACAAAAGTCAGGCCCCTGGATTTGCATTGATTTATATATGATCTACAAGGATCAAGGAAATTTACCGGAGGCATTACGCTATTCGTCAGAAGGACTGAAATGGGCCGAATTCATTCAAGATGTGGAGGCAATCGCCGAGTGTTATAATGGCTTGGGGCTAACCGCAGAAGCAATGGGTAATCTTCCAGATGCATTAAAATATCAGCTGAAATGCTTGAAAATAAGGGAAGCCCAAAAGCAAAAGCGGTCCATTGCCGACTGCAACAATAACATAGGCAATGTTTACTGGCGAATGGGCAAGTACCCGGAAGCATTGAAGTATCAATTCCTTGCTTTGAAAACGAGAGAGGAAATGGATGATAAAATAGGTATTGCGGATTCCTACAATAACATTGGCAATATATACTTCAATGAGGGGAATTTTCAGGAAGCCATGAAAAGTCATCTATACACCCTTGACCTTCAGCAGGCCCTGGGAAGGAATCGTAGTATTGCCGATGCGTATAATAATCTGGGGCTTGATTATGAAAGCCTCAAGAACTATGAAGAAGCTTTAAACTGTCATTTTTCCGCTAAAGTCATTCGAAGACAGATTGGAGATCTGGAGGGTCTTGCAGGTTCCTGTATTAACCTGTCCAGCATTTATATAAAAATTCATAAATTCAAGGAAGCGGAAAACAATCTGGACAGCGCTGAAAAAATAAGCCTTAAAATCGGAGACAAAAACTGGCTGGTAGATACTTATCTATCCTTCACCCAGCTGGACAGTGCTACCGGCAACTTCAGAAAGGCCTTCAGTCATTACAAACGCTATTCTCTTTACCATGACAGCATCTATAATGAAGATAATTCTAAAAAGACTGTAGCGGCGGAAATGAACTATGAATTTGAAAAGAAACAGGCGGTCTCCCGGGCAGAACAGGAAAGAATAACCGCAATTGCTGCTTCAGAGAGCAAGAAGCAAAAAATCATCCTCTATTCAGTCTGCCTCCTTCTCCTGATCATTCTTGCGTTCGTTTTATTTGCCTACCGGAATTATCGCCTCAAGCTAAAAGCCAACAACACCCTTGAAGTTCAAAAAAAAAGCATAGAAGACAGTATCCGCTATGCTCAAAGAATCCAGGAAGCTATCCTCCCTCCTGCCCTTTTTGAAAAAGGAGAGGTGCACGACCATTTTCTCATCTTTCAACCCAAAGAGGTGGTAAGCGGAGATTTTTACTGGAGGTACAGGGAAGGAGATTATGTGTTTATAGCGATAGTCGATTGCACCGGACATGGTGTACCCGGAGCCATGATGAGCATGCTAGGATACGATTTGCTGGAGAATGCGGTAAAAGACAAGGGACTAAGAGAACCATCCAGCATCCTCAATTTGATAAACAAGAAGGTTATTGAAAAGCTGGACGCTTACAATTCAGAATCAGCCATCGAAGGTATGGACCTTTCGCTTTGTCGGTTTAACCTGGTAACCCGGGAACTTGTTTATGCCGGGGCGAAAAATGACCTCTTCCTCCTTTCTGAAAACGAACTTTCCGTCCTTAAAGTAACGAAATGCTCTCTCGGCTATGCCCTTGAAATGGAATATACACAAGAGTCGCGTATTCTGAAACCCAAAGACATGCTTTATCTTATGACCGACGGCTTTGCTTACCAGAAAGGCGGGCCCGGTGGGAGTAAGTTCACCCTTAAAAAGGTGAAATCAATTTTCCAGACCCTTTCTGCTCTTTCTTGTTCAGAGCAAAAACAGAGACTTTTGGATGAGCTGGAACAATGGAAAGGGGTGATTCCCCAAAAAGATGATATTCTTCTGGTTGGTTTCATTATATAAATACCATTTATTAAATTATATTTTAACTTTACCTGAAAATAAAATTTGGGATCAGATATGAGAACCCTCCGCTTTCAGTACTGTACGTTCCTGTTGGTGATTCTATTGGGGCTTTCCTCTGTGTCTTCTTCCTTGGCCCAGAATAATGTAATCGATTCCCTTAAGACTAAACTCTCTTCCGCTCTGGAGGACAGCAATAAAGTGAAATTGCTTATTAACCTCGCCTACAGGGTTCAGTTCAAAGGGAAGTATTCAGAAGCACTTGAATACGGAGAATCTGCACTTCATCTTGCAGAAAAAATAGCCTTTCGGCCAGGGCAGGCAAGGTCATTTGAAGTGATAGGGGCTGTTCAGAATATGCAGGGAAACTATTCCGATGCCCTTAAAAACATGCAAAGGGCTTTGGAGATTGCACTCAAAGACAGTTTAAAGCAATTAATAGGAAACGCCTACACAGACATTGGCAATGTACACCGAAACACAGGCGAGTATTCCGAAGCAATCAGAAGCGCCTTGATGGCATTGCATATATGGGAACAGCTTAAAAACAAAAGAGGAATAGCCGATCTACACAATAACCTGGCAATTATTCAGGTAGACCTTGGAAATTATCCCGAGGCTCTGAAGGAAAACCTTGCTTCCCTGAAGATAAGAGAGGAACTGAAAGATTCCGAAAATATCGCCGCTTCGCACAACAACCTTGGAGTTGTTTACGAAGACCTGGGAAACTATTCCGAGTCCCTCAGCCATCACCGGCAGGCGCTGAAGTTCCGAATGAAAAAAAAGGATGAACTCGGAATGGTTCAGTCCTACAACAACATCGCCAATATCTTCAACGACAGAGGCGAATATGAAGACGCACTCCGTTATAATCTACTTTCCCTCGAAATTCACCAAAAGATCGGAGACAAAAAAGGGCTCGGTGATGCATATAATAATGTAGGGATCACCTATAAAAATCTTAACGATTATTCCAAAGCCCTTGAAAACTACAAACACTCGAAAGAAATAAGGCAAGAGATCAGAGACCTGGATGGAATAGCCCAGTCATTTAATAATCTGGGGGAAGTTTACATAGTTCTGAAAAAGCTTACAGAAGCTCAAAACTGTCTGGACTCTTCTGAACAGATTTATCTGACGATACACCGCAAGCCGGGGCTGGTGGAAACCTACTCCATTATGGTGAAACTAGACAGTGCCAAAGGTGATTTCAAACAGGGGTTCTACCATTATAAAAAATATCTCCTCTATCATGACAGTATTTACAATGAAGAAAATTCACAGAAAGCGACGCGAGCGGAAATGAATTTCGAATTCGATAAAAAACAGGCCCTTGCCAAAGCTGAACAGGATAAAACAATTGCCGTGGCTGCGGCAGAAAGCCGGAAAGAGCAAATCATCCTTGTCTCCATATGCACTTTACTAGTCATTATCCTTTTTTTTGCATCTTTCGTTTACCGCAGCTATTTAAAAAAAAAGAGGATTAATCATCGTCTCCAGATTCAAAAAAAACATATTGACGAGAGCATTCGTTATGCCCAGAGAATTCAGGAAGCCATTCTTCCGGCAGAACTGTTTCAGTCAGGAGAAGTAACAGATTATTTTCTGTTCTACCTTCCCAAAGATGTCGTGAGTGGTGATTTTTACTGGAGATACCAGGTTGGGAAAGAACTTTTTTTTGCGATAGTCGACTGCACCGGTCATGGAGTTCCAGGTGCCATGATGAGTATGCTGGGATATGATCTGCTTGAATATGCTGTTAAGGAGAAGCGTCTGAGGGAACCGGGCAATATCCTTAACATGGTCAATAAACAAATCATTGAAAAGTTGAAAGGAAGCGATATGGAAAGCGCTACCGATGGCATGGACCTTACTTTATGCCGCCTCAACCTAAACACCGGTGAGTTGGTTTACGCAGGCGCCAAGAACGATCTGTTTGTATTCTCCGGAAACCAGTTGCAGATACTCCCGGTTACCAAATGTTCCATTGGTTATTCCAGGGAAATGCGGTATACCCAAAAAACAATCATTCTCAAGAAAACAGATGAGGTCTTTCTCATGACCGATGGCTACTGCGATCAGAAAGGAGGGCCGGAAAAGAAGAAATTTATGCTTCGAAAGCTTAAGGTGCTCCTTCAGGAAATCTCCTCCTTCCCTTGCGATATCCAACAACAAAAGATTTCTGAAGCCTATGAAGCATGGAAAGGCAATAACCCTCAGAGAGATGATATTCTCTTCCTTGGTTTCCGTATGTGACCAGTCCGGAATAATCTGTTAAAATGTCCTTATAAATCAGGAAATCCGTCAAAAAGTCGCGGAAAGATCATATCCAATGCCATAATTTCCTGATAATAATCATTCCAATAATTGGCTTATTGTTTGAGCTTTGTGGAGTGATAAACAACCACTAACAGATACCTATTATATGAACCTGAATAATTTTACCATTAAATCACAGGAGGCCGTTCAGCAAGCCCTCCAGATTGCAACTGCTAATGGACAGCAGAGCATTGAAAACGGACATATTCTGAAAGGAATTCTAGAAGTAGATGAAAATGTGACTCCCTTCGTCCTTAAAAAGCTGAATGTAAACCTTCCTGTATTCACCCAGGCGTTAGACCGTATTATAGGCACCTATCCCAAGGTTTCCGGAGGGCAGCCTGTACTGTCCTCTTCGGCCAACCAGACTCTTGCCAAAGCACCGGGGTATCTGAAGGAATTTGGCGACCAATATGTTTCTATTGAGCATCTTTTACTGGCGCTGCTCTCGGTTAAAGACACCATCTCCCAGTTGATGAAAGACAACGGAGTGAATGAGAAAGACCTGAAGGCGGCTATTGCGGAGCTCCGCAAAGGAGCCAAAGTGAATAGTCAGACAGCGGAAGAAACCTACAATGCCCTGGAGAAATATGCCGTCAACCTCAACCGTCAGGCACAGAATGGCAAACTCGACCCGGTAATAGGTAGGGATGAAGAAATAAGGCGTGTCCTTCAGATTCTTTCCCGTAGAACCAAGAACAACCCTATTCTGGTTGGTGAACCAGGCGTTGGTAAAACAGCCATTGCAGAAGGACTCGCCCATCGGATCATTAATGGGGATGTTCCAGAAAATCTGAAAACAAAACAAATTTATTCACTGGATATGGGCGCACTTATTGCAGGCGCCAAATACAAAGGGGAGTTTGAAGAAAGGCTCAAATCGGTAGTCAAGGAAGTGATTGGTGCGGAAGGAGAAATAATCCTCTTCATTGATGAGATCCACACGCTTGTAGGAGCTGGAGGAGGAGAAGGAGCAATGGATGCTGCCAATATCCTGAAACCAGCACTCGCCAGAGGAGAGTTAAGGGCCATAGGTGCCACCACTCTTAATGAATACCAGAAATACTTCGAAAAAGACAAAGCTCTGGAACGCCGTTTCCAGAAAGTAATGGTGGAGGAGCCCACTGCGGAAGATGCAATCTCCATCCTGAGAGGAATAAAAGAAAAATATGAAACTCACCACAAGGTGCGAATTAAGGATGAGGCCATTATTTCTGCCGTAGAACTCAGTCAGCGATACATCACCGACCGCTTCCTTCCTGATAAGGCTATAGATTTAATGGATGAGGCAGCATCCAAGCTCAGAATGCAGATCAATTCAATGCCTATTGAGCTGGAAGAGGTGGAGCGTAAAACCCGTCAGCTTGAAATTGAGCGAGAGGGTATAAAAAGAGAAAAGGACCAAGCCAAGCTGGAAGAACTGAACAAGGAAATTGCAGAACTCACAGACAAGCGTACCAGCCTTCGTGCCCAGTGGAAAAAGGAAAAAGAGGTGGTAGAAGGGATCCAGCGGATCAAAGAGGATATTGAAAACTTTAAGTTTGAAGCAGAACAGGCGGAGCGCAGCGGAGACTACGGAAAGGTTGCGGAAATCCGCTATGGCAAAATAAAGGATGCGGAAGCCCGGCTTCAGACCAGCGAAAAGAATCTCGCTGAGATGCAGACCAGTGGATCTCAGCTCATCAAAGAAGAGGTGGACAGTGAAGATATAGCCTCCATCATTGCCAGTTGGACCGGCATACCGGTGAATAGGATGCTGCAGAGTGAAAAGGAGAAACTCCTGTTCCTGGAAAGTGAACTTCATAAGAGGGTCGTAGGTCAGGAAGAAGCGATTACTGCTGTTGCCGATGCCGTTCGCAGAAGCAGAGCGGGCTTGCAGGACAAGAAGAAGCCCATTGGCTCATTCATCTTTTTGGGAACCACCGGTGTCGGAAAAACAGAGCTGGCCAAAGCACTGGCTGAATTTCTCTTTAACAACGAGAACTCCCTAACCCGTATCGATATGAGTGAATACCAGGAACGTCATGCCGTTAGCCGTCTGGTAGGAGCTCCTCCCGGATATGTGGGCTATGAAGAAGGTGGACAGTTGACCGAAGCGGTCAGAAGAAAACCTTACAGCGTTATACTCCTGGATGAGATTGAAAAAGCTCACCCGGATGTATTCAATATACTTCTTCAGGTTCTGGATGATGGAAGACTTACTGATAATAAAGGAAGAACGGTAAACTTCAAGAACACAATCATTATCATGACTTCGAACCTGGGGTCGGCACTTATCCAGGAAAATTTTGAAAACTTGGATGATTTTAACCGGGATTCTCTGATCGAAAAAACAAAATTGGAGGTATTCGAACTGCTTAAAAAAACAATTCGGCCTGAATTCCTCAACCGAATAGATGAAACAATCATGTTTACACCACTTACCAAAAAGGATGTATTCCAGATTGTTAAGCTACAGTTTAATGGCATCGTAAAAATGCTGGAGGAAAGCGGGATTACACTCAGTGCAAGCAAAGATGCAATAGAGTGGCTTTCCATAGCCGGATATGACCCTCAGTTTGGAGCCAGACCAGTGAAAAGGATTCTTCAAAAGAAAGTGCTGAATGAGTTATCGAAGGAAATTTTATCCGGTAAAATCCATAAAGATTCCGAAATAGTACTGGATGTATTCAATGATCAATGTGTATTCCGGAACTCTATAGAGCTTGATAAAAAAGACAATAAGCCGAAGGAGAAAAAACAAAAAGAAAAGACTTCTTAATCGGGAACTCCGACTTTGTCTGCCATGGCTATAAAATGGCAGACAAAGTCGTCTTTATAGAGCAGTGCAGCATAGCAATGCCTGCCTGTGATTGACCATAATTCCTTCGGACCAACGGCTTTGTTATAGAGCTTCACGCCCATAAAATAAGGGCAGACCTTATCTTCCGTACTGTGAATAAACAGCTTGGGAATCAGGATCCGGTTCACTTCATCAATGGCATTATAGCGTGAAGGGATAATTGCATAAGTAATCAAAGGGGGGGCCGCATATTTTCTCCATCCATGGTAAGCCAAAATCTGGTGATGTCCTGTAAAGGCTCCTTCAATAATAACCCCGCTTAATTTCTTCTGCTCCCTTGCCGCTACCACTGTTGCCAGGTGCCCGCCAAGACTTTGGCCGAAAAGAATCAGCTTGGTTCCTTTGACATCTTCCCTTTTCCGAATGTATGCAAGGGCAGCGAGCGCATCTTCCAGCACATGCTCCTGAGAAGCTTTTCCCTCCGACTTACCGAATTGTTCATAATCCCAGACCAGCCCCTGAAAACCGGCATCTACCAGGGGCATGAGACCTGGAGCATAAAAACCAATATTTCCGTAGTTGCCATGAAAATGAAGGATGGTTCCGAGGATTTTACCACTTCTGGGCTTAATAAACCAACCATGTAACAGACTACTGTCGGACGAGCGGAAGTATACATTTTCGACGGTGCAATGGGTAGTATCCGGAAAGTCAGAGGAATGATATTGAGTAAGATAGAAAAAGGCTGAACTACCACATCCGGAAGAAAGCAAACCTGAAATAATTACAAAAAATGCAAAAATCTTACATAAAAACTTGTATGGCATAGCGCAGAATATTTCCGGAAGTGAACTCAAAATTATGTAATTGTGTTCAATTAGATCCTATATTTTTTAAAAAACAGGGCATTTTTAGGTTTGTAAAAATATCATTAGCTTTGATGTAATCAATTAAGTTTCAACAATTAATTTTTATTTACAATGAAAACAGGCACAGTGAAATTTTTCAATGAAACTAAAGGGTATGGTTTTATTAAAGAAGATGAAACGGGTAAAGAGATCTTTGTTCACGCTACGGGGCTGATTGATAAAATCCGTCAGGACGACAGGGTCATTTACGAAGAATCTGAAGGCAAAAAAGGGTTGAATGCAATTAACGTAAAAAAGGCTTAATTGATACTATAAGCACCGAACCCAGAGTCCTCCTCAAACAAGGGAGGACTTTTTTATTCACTCACCTTTTCCCTCTATGCGCTTTCACCTCCGTTTTTTTATCCATTGCTCTTTTATAATCTTACTGTTTGGAGGTGTGTCTTCTTTCTATGCTCAACAGGCAATCAATCCTGTTTATGGCAAACAATCAAATGCCCTCGTTAAACTTCTCGAAAAATTCCATTACAATCCCCCTGTTTTTGATAAGGTTTTCTCGGAAAAAGTGTATTTGAAATTTATTCATCAACTCGACCCGCGTGGCCTGTATCTAACTTTAGAAGACCTCCGGGTCTTGAATGAGTATAAAAACAAACTGGATGATGAGGTCGGAAATTGTTCTCCCTATTTTCTGGATGTTGCCACCCGGACTTTCAGAGCTAAGCTCCAGTCGACCGATACCCTCGTGAGCCAGATGCTGCGCAAGCCCACCGATTTTGCTTTTACAGACACCATATTCTATACCAAGTCTGACAGCATAACATATACTGCGAATGAAAAAGGACTTCAAAGAAGATGGCGCAGGTATCTCAAGTATGAAGTTCTTGTTAACCTGTATACTGCGGAAGACTCCGACAAGGTTAATCCATTCAGTTTGGAAGTGAAAGATCTGTTGAAAAAAGAGCCGGTCGTGAGGGCGAAGATTCTACGGAATACGCAACGAAAGATCCGGCGGATCTTAAATCACCCCGATGGATTCGAAAATTTCATCGCCACCGAATACCTCAATGCCATTGCCTCCAGTTACGACCCTCATACGGAGTTTTTCTCTGACTCGGGCAAGAATGAATTTGTAAGCGAACTTTCCTCAGATGAGTATTCCTTTGGCATTTCACTCGAGGAAAATGAGAATGGAGATCCGGAAATTACACATCTCGTTCCGGGAGGGGCAGCCTGGAAATCGAATTTACTGAACGATGGGGATATCTTGTTAAAAATAAAAACACTTTTGCCTTCTGTTCATGACCTGCCATTTACAGATATTACCCAGGTACTAGAAATACTGGGCTTCAAAGCAAATAAGAATCTTGAGCTGACCGTAAGAAAACGTAACGGACAGATACGAACTGTTCAACTCGAGAAGACCAGGGTTCGATCTGACGAGAATGCCATCAAAAGCTATCTGCTTAACGGAGAAAAAAAAATAGGGTATATCTCCCTTCCCAGTTTCTATACGGAGTGGGGAACCTCCTCCCCATTGGGCTGCGCAAATGATGTTGCCAAAGAAATTATAAAACTTCAGGAAGAGCATATCGATGGTTTGATCCTCGACCTCCGGTCTAATGGAGGAGGGTCCGTGTATGAAGCCATTGGGCTGGCGGGATTGTTCATTGATGAAGGGCCCATCTCCGTATTCAAGGAAAGAAATGCAAAGCCTCAGTTGCTCAAAGATATGAACCGGGGAACTGCTTATGATGGGCCTCTTCTGGTCATGGTAAACGGAATGAGTGCCTCTGCCTCCGAATTGTTTGCAGGAGGAATACAGGATTATAACAGGGGACTTATTGTCGGGAGTGCAACGTATGGAAAGGCAAGTGGGCAAACAATCTTCCCGGTTGACAGTATTTACAGCTTTCCTGAACTTTTCTCCGGAAGCTGTGTCCCAGGAAAGGCAGATCAGGGAAAAATGGGATATGCCAAAATTACTGTTGAAAAATTCTACAACCTCCACGACGGCTCCCATCAGCTGAGAGGAATAAAACCGGATGTGGCACTTCCCGATCCATTCTATTATAATGCTTACAGGGAATCATTTCTGCCAGGAGCGCTTCCGAACGATAGTGTTTACAAAAAGGTAATATTCCATCCCTTCCCTCCTCTTCCAATCTCAGAACTCTCCTTTCGCAGTGCCGGGCGTCTGAAAAAAAACAAAAGCTTTCTCTCTTTTCATCAGTTAAACGATTCACTTCAGTATATCCAGCAGAAAGAAGGGATGTTAATCCTAAAACCAGAAAACTACAGAAGGGAAGAAAAAAAATCACACCAGCTTACCGAGGCTATGGAAAAACTTCAGAGTGAAAGCACCGGAATGTTTAAGGCTGAAAATAATTCCTACGAAGAGCAGCTTCTCGGAATGGATTCCTACAGTAAAGAAGCCAATGCTCTGGTATTACAAAATCTTCAAAAAGATATATTCCTTGGAGAAGCTTTCAATATCATAGGTGATTTGATTTCACTCCATAATAAGTAATATATTTGCCCGAACAACCTGCGATTTGATGAAAAGAAACATCCTCCCTGCCCTATTCTCTGCTGCGATTATAAGTTTTCTTCCGGTTTCCGGACTCAAAGCCCAGGCAACTGCCATGGCAGGTAAGTATATGGAATCCATGAACAAGGACCTGAACGACATCACAACGGATATGTGGGATTATACCTCAGCCGCAGCCCATGGAAAGAGTGCCCGAAAAATTGAAAACAGAAGGAAGGACGTGTTGAGGTCAAACCTGGATGCCCAGAAAAAAATCGGGAAAATGCCCGATTTTGAAGGCGATAAAAGTCTCCGTGATTCGGTTGTTTCCTTTTTGAAGCTTAGTTACAATATACTCAATTATGATTTCGCGAAGATTGTAGACATGGAAGAGATTGCGGAGCAATCTTATGATGCAATGGAAGCTTACCTCCTGGCTGAGGAAAGGGCCAACGAAAAATTGAATGCAACCAGCGTCATGTTGAATAAACAACAACAGGTATTTGCAAATTCTCACGGGGTCACCCTTACAGATTCAAAGGATAAGATATCCCAAAAACTGGAAGCCGCAGGTGAAGTATACAAATATTACAATGGACTCTATCTGCTCTTCTTCAAGTCGTATAAGCAGGAAGCTTACATGATCGACGCGCAAAACAAAGGTGATATTAATGCACTGAAACAGAACGCCGATGCGTTGAGTAAATCTTCCGCTTCCGGCATTCAGGCCCTGGATACCGTCAAAGCCTTTAAGGGAGATGCCTCGGTAAAAACGGAATGTAAAAACATGCTGAGCTTTTATAAAACGGAATCGGGCAAGGATGCACAGGTGCTTGTTAACTTTTCGGTCAAGAAAGATAACTTCGAAAAGATCAAGGCCGCTTTCGAAGCCAAATCAGAGAAATCGCGCACCCAGGAAGATGTCAACAATATGAATAAGGCAGTGAATGAATTCAACAAGGCTTCTGCTGAATACAATAAAGTGAATGAAGACCTGAACAAGAAAAGAAATGAACTCGTAACGAAATGGTCAGATACCGTATCTAAGTTTATAGACCATCAAGTACCGAAGTACAAGTAAACGGTTTTTTAGCCTTCCAGTTTAATCTTCACCGTTTTATTCTTGAGCTTTTCTGTTCTCAGCAATTCCAACACTTTGGTTGCTTTACTCCGTTTGATGGCTACGAAAGAATGGTGATCGAGTACTTCGATGAGGCCCAGCTCGTCCTTATTCAGGGCGCCCTTTTGCATCAATAGTCCGGCTATATCTCCTTTACTTATTTTCTCTTTTTTACCTACATTGAATGAAAGCGTCATCCATGGGGATGAAGAAGGCAAAACGGGTTTTGATGGCAGCTCCATCTCCTTTGGTTTTCCAGGAATAAAAGGGGGCAGATAATCGCTCTCACCAAGAACCATGTACGCTGTTCCATCGGCATGCATACGAGCGGTACGGCCGTTTCGGTGCAAGAAAATCGTTTCACTACCAGGAAGTTGATAATGAACCACATGTTTTATGTCCGGAATATCCAATCCGCGTGAGGCTAGATCGGTAGTCACCAGCAAATGGTGAGTTCCGTTCCTGAACTTAATCAGGGCCCTTTCCCGTTCGTCCTGTTCCATCCCTCCATGAAAGACATCATGAGAAACTTTTCTGTCTTTCAATAATCCGCTAATCCGGTCTACCACTTCCCGGTGGTTACAGAATATCAGTCCGGGCTCATTTCCGAGGGTACAGATCAAAGCAAAAAGAGCATCCAGTTTATCTTTTCCAACCGCTTTAACAACTTTTATTTCCAGTCCTGCATTCGTTTCTCCGGTCAGGAAATTCAAACGATGAGTTTCTTCTAATTTTACGAAGGAAGGTATTTCTTTGAGCTCAGTTGCCGAGGTGAGTATCCGGAGACTAAGCTCGGTCAGCTCGTCAGTGATGGCGGTCATTTCAGTCTGGAATCCGAATTCAAGTGATTTGTCAAATTCATCAAGAACCAGTGAATGAATGGTTGAAGGATCGAAGCTCTTCAGACGCATGTGATGGGATATCCTTCCAGGGGTTCCTATCAATAGAGCCGGGGATTCGATCAGGTTATTCTTCTCTGTTTTTGTAGAATGTCCTCCATAGCAACAACTGACTTTAAAACCCGTTCCCATAGAACGAAATACTTGTTCAATCTGGATAGCAAGTTCCCTGGAGGGGACGATGACCAGAGCCTGCACCCCTTTTTTTGCTGGATTCAATCGTTGAAGAATCGGGAGCAGGAAGCCCAGCGTTTTACCGGAACCGGTAGGGGAAAGCAGGATCAGATCCTGTTCTTTTTCAAGAGCATTCAGCGTGGCCAGCTGCATTTCGTTCAATGCAGCTATGTCCAGTTTTCGTAGTACTTCAATAAGGTTTGTAGGGAGTTGTTTCAAAATTTCTTTTGGCTACTGAGGTTTCCTTTGGCATATTCTTCCTCAGCAGTCTGCTTTCCGGTTTCATCATACACTTTCCAGGTCTGATCTTTCCGGTAATCATCGGTTCCCGGGAGCAGGACCATGGTTCCTTCTTCTTTCACTTTTCCGTTTTCATAATAGTCGGTCTGGTAGTATATTTTCTTCTTGGGATTTTTGAGCTCCAGGATTGATGTAGGGTTTCCATTTTCATAATAGCTTTTACGTCCGAGCAGGTACTCCATTTTAGGGTCGTATTCTTCTTCAAAATCAGGCTTCCCGTTGGGGTAGTATTCGTTTGTTTTTAATGCAGCTCCGTCTTTATAAATAATATCAGACCTGACTTGTCCATCGCGATAGTAAATAGTCATCTGGCATTTAGTGAAATCAAGAAAGCGGAAATTACGTTCCACTTTTCCATTCTCCCAAAAGTTCTTGTATACCTTGAGCTTCCCGTCAATGTAGAATCCTTTATGCAGAACCTGTCCGGTTTCGTAATAGTCTTCTATCCAATCACTGGCCGCATAACCTTTAGGAGTATGGCGGGCAGAATCTCCGAAAGCAATATTCATCTTGTCATAGATTGCAATACCCTTGTCAGGGTCAATAACCTGAGAAGCTTTATACTTATTTGGAGGAGGGGGTGAACCAACGAATGTAAATTGTGCGTGCAGACTTGCCCCTATCATACTGAAGAAGAGCAGTAGAAGGGAGAATTTTCGAAAAGAAGGTAATAAAGTATAGTTGGTATCGCTCATTATTCCATTCAATCAAGCTAACTAATGTAATCCTTTTTCTGAAAGGTAACGCTCTGCATCCAATGCTCCCATACAACCGGTTCCGGCAGCAGTAACAGCCTGCCTGTAAACTTTATCTTGGGCATCCCCTACAGCAAATACACCTGCCACCTTTGTCCGGGTTGTGCCGGGTATCGTTTTGATATATCCCTGGGCATCCAGTTCCAGAAAATCTTTAAATATCTGGGTATTCGGATTATGTCCAATAGCAACAAAAAAGCCTGTCACGGCTAAAGTACGCTTTTCGCCGGTTTTTACATTTTTTACCAGGACTCCGTTTACCGCCTCCTCACCGAGCACTTCCAGTGTTTCTGAGTTCCAGACCATCTCAATATTCGGGGTGTTAAACACCCTGGTTTGCATGGCTTTAGATGCCCTGAGCTCTTCTCTTCGTACAATCATATAAACCTTCTTGCACATCTTGGAAAGATAAGTAGCCTCTTCAGCTGCGGTATCTCCACCACCCACCAGAGCCACCTCCTGCCCCCGGTAAAATGCTCCGTCACATACTGCACAGGCCGTCACTCCGCTTCCGTTCAACCGGTGTTTTTGCTCCGATTCCAGTCCCAGCCATTTGGCGGAGGCTCCGGTAGCAATGATAACGCTATCTGCTTCTATAATCTTCGTCTCATCAATGGTTACCTTTAGGGGAGTAACAGAAAAGTCAACTGCGGTTGCAATTCCAAACCGCACGTCGGTATGGAAGCGTTCGGCTTGTTTTCGGAATAATTTCATCATTTCCGGACCCTGGATCCCATCCGGATAACCCGGGTAGTTTTCCACCTCGGTAGTTGTGGTAAGCTGTCCGCCCTCTTCCATTCCGGTGTACATCAATGGTTTAAGATCTGCCCGGGCAGCGTAAATGGCTGCCGTGTACCCTGCAGGACCGCTCCCAATTATAAGACACTTAACATGTTCCGTTTTTTCAGACATACTCATTTTTCAAATATCCTGCAAAAGTAAGAATTTGTCAGTCAGGGATATAAAGAATTTAAAGAATTAATATGCTTTAGGGGTGGGGTTTGTCTACCAGGGTATCAAAAGCAGGGGAGAATCCGGCCCATACACCCAACCCACCCTGAATATTTGATTTTACGTTAGATGGGGCACCAAAAGGGTTCCCGTTACTAGCTGCGGCGGCCTCATAACTGGCATAAAAATTATAGGTGTTGTAGTCTATATTGCAAAATTTAACCACTACGGAGTCTCCTTTCTTAAAATACCCCCTTTCATTATCCTGATCGTCTTTGGCAAGAGAATTAGGTTCACTTCCCCGGTTATAAGCAAAATTGAATTTTGTTCCGTTAATGAACTTGTCGTTAAAGGTTGCACCTATCGGAGCCAGGAATTTATTATCCTTATGGAGGCGCTTGGCATACCATCGGTAGAAATTCTGTTCATTCTCCGGATCATTCAAATGGGCCCAGATGAAACCGAGGGTATCATTGGGAGGATTGAGTTTAAACCAGACACTATCCAGTTTCACTACCGGTGAAGGCATCGTTGTGGAAGAGGTCAGCTTTTTGCCTTCGCAAAGGATCGTGAGGCTGTAGCTTCCACCCGGATGCCCAATTACCTTCGGATTGGCTTTCTTATAATACCATGGAATATAGGTAGTCTTCAGGTAGTTGATATCAAGAATCAGAGGCAGGGTATCTGTAAAGATCCCATCAGATACAATCACGGTCGCATCTTTGACGATAGACTGGAGCAGAGCTGCTGTATCAATAGTAGCGAAATAATCTGTGCTCCGGGTAAGAACCACATAGGCCCCTTGTCCGCTTTCGATATGCCCCTCTACTACGATCTGACTTTGTACCGGAGGGAGGGAAATATTGATATTTTTCTCGCAGGCCGTGATGAACAGCAAAAACACCGGCGTAAGATAGAAGGCAAGACGAAAAAAGAGTCTGATTTTGTTAATCATGTTCTACCATTTAAAATTCCAGGTTACCGATGGGAGTATGGGGAAGAGGGAAACCTGTTTAGCCTGAATACTCAGGTTTCCCTGCTGCACACTTCCAACGGTATCAAAATAAATGAAATAAGGATTTTGCCTGTTATATACATTGAAGATTGCAAAGTTGAGGCTGTGTTCAAACCGTTTGAATTTTTTAAGTTTCCAGGTAGCGCTGATATCCATCCGGTGATAAGCAGGCATTCTTAATTCGTTTCTTCCACTGTACTCACTGACCACATTGCCTTCAATAAAGTACCTCGCCACGGGAAGGGTAATGGCATTACCCGTGGCATAGATCCAAACCAGAGAAAAAGACCATTTTTTGTTCAGGTCATAGGTGCTGACAAAGGAAATATCATGGCGCTGATCATATTTCGCATAGAAGGTCTGACCGTTATTTAGGTCGGGGAAGTTACGGGTGGTCCAGGAGAGGGTATATCCAATCCATCCATTCAGCTTACCCAATCGCTTCTTCAGAAAGAACTCGGCTCCATAAGACCGGCCGCTTCCAAAAACGAAGTTATTATCGGCATTGTCTTTCTCATCATCTGTAGGCAAAGCTCCCTCTTTGTATTCAACCTGATGCTGCATGGTTTTGTAGTAAACCTCTACAGAACCTTCATAGGTATTCTCTTTGAAATTCTGGAAATAACCCAATGCAACCTGATCCGAAATTTGTGGCTTTACCACATCCGAGCAAGGCACCCACACATCGGTGGGCAGGGAAACAGACGAGAGCGATGCCAGGTGGATGTACTGGTAGTTATGCGTATAGTTGGCTTTAAGGGAGATTCTTTTATTGATGGAATACCTCAAAGAAATCCTGGGTTCAGGTCCTCCGTAATCCGCAACGGTTTGTCCTTGTGCATAACGGGTGGTATCTGTTATTTTTCCCTGCACATCGTGAATATAACGATCGAATGGCCCAACCATGATAAAGTAAGACTCCCGGATTCCGGCACTGACCCGAAGCCGGTCTGTCACATCAAAATCATCGGAAATGTATAAGGCCATTTCATGGGCATATTGTTTTTTGATCTGACCGAGATCGAAAGTCACATCTCCCTGCTTTGCGGTTGCGTTGCTTGGCGTAAACGTGTGAAAGATATAATCCATCCCAAATTTAATTTCATGCCGGGTGTTCGGATAATAGGAGAAATCCATTTTGTAGGTCCAGTCCCTGATGCCCGAAAACAATCGGAAATCAAACCCGCTTTCGCTTGCACCGAATGAAAACTGGTAGTCACTGAAAATGGCAGAGGTATTCAGAAAGAGCTTATCATTGAACAGGTGATTCCATCGAAGCACAGCATTGGTGTTTCCCCAGGGAATATTGACATTGAAGTTGGCGAAAGAGTTTTTATAGTCAAACACATCTCTCCCCAGATATCCGCTTAGAAACAAACGATCTTTATCAGAAATCTTATAATTGAATTTACTATTCAGGTCGTAGAAATAATAACCTGTTCCATAATACTTGGATGTTTTATCCAGAAAGGGTTTGACAACTACATCGATATAGGTCCTTCTTCCTGAAATAATAAAAGAGCTGGTATCCTTTTTGATCGGGCCCTGCACCGTAAGCCTCGATGAGATCACCCCTATCCCCCCTTCCACGTGATAGTCTTTGTCATTTCCTTCTTTCATACTTATGTCCAGTACAGAAGAGAGTCGTCCTCCATATTGTGCCGGCATTCCGCCTTTGATAAGATTCACATCTTTGACTGCATCACCATTAAACACAGAGAAAAAACCAAGGAGGTGGGAAGGGTTATAAACCACAGCCTCATCGAGCAGGATCAGGTTTTGATCGGGTCCTCCGCCTCTCACATAAAAGCCGGTGTTTCCATCTCCGGCAGATTTAACTCCAGGTAATAACTGAATTGTTTTCAGAATATCCACTTCGCCCAGGAATGCAGGCAGTGCTTTGATCTGCTCCATACTGAGCCTGACGGAACCCATGTCGGTACTCTTCACATTCTTATCTTCCGCCTCTCCCTTAATCTCCACAGTAGAAGTCTCGACCGATTTACTTTTCAATGCTACATTGATCCTCAAATCCGATTTGAGTTCGAGGGTCTGGGTAAACTCCTGATATCCGAGGTAGGTAACAGAAAGCGTATAGGTTCCGGGGTCGACTGTAATCGAATAAAATCCATACTGATTGGTAGCTGTTCCTTTCTTCAGTTCTTTGATTTGAACAGTAGCGCCTATTAACGCCTCTCCGGTAGCCTCTTCTTTCACATAACCGCTTACCGTATAATGTAAATTTTGCCCGGAGGAGTAAGTCCCCATACAAAACAGCAAGAAAAAACAGATAAAGGCTCTTGGGAACATAGGAAAATTAAGAGGTGCAAAATTAGTGGAAACCATTTTCACCGCCAAAGTTTCCGATGCTAATAATCAGATTTTCATCAAAATGCGAGGTAAGCAGGGCGAAGATACAAGTAAACCATAATTTTGTATTTTTGCGTCCTTCTCCAGGAAGAAATTATTTTTCGGGGTGTAGCGTAGCCCGGTTAGCGCGCAAGCATGGGGTGCTTGAGGTCGGAGGTTCGAATCCTCTCACCCCGACAGATTAAAGAGGATTCTGCTAAACAGGATTCTCTTTTTTTATTTCACATGGAAGAACGGTTAGCGCGTGGCGCCGAAGGCGCCAAGGTCGGAGGTTCGAATCCTCTCACCCCGAAAAAAGGACAGAGCAGAGAGCGGAGAGCGAGTGCGAGGGAATTCGCTGTTTCTGTTTCTCTTTCTCTTTCACATTTCATCTAAAAACTATATCCGCATATCCCACCCAGTGCTTCATGTACGCCTTGGCGGTAACTCCCATCCCCATATTATCCACCTGAATGGATGGGTGATCAATGGAGTTGCAGTAATCCAGAAACATGCCGGATAAGGGAACTGCTCCTTGTATTTGTTGAAGCTTTAATGCGGTGAGCATGCCCATCGGAACGGAGTACCTTCCACACCAGGTCCACTTGTAGGTGGTATAGTCATTATCCTGTACCGTATTTTGAGTAAACTTTTTGATTTTCGTCTCCAGCAGGTCTCCTGCCAGACAGTCTGTGATGAGTTGATGTTCTTTCGCTATGGCCTGATTATAACCGGTGCTGTCGGTGCCGAAGAAAGCAAAATCCCTCCCGCCCCATTCTTCATCACCATAATGAACGGCATCCGTAGAGATCAGCAGAGATACTTCTACTCCCCACTCCATATCTCTTTTCTTAAAGACTTTGGCAAGTGCCTTTGCCAGGGGTTCCGAGAGTTCATTCATTTTGGCGAAAGGCATTGGAGGCACGAGAATGGAAATAATCTCCACATCTTTATCAAAGTATTGAAGAAATGGGAGCTCTGCTTCCACAGAGTGCTCAGCAAGCTGCAAGCTGTCATTCACCTGATAAACCGACTTTGGAAGTTCTTTCATGATATCTTCCCGCATGGAAGATACTTTGATGTTTCCATACGGTCCTCTCCAATGGGTGAAATGGTCGAACACCAGCTGGTTGTCGACCTTAAACTCTTTGGCTTTATGGGCTACTCCGAAAATGATCACGGTCTTGGCCTGAACATTTTTCAGGACGAGGGGGTACATATAACCGGCATAGCTGTAATCATCATGCGGAGCTATGGCCAGCCTCCATGCATCTCCGGGGGAAATATCATTTCTTTTCCGGATCCCTTCCAGCCGGGCTCCCTGGTTCTGGTCAATTCTTTGGATCAGGGTCTCGATCTGCTCCTTCGTATGGGCAAAACCTACTGTGTCTGCCAGTCCCCGGAGGCGGATCGCGGTATCTTCCTGTGCAACAACCGGAGGTTTGTTATGAGGTCCAACAACATGTGTCTGAGCGAGGAGGCTGACCCCCAAACCAAAAAAGAATAAGAAGAGCAGTTTAGTTTTCATTTGTCATATTTAACACTCCTAAAAGTAGACAAAGGAAACAAGAACGGAGATGATGTGGATCAGAAATTCCTTAAATCGGGTTCTGGGTGATGAAAGTGAGGAGGCGGCTCAGCTCCTGATTGATGGAATCATTATTGGTGCGGAGGAGATAGAGGGTCTTGTTCCTGACATCATTCTTCTGAATAACTCCGTATTTCTCTGTCATGCATTCGACCAGGTAACGATTCAGGGTATCCTCAGGGCATGTTTTCATAAAAGTAATGATAACCGGGATGCCTCGTTCTTTGTATTTGAGACGGAGGAACACACATTTTTCGGTTGAATCATGCATAAAACCCTTCAATGGAATGGTGTCGGTCTTAAGGGCTGATTTGCGGAGCATGAAAATGGAAAGAGAATCGGTCTTTTTGAGCTCCGCAGAGGATCCCTGTCCTCCACAGCCGTAGAGTAACACAAGGCAGACAAATAGAAGAATTGTTTTAAATCGGGAGTTATCCATATAGAAAACATTATTCTATACTGAAGATAACGATTTTTTTTGAAGTATCCGAATTAAGAATGTAAATTTTCCCTTTTCTGAAAGAGACCTCTATCTTGGTCAACGAGACATCTCTTTTAGCAAAAGAGACATCTCGAATAACAAAAGAGACATCTCGAATAACAAAAGAGACATCTCGAATAACAAAAGAGACATCTCTTCTGCTAAAAGAGACATCTCGAATAACAAAAGAGACATCTCAAATAACAAAAGAGACATCTCTTCTGCTAAAAGAGACATCTATCTTGCTAAAAAGAGAGAGAGAAACAAGAAATGGTCTGAGTCATTTTAGTCCTTCTAATCAAATTGGAAATTAGGGGAGAATCCGATTCTATTTTATTATGATTCAATGAGGTCCGGACAAGGAAGAAGGATGTTACTTCTTAATCACTTTTTGCCGGAAGGTGGTTTCATCCCCTGTCTTGAGTTCAAGGAGATAGGTCCCTGCAGGTAAGGAGGTAATATCCAGCCGGATCC
>PLYR01000022.1 GCA_003153435.1 Bacteroidota bacterium
TGTTAAAATGTCCATGACAATAAAGATATCAAATATCCTGCCAGGTCCGAAAAAGATGATCCTTTAGTTTTTACCGGTAAGCTGGTGATACAGTAGGGGTGTTCGGATGTTGGTTCCGGCTAGTAGGAAAGGATTGAGTTTTAAGGTATCTTTATTCGAAGAAGGGCTGGAGAAACCAGTTTAATAATTTATAAATATTTTCTCATGAGAAAAACCTACCTGATTTTAATTGGCCTGATCCTCTCCGGCCTGAAAGGTTATTCTCAACAATACCATCCCATGCTTGATTCCGTGAATAACTGGAGGTATATGACCACGAATTTTTTGGTGGTCTCTCCTCCTCCTCACCGTCATGCCCTATATCCCTGCGGATATCCTGATTATTCTGAAACTGAAAGATACACTACGAACGATACCCTAATTACCGGAAAGACCTACAAGAAATTGAAATCACTGTCCAGCGGCTGTCTTTATGGATATATGCGGGAGGATACAGCGTCCCGTAAAATCTTTTTTATGGATAATATTTTAAATCCGGAACTTCTGCTTTACAATTTTTCTATGGGGGTAGGTGATACCCTTACCATTCGTTTTCCCTATTCTCCCTATTATGCTTCCGGAGTTTATCAGGTTGATTCCATTCTCAATATCCATATACAGGCTGGGAATCGGAAAGCCTTTTATCTGAGTAATCATGCATCCTCGGGGAAGCCTCTGGTCTGGGTCGAAAGCCTTGGCAATCTTGTGGATGTTATTTATCCACTTACGACTTTTCAGGACGGAGGCAATCCCTATTTTCAGAATTGTCAGGGAGCACAGCATCAGTTTATTCGTTTCCTCATCTGTTTCGATCATGCCAACAAAGTGTATTACGACTCCTGCGCATGGCAGGAGGCACTGCATAATAGTTGCCTGAGTGTGCAGGATACATGTAATTATGGGGATATCTGTACTGGAATTCAGGAAATGAAAACACTTACCTCTCTTTCACTATACCCCAATCCAGCTGGGAGCCGAGTCACTTTAAGGATAGAGGTAACCCAGACGGATGAGTTTGAGCTTTGTATCCGGGATGTTTCCGGTCGGCAGGTCATGGAGGTTCTGCCTTTGGGCAAAATCCAACCCGGAGAACAGGATAAAGAGGTGGACGTCTCTGCCTTGGACAAGGGTATGTATTTCCTCGAGGTCCGAAACAAAACAGGTAGTACTTTTCTTAAACTAATCTTGAAATGACAAGGGGTTGACCATTTCGACTGGAGAATTTAATATATTTGATAAGAATACGAACAGTATGCCAAGGGTACTTTATATAATTCAAGGATTCTCCAGAACCATGCGCCTGCCATGCGCCCTGGTCCTTTTCTTGTGGTGCTCTTCCTGTAATAGGAACAATGTGCTCCCTACACCTAAATCTCCTCCTAATTTTAATATAAAGGATTCAATCCTGGTACCAAACATTACGATCAATCATCAACCAGATTCTACCTATTCGGTGGATATGGATCGGGATGGTGTGATGGATATTCAATTTAAGCTGACTGTTGGAGGATGGTGGTATGGACCACACTATTACACATGTCTTAACGCGGATGTCAATGCTGTTAACAGCAATGTAAGTGTTTCTACAGGATATATTAACTCAAATGGGCAATTGATTTTATATTCATTAAATTCCTCAATCGATGGAAGCAAATGGTGGTCCAGCGACAGACTATTATTTCGATGCGGTCAAGGAGGAGGAGGGGACTGGGCTGAGGCCTCGGGAACCAATAGCAGTTATCCAGAGGGATTTCTTGGGGTACAAATCGTCAAAGGCAGCAAAAACTATTTCGGCTGGATACAATTCAAATGTGATGGCACTTATTTCACCTTTGAACAATTTGCCATGGATGCTAACTCCAATCCATATATCTTAGCGGGCCAAAAGCATTAATAGACCCATTTCTTTGTTAGATCTCCTCAGAAAGCAAAACCAGATTGAACCTCCATTTCCTCAGCCCTATATAGCGTTTCAATGAAAAAAACAGTTGTCATCATTACGGGTATGCACAGGAGCGGGACTTCTATGTTTACAAGCTATCTGCAGAAATGTGGTCTTTACCTGGGAGAATCGCTTTTACCTGGGAATACCGGAAATGAACGCGGGCATTTTGAGGATACTGGGGTGATGCATTTTCATGAAGAGATCCTGCAACGTACCGGACACCGATATATAATCGGGGAAATGACTCGTCCTGTTTTTGAAATCCGGGAATCTGATCCTGCTGTCATTTCAGGATTTGTCGGAAGATTGGCTCAAAAAGATGTTTTTGGTTTTAAAGAGCCCCGCACCTCTTTGTTTCTAGATCTGTGGGACCGTTCCATCCCAAAGGAATACGACAAAAAATATGTTTTTCTTTACCGGAATCCAGATCTGGTGGTGGACTCACTATTGAGGCGGGGGACTGATCCCGATGTCACCGCCAATCCCCTTACCGGTTACAAATGTTGGTATATATATAACCGGGAGCTGCTTCGGTTTTACCGCAAAAACAAATCGCACTGCATTTTTGTTTCTATCGACAAGTTTATACAGCAGCCTCAGGTCTGCCTGGACCGAATTAATAAGAAATTCGGACTTCAACTGGCAGGCCCGGCCCTGGAAAGCATTTTCGAAAAAAAAGAATTTAAACAGAACAGTGAAACAAGCCGGAAATATCGCAAAAGACCTGGCAATGCCAGTGTTTATTTTAAATGCTGGCTATTGTACCAAAAGCTGAGACTGCTTAACCTGAGTTGAGAGTAGTGCCGGGATGCCAGCTATTGCTCTTAGCCATGAAGTAAACATTGTAGCTAATGCAGTGTTTATAAAAGAGTAATTTATTCTATACCTTATTGTAGCCTCCCTTTCTGCATAGATAGGGAGGTTTTTTATTTAAACCCCCGGAGTAAGATTCTTCCTATAACATCCAGTAATAAGTGATTTATGTAACATGTTTGTTAATATGTGTAATCTTATCGCTTTGAAGTTGAGCATCTTTACTCTAAGGTAAACTGAATTTTAATCCCAACTATTTCAAATTCGTTCTTTTCATCAGAAATATAATTAATTGCTATGAATCTCCCACAACCATCTGCCTCTTTTAAAATTCTGCTGGCAGAAGATGACCCTGACGACCGTTTCTTTTTTCAGAGTGCATTAAATGAAATACCCCTTGCAACTAGCCTGACAATGGTTCGTGACGGAGAGGAGCTTATGAAATATCTTTCTGATAATTTAAACAATCTTCCTACGGTTCTTTTTCTTGATCTGAGTATGCCTCGTAAAACAGGCTTTGAATGTTTAAGTGAAATAAAGGGGAGCGAAAAGCTGAAAGATATTCCGGTAGTTATGTTTTCTACCTCTTATACACATGGAGTTGATTTAGAGCAGACTCTCATGGGTGCGCTTTTGAAAATGGGTGCGCTCGAGTACATTCGAAAACCCGGTGATATTGAACAGCTCAAACAGGTCATTCATAAGATGCTTCTGAGAGTTATGGAAAAAGGAGTGTAATAAAAAAGTGAAAGCATTTTAAAGCAACTATAAAATTGTGACTTATGGAAGTTAAAAAAATGAATATTCTGCTTGCTGATGACGACACCGATGATTGTAATTTCTTTAAAGCAGCATTAAAATCATTGCCTATACCTACAGACCTTACCGTTGTAAATGATGGTGAGGAATTAATGACTTACCTCTCCGAAAAGACCGAACATCTCCCTAATGCACTTTTTCTGGACATTAATATGCCTCGCAAAAACGGTTTTGAATGTTTAGCCGAGATAAAAAATAATAAAAAGCTGAAAGATCTTCCGGTAATTATGTTTTCTACTTCTAACTCGTAGGACAAAATCAATAATCTATTCAAGACCGGTGCGGATGTATATATCCGGAAGCCCAGCGATTTCTCTCAACTTGTTCAAATCATACACCACGCACTTCCTATGGTCACAGATAATTTATTTTCGAATGGCAAATTGAAATACATCCTGAACGCATCATGCTGAATCTTCTAAATATACTCCTTGCAGATGATGATACGGATGATTGCATTTTTTTTAAAAAGGCATTAACGGAGTTGCTAATACCTACTAATCTCATTGCAGTGCATGATGGGGAGCAACTGATGCATTTACTCATCAATGAAACAACCGAACTTCCTGATATTCTCTTTCTGGATCTTAATATGCCTCGTAAAAATGGAGTTGAATGTTTATCGGAAATAAAAGCAAGCGAAAAATTGAAACAACTTCCTGTTATTATGTTTTCTACTTCCTTTGAACAAGAGGTTGTGAACCGGCTTTACCAAAACGGAGCACAATATTTTATCCGTAAACCTTCTGAATTCTCACAATTCAAAAAAATAATTCAACAATCGCTCACGCTCGTGGCACAAGGGAATATTTTGCAACCCATCCGCGACAATTTTGTAATCACTGTGCAGAATGATTAAGTTATAGAGAGTATCATTGGAAGAAATTAACTGTATAGAATATGGCTAAGGGAAAAGAATCAGTCGAAAATGAATTGAGTACGGCCCATCGGGAACTTGCTTTTCAAAAGGAAGAAAAGGAAAAGTTGCTGGTAGAATTAGGCATTGCCCATAAGGAACTTGCTTTTCAGAAAGAAGAAAAGGGGAAACGGGCAGCGGAGTTGGGCATTGCTAATATAGAATTGGCCTTTCAAGATGATGAAAAAGGAAAACGAGCAGCGGAGTTGGGTATTGCCAATAAAGAACTTGTCTTTCAGGATGAGGAAAAAGAAAAACGTGCTGCAGAGCTTAGTATAGCAAACATAGAACTCGTCTTTCAAAATGGAGAAAAAGAAAAACGGGCAGTAGAGCTCAGTATTGCAAACATAGAACTTGCTTTTCAAAACGATGANNTTGCTTTTCAAAACGATGAAAAAGAGAAACGTGCAGCAGAGTTAATCATTGCTAATAAAGAACTTATATTTCAAAATGATGAAAAAGAGAAACGTGCCGCAGAGTTAATCATTGCTAACAAAGAGCTGATCTTTCAAAATGATGAGAAGGAGAAGCGGGCTGCAGAGAAGGAAAAGCGCGCAGCGGAATTAATCATTGCTAATAAGGAGCTTGTCTTTCAAAATGATGAAAAAGAAAAACGAGCCGCTGAATTAGGCATTGCCAATAAAGAACTTGCTTTTCAAAACGATGAAAAGGAAAAAAGAGCCGCAGAATTAACGATTGCTAACAAAGAACTGGCTTTTCAAAACGATGAAAAAGAAAAGCGAGCGGCGGAGTTAGATATAGCCAACAAGGAGCTTGCGTTTCAGAACGATGAAAAAGAAAAGCGTGCAGCTGAATTAGGTATAGCCAATAAGGAACTGGCCTTTCAAAACGACGAAAAGGAAAAGCGTGCGGCAGAGTTAGATATTGCCAACAAAGAGCTTGCATTTCAAAATAATGAAAAGGAAAAGCGGGCGGAAGAGCTTATTATTGCTAATAAAGAGCTTGCATTCCAAAATGAGGAGAAAGAAAAACGTGCAGCGGAGTTAATCATAGCCAATAAAGAACTCCTGGCATTTACATATGTGTCAAGTCATGATTTGCAGGAACCATTGCGAAAAATACAAACCTTCGTTACCATAATACTGGAGAACGAGAATAAGAATTTATCTGATGATGGTAAATATAATTTCCAACGGATGCAATTGGCAGCAGGCAGAATGCAGCAGCTTATTGATGATTTGCTTTCCTTTTCCCGCATCAATACCACCGAACTTAAGTTTGATAAAACCGACCTCAAAATAATTATTGAAGAAGTTAAAGCTGAGTTAAAAGACACCATTAATGAAAAACATGCCGTTATTGAAATAGCAGAACAATGTTCTGCTAACATTATTGCTTTTCAATTTCGTCAACTTATGTATAATCTTATAAGCAATGCGCTTAAATTTTCAGATCCGAATCGGCCGTCTCATATAATGATCATGAGCAAAGTTGAAAAAGGCAGTGAATTGCATTGTGATAAATTGTCTCCGGATAAAAATTATTGCCATATCACCGTTAAAGATAACGGAATTGGTTTCGAACCTCATTTCAGTGAGCGTATCTTTGAAGTATTTCAAAAATTGCACAGTAAGGAAGTATATAGTGGTACAGGTATTGGGCTTGCCATAGTTAAAAAAATAGTTGAGAACCATAACGGTATTATTGTTGCAACCGGGGAATTAAATAGAGGTGCCACTTTTGACATTTATTTTCCTAGTAATTAACTGTACTGCAATAAGGATATAAAATCTTTAAACTCTTTTTTAAAATTATTCCATCGATCTTCCTTCCCTGTTTCTCCCAAGTTTTTGCCTGTTTAACAAATTTCCACCACGCAATAGTTAAGGCAGAATACCTTTGCTTTAGTAATTCACTGGTGAGAAGCACCTAAGTCACGCCCTAAACTCAATCAATTATGAAGACTCCCTGCACCAATGTCGAAAATGAATTAAAGAACCGAAGTGGAAGTGTTGTTTGGAAGCAAATGATTGGGCTGGTCCTGATTATCCTGATCTTCCTTCCGTCCTGTAAGATGACCAGCCCCCTGGGAAAAAAAGTAGACTATTTTTTTCAATCGAAGAGATATAAGCGAGCCATGGTCAAAATAGACAGCCTGGACAAGGTTATTACTAAATTATCGGACGATACCACCCGCCTGGGTTCAGCACTTCGGCAGGAGCAGGTGAGAAGCAGTGAGTACCTGGCAAAGTATAATCAATTGAATGATACCTATGCTAAACTCCGGAATTCAACAGCCGAGAAGTTGCAGTTGCTGGCCAGAAACCTGGATGATAAATCAGAGGAATTGGAGAGAAAGGAAAAGATCCTCAAGGAACAGGAAAAAAAGCTGAATGAGATGCAGGCTGTGATAGCCAGACAGGATTCTATCACCAACAGGCTGAATGAGATTGTGAAAGATGCCTTGTTAGGGTTCAAGTCAGACGAGCTGACCGTGAAAGTCAAGAACGGGAAGGTGTATGTATCGATGACTGACAAACTGCTCTTCAAGTCCGGGAAAGCCACGGTGGAAGCCAAGGGGCAGGAAGCCATTCAAAAATTATCAGCGGTACTCAATAAAAACCCGGAACTGGATGTGTTCATAGAAGGGCACACCGATAATGTTCCGATCAAAACAGACTTGTATAAGGATAACTGGGACTTAAGTGTGGCCAGAGCAACGAATATAGTGCGCATGATGGCAGATAATTATCAGGTATCACCCAAAAGACTTACAGCCTCGGGCAAAGGCCAGTACTTTCCCCTTGCATCCAATGAAACTGCTGAAGGCAGGGCCAAAAACAGGAGGACTGAAATTATACTATCCCCTAAACTGGATGAGCTTTTTCAACTGCTACAGGGTGATAAACGCAAATGAGCATTGTTGAAAATCTAAATAACCATTGACTTCAAATGGCTCAATATTTGTAATTTTATGCCTGTTACCTAAAAGACAGGTTTATGAATTGCATTATTGTTGATGACCATAAAATGCAGCGCACTGCGCTAAAGCTATTGGTAACCCAATTTGATTCACTCAAGCTGGTTGCCGAATGCGAAAACCCTATTCAGGCCATCAATATTCTGGAGAAAAATGAGATAGACCTGATCTTTCTGGATATTGAGATGCCTCAGATGACCGGGCTTGAGTTTTTGAAGAGTATGGAGAAGCGGCCCTTAATCATTCTGATCACCGCTAAACCAGAATATGCCGTTGAAGCCTTTGAATACAATGTGGTGGATTATCTGGTCAAGCCGATCAAAGGAGATCGTTTTATTAAAGCGATCAACAGGGCCAGGGAGTTTTACGAGAATTCGAAGTCAGCTATACAATCCTCCAATGAAGAATTCATCTTTGTCCGGCATAAAGGAGTGCTGACAAAAATTGAGACTGAAAGCATCCTGTATATTACTGCACTGGGAGATTATGTGACTATTCATACAGCGGATGCTAAATTTACGGTCCATCTCTCACTGCTTTCTCTGGAAAGCAAACTCCCCTCCGGCAAATTCTTTCGGATTCACCGCTCCCATATTGTTGCAATTAACAAAGTGGATTCTGTGGAAGGTACCACCGCCTTCGTTAAAAAGAATAATATTCCTATCGGGGATGTTTATCATTCCAGCCTTCTTAAAAGGTTGAACCTGCTGTAGCCTGGCCCACTTCAGGCTCCATTAACCGACAATCCGTTAAGGGCATTAGTCAATAGTTTTTGCCCGTTGAAAGAAATATTGACAAACCGCTCTTCCTTCGGAGGTACCTTTATAACAGTAAAGGAACCCAAACCTCCAGGCACATGAAATCCGGTGACGAGATCCCCAAAGAAACAGGTTACCTGCCGTTAATCTTCCCTGTGGTGTTGGTTGTTCTTCTTTATGTACTCATAGGTCTTATTTAAGAAATCGTCATGAATGTAATGATCATTGAAAATGATAAACTAATGTCAAAAGTCATATCCTTACTCCTGGTAAGGGCAGGGCATAGCGGCTATCTGGTTGAAAACGGAAAGGAAGCCCTGGAAGTAGTCAATAGTAATCCGGTTGATCTGATTATTTGTGACCTTAATATCCCGGAAATTTTGGGAGCCACGTTTCTGAAGATCCTGAGAAACTTTCTTTACAGCGGCATTCCAGTGATCGTTATTTCAGGAGTAATAGGCGGGGAGAGGCTGCTTAAGGTAGCCAATGTAGAATATGACTATTTCTTGAAAAAGCCTATTAATTTTGATGAACTTGCAGATCTAATCAAGTTATTTGAAATGAAGTAATTCTTACAAAAGAATAAGGTCGAAGGAAACCAGGAGAAGGCTCAATAGGAAATTGTAGAGCAAACATTTTTCTGCCAATTGTTTAATTTTTCGGATCATGAAAATTAGTTCTAAACCCAATATTGTCTGGATAGTGGCGGTCAGCTTTTTGATTGCCCTGGGCATTACCTTGCTTACAGCAATAAAATCTATACATACTGTTTCTGATTTAACGGAGAATAATCTGAATCTATACCGGGCCTACGAGATCCCTGAACTCCTTCAAAAAGTGAAAGCGGAACTTGCCATGATTGAAAGTAATGGAAGAGGGTTCGTTATTACGGGCGATAAACAATTTCTTCAAAGCAATGAAAGCGAAGAGGCCAAACTGAAGAAGGATATCAAATCGCTTTCTGAATTTCTTGCTTCTCACCCTGCACTGAAGCAATACCCTGAACTGGAACAACTGATAGGAGATAAGATAGATTTCGCGGATAAAGTGATTCAGACGTATAATGAAAAAGGGCAAGATGCCGCCCGGAAGGAAATTCAAAGCGGGAAAGGGATTCGGATTATGAAGGATATTCTGGATATCTCCAATAGCATCAATTCTATTTCTGATAAGATTAATACCAATATAAAAGGCTCCTTGAATGATTTAAGGGAGAGGGACAGCCGCTACATTGCAAACATCAATACCCTGTATATGATCGGGATCTCTATTTCATTTCTTATAGCCCTTCTGGCTAGTATTCTTATGTTCAACGATATCAAGAAGCGGGACTCTCTGGAGAAAGAACTCATTCTGGCAAAAGACAGAGCAGTAAGAAGCGCGGAGATCAAAGAACAATTTATGGCCAATATGAGTCATGAGATCAGGACCCCGATGAATGCAGTCATTGGGTTTACCAATTTGCTCGAAAAGACCGGGTTGAATAAGATCCAGAGTGATTATATCCGCTCTATCAAAAGCTCCGGTGAAAATTTGCTTCTGATCATCAATGACATCCTTGACTTTTCTAAAATCGAAGCCGGAATGTTGAGGATAGAGAAGGTTTCATTTAATATTCCCAGCCTTCTGAATTCTATCTATACCATGTTTTACGACAAGGCTCATGAAAAAGGAATTAAGATGGAGCTTGAAATAGACAGTTCTATTCCGGATGAAGTGTTGGGCGATCCTGCCCGTCTGACCCAGATTATGGTCAACCTGATTGGTAATGCAATTAAGTTCACAAATAAAGGTCAGGTTGGAATTGTGGCGCTGGTCACCGAGCTCAAAGAAGAGCGGGTTAAAATAGAGTTTAACGTTTGCGATACAGGCATTGGAATACCGCGAAGCAAGCAACAGGAAATATTCGGACGGTTTAACCAGGGTAATGCCAATACCACCAGGGAGTATGGAGGTACGGGTCTCGGTCTGGCCATTGTCAAAAAGCTGGTGGAATTGCAAAAGGGAACGATTAGTTTGAAAAGTGAAGAAGGAAAGGGCTCCTCTTTCACCTTTGTAATCAATTATCCTATACAGCTTGTTAAAGAACAACCGAAGGACTCAATCTTGTCGGATCTTGATAAAAAAGCTTATTCAGGCTTCAAAGTTTTGTTGGTGGAGGATAATCCGATGAATCAGAAGCTGGCTTCAGCGATCCTGACTGGATTCGGCTTTGGAGTGAATATTGCCGGAAATGGACATATTGCCCTTGAAATGTTAACCAACGCACCGTATGATTTCGTTCTGATGGATATCCAGATGCCTGTATTGGATGGTTATAAAACAGCTCAGAAAATCAGAGCGGATTTGAAAATGGACATCCCGATTATCGCCATGACCGCTCATGTTATGGCATCGGAAAGAGAAAAGTGTCTGAGCTTTGGAATGAATGATTATATAACGAAACCTTTTAAAGAGCGCGATCTTTTCAACCTGATCTCTAAATATGTTAAAGCAAAACCATTGATGCCGGGTAATAACGGAATGAGGGTGGTCAGAGAAACCGAAAACAAGATTATTGACCTGGATTATCTTACAGAAATGGCCAAGGGTAATAATACCTTTATCCTGGAGATGATTGATATATTTCTGGAGCAAACTCCTATAGACCTGCTTGAAATCAGTAAGGCAATCTCCGAATCGGATTATCCAGTCATAAAAAGTGTTGCTCACAGAATGAGAACATCGGTCAGTTTTCTAGGCCTTCCTGCCAAAGCAGAGGAAGCCCTCCTTGGTTTAGAGGACCTGGCTGCTGCTGGGAAAGGCATCGAGGCCATACGGGAACAATTTAAATATGTTGATTCTGTTTGCAGAAGAGCAGCGGAAGAACTTAAATCTCAAAGGCAACGTTTCGCCTGATCTCTATCCGCTCTCGCATAATTCCGCCATTATTTTAATCCTGTTGCACCACAGATTTTGCCTGTTTAACAAATAAACGGACATACGCGGATAACAGGATGTATTTTTGAGCGAACCAAACAAGACTCCCAAAGGAATAACCCAAAAACGAACAAAATGAAAAAGTTAACCCTGTTTACTCTGGCTTCATGCATCGTATCATTCGGATCCTGTGTGAGCTCCAAAAAGTTCAAAGCCATGGAGGCTAATTACAAATCAGCGCAGAATACGGATAAAGACTGTGAAGATAATCTTCAGAAAGCCCAATCTCAGATTTCTGACCTGAACAAACAGAAGGCTGATCTGGAGAAACAGAATGAGTACCTGAAAAAGAACAGTAACCAGGTTTTGTCTGCCTTACAGGATATGTCTGTAATGTCCGGAAAGCAAGCTGAAAGTGTGAAGCAATCACTCGAAACACTTTCTCAAAAGGATGCTTATATCAATAACCTCCAATCGGCTATCCAACGGAAAGATTCGTTGAACATGATTCTGGTGATGAACCTGAAAGGAGCTCTTGGCAATGTGAACGACAAGGATATCAATATCAAGGTGGAAAAAGGAGTAGTGTATATTGATATCTCCGACAAGTTATTGTTTAACAGCGGCCAATATGCGGTGACTCCACAAGCCAAAGAAGTTCTGGGTAAGGTGGCAACGGTACTGAATGCACACCCGGAACTTGAATTCCTGGTAGAAGGGCATACCGATAATGTACCTATTCATACGGCCTCTTTGGAAGACAACTGGGACCTGAGTGTCAAACGTGCCACTTCCGTGGTTCGGATCCTCGAAAATCAGTATAAAATAAGCCCGGGTCGCATCACTGCCGCAGGACATGGTAAGTATGCTCCTATAGCTTCTAATGATTCCCCTGAAGGAAAGGCCTTGAACCGGAGGACTACCATCGTCATCCTCCCACAATTCGATCAGTTCTTTAAGTTGCTTTTGAAAAAATAATGCGGTGTCCTTTTTTTACGGAAAGTTTGTTCACATCCTAGACCTTGAAGGGAACAAAATTCAGTTGTGGGAACCTAAAGAATAAGCATTAAAAAAATCACACTACTTTATTATTGTCTCCTAAGAATCCAGTATTCAGTGGCTGCTGATCCTGTGTTCTATTGCTTAATAAATCGCTGAGCCCCTCTGTTGGTTCTGAGGAAGTATACACCGGGAGCAAAGCTGCTGATATCAATATTCCCTTTACCCTGCTGCAGGGTGGTTTGAAGGAGGTCTTTGCCAAGAATATCGGTTATGTGCACAATAATATTCTCTGTACCTGAGAGAACTGTAATGCTGCTGGACGCAGGGTTTGGCATAATGGTCATAGTAGAGGAAGAAGCAGTAAAGCTGGCAATACCGGTAACAGCATTTACGACTAAGGTCCAGGTAAGAGTCTGAGGGGAAGCACCGAAATTTGTACTCACACTAATGTTTGCAGTCATCGTATAATTTCCGGCTGTAGCGGCAGCAGGGGTGCCGGAAACGAGGATACAAGCACTTGTTCCTGCAGTAACTATTCCATTGGAAGGATTATAAGCAGCCGTCAAGCCGGTAGGCAGACCCGTAACAGAAGTGATGGTGGCATTATTGATGGTAGCTGGTCCAATGGCAGTCCCCAGACTTAACTGAATCGTTGTATTATAGGCTACCTGCTCTGTGGCGGCTGGCAAACTGCTGCCGGAGGCAGGGGTAGAGCAATATCCAGTGGATGTTGTTGAACAGCCCGGAGTAATAGTACACTGAGCCTGAAGAAAATAAGAAGCCGAAAGGAATACAAGGAGGAGTAAGGATTTTTTCATTTTTTGGAGCTATGGTTTATATATAAGGTATTAAAGGTAAAAATATTCTTAGATTTTCAATCGATTGGGTTGAATTTTTTTAAGATCAAAAGAAATACGGAGAAAAGTATGATATTTGTTAAAACAAAAAAAGACATGAAAAAAAAGATCCTCTTTGTAGTTAGCTTACTTTTTGCACTGATGTTTATCAATGCTGGTTTGAATATGTTCTTTCATTATATGCCAATGCCAAAGGACATGCCTGAAAAGATGGCAACACTCATGAAAGATTTTATGGAGATAGGCTGGCTGTTGCCACTTCTTGGTGTCTCCATGGTTATTGGAGGGATCCTTTGTATTCCTGGAAAGACGAGGGCACTTGGAGCCATCATTATTTTCCCTATGATGGTTGGGATTGTCCTGACTCATATCGTCAATGCACCCGATGGTCTTGGAATGGCGATTGTTCTTATGGCTATCAATCTCTGGATCATCTTCGAAAACCGGGCTAAATACATGCATATGATTTGTGAGGATAAAGACACGGATTCAGCATCCTAAATTAAACCAACTTACCAAAATAGCAGCTGGCATGAACCTAAACGATTATGCCAGCTGTTTTTTTTAAAACGCCCATGGATAAATTCGTCACGCTTCGTACTTATATGTATCCTATCGAAGCAGCGATATTCCGGTGTAAGCTGGAAGCAGCAGGAATTGAATGCTTTCTGAAGAATGAGCTGACGGTTCAGGTAAATCCTTTATACTCGAATGCTATTGGGGGAGTGGAACTCCAGGTCAATGAAGAAGATGTTGATGCAGCTGAAGAAATTCTCCGCGAGGATGGAAATACAGGAGACTCAGATACCGATCCTGAATCTGTCTGAGCTTTTCCAAATCCACTAATAAACAATCACCTTCGTAACAGTGTTCGAGGTGTTCCCCTTCACTGAAACGAGATAGATTCCAGGGCCAAATCCTTTCATGTCAAGAGTTTCTGAAAAATTTCCTCCAACATTCAGTTGTTGGTCATACAGATTCTGACCCAGGAGATTGGTTACATTCAAGGTGTACGTTCCAGTCAGGGTGGTGTTCAACGCCAGGGTGGTCAATCCATTTGTAGGATTCGGGTATATACGGAGCGATATCTGAGCCTTTATCTCTTTTATTCCAGCGGGCACATAGGTGGCAGACTTCCACGTTCCTCTCCCGAAAGTTGCTGCGTAAACGAGGTTTTCAGGAGCGAATATTTTGATGTCATCAACCTTTACATGTGGCAACCCTGCATTATAATCCATCCAATGACCGACCACAGAATCGCGGTAATAGACCCCAACATCCGTGCCGATATAAATGCCGTCAGGCGAGCCGGCCTGATAGACAATGCAATTGACAGGGAGGTTGGGCAAGCCGGCGGAAATATTTTGCCAGGTCAATCCTCCATTTACGCTCATGAAAACTTTGTTAGTATCCGAATACCCGGAGTAGCTGACCCAAACTCTTTGGGAGTTGTTAGGGTCGAGAGCTATCCCGCTGATCGGAGCTGCGTGAGTAGGTAGATTACCGGTTACAGTAGTCCAGCTAGCGCCTTCATCATTAGTCTTATGAACGACGACAGCATAGGTTGAATTCTCTTCCGCTGCATAGAAGCAATGGTCATTCGTTGGTGCAACTGCCATTGCGGTAATGTAATTAGTCCCCCAGGTACTTAATTGTGTCCAGCTGCTCCCTCCGAATTCCCATACATTCTTAATTCCTGCAAAGAGCACTTGGGGCCAGATCGGATCTTCCAGGAAAGGACCTGTTCCATTGATGGATTCTGTAATCCCTGCATTTATAGGAGCCCAGCTGTTTCCCCCATCCTGGGTCTGGCTATAACCTCCCAGATAACTGGCCGCATACATATTTTGATCGTTTGTATAATCGATAAAGCATTCGAGTCCGTCTCCTCCGGTTGTCCAGGTCCAATGGGTGTTATTGTCGAGGTTCACACCATTGTCCTGCCACCCGGTCAGAAAGTAATCCGGATTATCGCCTGAGAGCCCTATAGAATATTCTTCTCCAATAGCCAGGTTCGTACTGATGTCATTAAAGGTAAGACCCTGATCGGGGGTATTGTAAACGCCCCCGTCTTCTGCAATGTAGATCTTAGAACTGCTTCCAGGTGCAAAAAGGAGATGGTGGTTGTCTACATGGATTTTATTATAGCTGATATTTGTCCAGTGTACCCCCCGATCGGATGAAAACCAGATACAAGGACCTGCCACGTAAACAGAGTCGGTGTTGGTGGGTGAAACAGCAATGCATAAGTCATACCAGCCCTGACCTGTTGTATCAGAGCCCGTCTGACTCCATCCTAATAAATTAGGGCTGTTAGATTGGAGAGTAAAGTTCTGCCCCCGGTCGGTAGAGCGATAGAGTCCATAAAAACTTGCTGCTGTTGGGTTGACCGCAACTACATAAACGATATTGGAGTCAGCCGGAGAAACGCTGATGGCCATTCGCCCTGCAAGACCGGCAGCAGGAAGTCCTGCTGTGATCTGT
>PLYR01000102.1 GCA_003153435.1 Bacteroidota bacterium
TGAAGGGGTTTTACAAATTACTTCAGGAAAAGTGAGAATTCCTGCAGAAGTCTTACAAATTCCTTCAGGAAAAGTGAATATTCCTGCAGCCGTTTTACAAATTCCTCGAGGAAAAGTGAAAATTCCTGCAGGAGTGGTACAAATTCCTCGAGGAAAAGTAAAAATTTCTGCAGCTATCGTGCAGATTCTTGAAGGGGAAGTGCAAAACTCAGGCTATTTCTGTTCCTCCTTCGGTTCTTCCTTTTTCACAGTCAGATCAGGATACTCAATTTTCATCTCTACGATGAAAGCATTAGGGAAATCTGTTTGAATTTCCTTGTAGATTTTATAGGATTCGAGTCGGGTACGAAAGTTACCAACAGTTATTGAAAAGTTGGGGGTATCATAATCCATATAAGCAGGAACATCGGGGTATTTCTGGCAGAATTTCGCCTTGATTTCGTTCGCTTTTGCTTTTTCTGCCCCAAAATGAATCTTTACCCGGTATCCTTTCAGGTTCTTGGTACCGATAGCTTTGCGTTTTTCAAGCAAGGCAAAAATAGCAGGATCGGCGTGGATGTTTGTCTGGGTAGAGTCTGAAGCCACTTGCGCGGAACAAAAAGGGATGAAAAACAACCCTGCAAAACCTGCTAAAATCACCCTCCTTTTTATCATGATACAAAGGTAAATAATATAATTCTGGTTTAGATGATTCCATACTTTTTAAAGACTAAGTCCACTCTTTGCAGGCCCAAAAAAAGCTGAGGAAAATACTCTTATTTAGAATCGGTATAAATTGATTAGGGTTTAAAATTTTCCATTCAATTTTGAATCACGATGTCATACTTCTTATAAATTTGTCGCGCATTAAAAGAGAGAATAGCTCAAGATTCGACTTCTTTAATATCCAGAATATGCCAAAATCGTTCAAAAAACCGCAAAGGAAAGCCTTTGTGATTCTTCATTTTCTCCTATTTTCAACCTTTTTACTCCAATTTCAGACTGCTTTTGCTGATGGCAAGTCCGATTTCAAGGCCAATTGTGCCTCTTGCCACAAGGCGAGCGAGCAAAAACTGACCGGTCCTGGACTGAAAGGGGTTTTAAGTCGTATTCCGGAAGGTGACTGGAAGTACAACTGGGTGCATAACTCATCTGCCCTGATCAAATCAGGCGATGCTTACGCCAAGAAACGATTCGATGAATTCGGTGGAAGTGTGATGACCACATTTCCCGGTTTGTCTAAAGAACAAATCGATGCGATCCTCGCTTACGCAGATAAAGGTGATGAACCTGCAAAAGCTACTGGGGGTGGAGAAGTAGTTGCCGACCCCGCTCAACCTTCAAACACTGGCGGCCTCGATCCTTTCTGGGTTTTACTTGCTGTAACCGGTATCCTCCTCATTCTTGCCGTTGTACTTCGCTCTACGAAACGCGCTCTCAAAAATGTAGTCAATGAAAAACAAGGCCTTGCACCAGAGCCAGACCGCACACTTTGGGAATCATTCCTGTACTGGTGTGAAAACAACAAGCGTATTGTTGCCGTCATCATTCTCTATTTTGTATGTGTAGGAGTTAAAACATGCTGGTATACAGTTAAAGATATTGGTGTTTATCAGGGTTACCACCCGGAGCAGCCGATCAAATTCTCTCACAAGATCCACGCGGGTGACAATGGAATTCAATGTGTATACTGCCACAGCGGTGCGGAGAAATCCAAAACGGCTGGTGTTCCTTCAGCGAATATCTGTATGAACTGTCATAAAGGAATTTCTGAAACAGCCAATCCAGGCAGCAAAGAAGAGATTGCCAAGATTTACTACGCAGCCGGATGGGATCCTACCAAAATGGCCTATACCGGTGAGCAGCATCCGCTTCAGTGGAACAAGGTTCACGTACTTCCCGATTTCGTATTCTTCCCGCATAGCCAGCACGTCATGGTTGGTAAGGTTGAATGTGAGACCTGCCACGGTGATGTGAAAAAAATGACTACCGTTGAACAATTCTCACCTCTTACCATGGGATGGTGTATCAATTGCCACCGCACTACAGAAGTGAAAATGGAAGGCAATAAATACTACGACGAGCTTCACGAAAAACTGAAGAAAAAGTACGGCAAACAACCAATCACCGTTGCCAAAATGGGCGGTCTGGATTGTGCAAAGTGCCACTATTAACATAAAGATGTTCATTCACGCTTTGAACGTGATAACAACCAATAACCAATAACCAATATGGGTAACACGAAAAAATACTGGAAAGGTTTAGACGAACTGAACAATAATCCCGCATTTGTAAAACAGCGTGATAACGAGTTCAATGAGTATGTTCCTGTAGATCAGTTCCTGGCCAATACAAATGCCATGGAAGAATCTTCGACCAGCCGCCGCGATTTCCTTAAGTTTCTTGGATTCAGTGTCACAGCCGCCACGTTGGCTGCTTGCGAAACTCCGGTTACCAAGGTGGTGCCTTATGTAATCAAGCCGGAAGAAATCACCCCGGGTATGCCTAACTGGTATGCCTCCACTTATTTCGATGGACACGATTACTGCAGCATTCTGGTGAAGACCCGTGAAGGCCGTCCAATCAAAATTGAAGGTAATCCTTTATCCAAAATATCACAGGGCGGAGTCAGTGCCCGCGTTCAGGCTTCCCTTCTTTCGTTATATGATTCCGATCGTTTCGAGAGCCCTGCTACCGGAAAAGATGTAGACCTTACCTGGGAAAAGGCCGATGCCGCCGTTAAATCAGGTTTAGATAATGCAGTTGCTGCAAAAAAAGATGTGGTTATCCTTTCTTCTACCATCATCAGTCCTTCTACCAAAGCAGCCATTGCTGAGTTTACAAGCAAGTACAATGCAAAACATGTGACCTATGATGCCATTTCCTATTCCGGAATGCTCATGGCCAACAAGAATACCTTTGGGCATCATCACCTCCCCACTTACCGCTTCGATAAAGCGAAAGTCATCGTAAGTTTTGGTGCCGATTTCCTGACCAACTGGATCAGTCCTATTGAACATTCCAAGCAATATGCTGCTACACGCCGCATCAGCAAGGAGAAAAAGGAGATGTCCAAACATATTCAGTTCGAATCTATCCTTTCCCTGTCAGGTTCAAACGCGGATGAGCGTCACCCTATCAAACCATCAGAGATGGGTGCTTATGTAATAGCTCTTCATAATAAGGTGACAGGTGGTGCTCTTTCAGTTTCCGGAAAAGTGGATGATAAAGTAGTTGCTGAAACGGCCAAATACCTTACCGATAACAGAGGAAAAGCATTAGTTATCTGCGGATCGAATGATACCAACATCCAGCTGGTTGTCAATTCCATCAATCAGGCCCTTGGCAGCTACGGAACAACGATTGATCATATGACTCCTGATTTCACAAAGAAGGGGAATGATGAAGAATTTGTAAAGCTCTGCGAGGATATGCGTTCTGGCAATGTCGGATCGATTATTTTCTATAACTGTAATCCGGTCTATACTGCACCAGCCAAACTGAAATTTGCAGAAGCACTTTCAAAAGTAGCTTCCAAAGTTTCCCTCGCCAGCCGAGGTGATGAAACAACTGTTCTTTGCGATATCATTTGTCCCGACCATAATTTCCTGGAGTCCTGGAACGATCATAATCCACGTAAAGGTCATTACAGCCTTCAGCAACCAACGATCACCCCGCTTTTTGCCCCACGTAAAGGAGCAGCTCATAGTTCCAATGGTACACGTCAGGCTCAGGAGAGCTTGTTGCTTTGGGCCGGGAATAATACCGATTTCCATTCCTACATAGCTTCCAACTGGAAGGCCATGTTCAATAACGCCGGAGACCCCCTCACTTTCTGGAACCAAAGTCTCCATGATGGAGCTATCTTCATCGAAGGTGTTGGCGGAGAAATGGAAGAACATAAGAAAGAGGAAGAAAAGAAAGAAACCAAGCACGATCATAAAAAGGCAGGAGCAGTAGCTGTTGCAGGTGCTGCTTCAGAAAAGAACGAAAATAAAAAAGAAGAGAAGAAAGAGGAAGTGGAAGATGGCATGAAGCCAGATCTGACAGCTGCAGTCGCAGCGATCGGAGCCATAAAAAGCGGCAATACCGAAGTGGTATTTTATGAATCAACTGCTATAGGAAACGGAATCCAGTCGAACAACCCGTGGTTGCAGGAATTACCAGATCCTATCACCAAGATTACATGGGACAATTGTATCACCATGAACCCTGCCGATATGGAAGCAGGTAAATTCAATATCCTTGAACGATTCGACCAGCTTGAAGACGCTCCTGACACTGCTATTGTTACAGTTGATGGGGTGGTCCTTTCTCCGCTTCCGGTCTTCCCTCAACCTGGTCAGGCCTTAGGAACAATCGGAATTGCGATCGGATATGGAAGAACCTATTCTGGAAAAGCATCTGAAGGTGTGGGTGAAAACGTTTATAAAGCAACGCAGTGGATTAACAACTCCATGCAATACACCGCTACTGCTTCCATTGAAAAAGGAAAAGATACCTACCCTATAGCCTGTACACAAACACACCATACGATGATGGGCCGGGAAATTGTGAAGGAGACTTCACTCATGGCCTGGATGAAGGATGAGAAAGCAGGGAATGAAAAAGAAACTGTTCTGCACAAAGGAGTTGTGACCGACCCTACTGCTGTAAACCTCTGGGATGACTTCGACCGGCCTGGTCACAAATGGGCTCTTGCAATCGACCTGAATACCTGTATCGGTTGTGCAGCCTGTGTAGTGAGTTGCAATGCAGAAAACAATGTACCTGTGGTAGGTAAATTGGAAGTACGCCGCAGCAGGGAGATGCACTGGATCCGTATCGACCGTTATTACTCCAGCGATATGAGCAAGGCCAAAGGAAAAGCAGACCACCTGGGCAAGGTTGACACCT
>PLYR01000056.1 GCA_003153435.1 Bacteroidota bacterium
GTAGGATCGGCGATGAGGTTATTGCTGAGCAAGTCCCGGTGAATGTTTCCAGGCACTTCCGCATTTTTCCATTCTTTCTTACCGGCTTCTGAGAACTTCCAGGAGGAAAGGGGAAGGTCCAACACATCCGTCACCTGGGCAGAAGTGGGAAAGTGAAACAGAAAGAGAAGGAGTGAAATTAAAAGTAGCCTAGGAGACATGAAAAGAATGATGAAGGAAGTCAAATATACTATATATAAATCATTGGCCGTCGTGTTGCTCAATGCGTTATTCTTCCCGTGGATCCTTCACTCTGCCCATAGTCCTGCCCTTCGTTCTGCTTCCCGGAGATCCTTCACTCTGCCCGCAATCCCGCCCTTCGTTCTGGATGACAGTGTACTAATGTCATTCAGAGCGAAGGGTAAGCCTGTGCGACCATACTGTCATTCAGAGCGACGGGTAAGCCAGTGCGGTCGGGCGAAGAATCTGCTGGCAGGGGAGTGCATAGGCCGTCTCATGGAAGCGACTGACCAAATGATAATAATGCATGTAAAGTACATTTTTAATAACACTTCCTTGGATTGTATATTTGATCCTATGCGTATCCACCAGTATTACACATATATTATCACGAATCATAACAAAACAGTTCTTTATACTGGGATGACCAATAATATCCAACAGAGACTCGCAGATCATTATTTTAACGCAGGTTCTCTTCGAACTTTCACTGGCAGATATAATTGCCACTTTCTGCTTTATTATGAAATTTTCCAATGGGTACAAGATTCTATAGCCAGAGAAAAACAGATAAAAGGTTGGAGCAGGGAAAAAAAGGAAAGGCTGATAAACGCACTGAACCCTGATTGGAAATTCCTGAATGAAAAGGTGATGGAATGGCCGCCGAAGGCGCTTTACAAGAGAGACCGCTAAGCGGCTGGGGTGCTCAAGGCGTTCTGCTTCCCGGGGATCCTTCACGCTGCCCGCAGGCCCACCCTTCGTTCATCTTCCCGGAGATCCTTCACACTGCCCGCAGGCCCACCCTTCGTTCTGGATGACAGTGTACAATTGTCATTCAGAGCGACGGGTAAGCAAGTGCGGTAGGGCGAAGAATCTGTTTCTATGTTCTTCACTCTTTCTTTCCGGTATTATCGTATTTTTACTGCAATGAATACCGGAAGATACGGGTTGACTCTAATTCTCACATCCTGCCTGGGAGCAGGATTTTTTTTCAGTTCCTGCAATAACTGGAACAAAAAGGAAACGTCCGTTCAAAATGGCTTCTCTCGTTTTGTGAATCCTTTCATAGGCACAGGCGGGCATGGACATACATTTCCTGGAGCTACCCTTCCTTTCGGAATGATTCAGTTAAGTCCCGACACCCGCATTGACGGGAGCTGGGACGGGTGCAGCGGTTACCATGCTTCCGATAAAGTAATCTATGGTTTTTCACATACCCATTTAAGCGGCACGGGCTGCAGCGACTATGGGGATATTCTCTTGATGCCTACCACGGGTGAACCCAGCCTCGATAATACCGTCTACTCTTCCGGATTTTCCCATGCCTCTGAGAAAGCTTCCCCTGGATATTATTCAGTAAAACTGGATAAAGGAGACATTCAGGTTGAATTAGTATCTACCCTGCGTGCAGGGATGCATAAATACCTTTTCCCAAAAGCAGGTACTGGCAATGTGGTGATTGATCTCCTTCACCGCGACAAGACCATCGAATCGAGGCTGGAGGTATTAGACAAAACGCATATAGAAGGCATGAGGCGAAGTCAGGCCTGGGCCAGGGATCAGCATATTTATTTTTCACTTGAATTCTCCCGGCCTTTTAAAACATCCATGCTTCTGGCAGATGCTAAAGAAGGAGAAAGTATGAATGGAGGCCGGGATAGGGGAGGAGTATTTACTTTTGAAACCAGTGCAGGCGACAGCATCCTGGTTAAAATAGGCATCTCTACAGTTAGCATAGAAGGAGCAAGAAAAAACCTTCGGGCTGAAATCCCCGGTTGGGATTTCAATAAGTTGAAACAGGATGCTACGGCTGAATGGGATAAAGAGCTTGGGAAAATAGAAGTAAGCAGTACCGATCCGGAAAAGATCAAGACCTTTTATACCGCTCTTTATCATACTATGATCCAACCCAATCTGAATATGGATGTAGACAGCAACTACCGGGGCAGGGATAACAAGATCCACAAAGCAAAAGGCTTTAGCTATTATTCTGTTTTCTCTCTTTGGGATACGTTCAGGGCCGCACATCCTCTTTATACCATTATCGAACAAAATCGAACCAGGGATTTCATCTGCACCTTCCTGGCCCAATATAAAGATGGAGGGATGTTGCCGGTATGGGAGCTTGCCGGCAATGAAACCAACTGCATGATCGGTTATCATGCCGTTCCGGTAATCGTGGATGCAGTCCTGAAAGGCATCAAAGGTTTTGATTCCCAGCTGGCGTTTGAAGCGATGAAGAAAAGCGCAACCGCCAATCAGAAAGGATTGCCAACATATATCAGCCAGGGCTACCTGGCTATGGATGATGAATCGGAATCAGTTTCCAAAACACTGGAGTATGCGTATGACGACTGGTGTATCTCCAACATGGCTTTATTATTAGGGAAGAAAGAGGAGCAGAAAACCTATCTGAAACGTGCCCAGAGTTATCGCAACCTCTTCGATCCGGAAACCGGTTTCATGCGACCGAGGAAGAACGGTTGCTGGCTGAGTCCCTTCGACCCTAAAGAAGTCAGTAATAATTTTACAGAAGCCAATGCCTGGCAGTACACTTTTTTTGTGCCACAGGATCTTGGCCGATATATATCGATGATCGGAGATAAAGAAAAATTCAGCGTGAAGCTGGATTCGCTCTTTACTGCCAGTTCAAAGACCACTGGCCGGGAACAGAGTGATATCACGGGTCTTATCGGACAATATGCGCATGGAAATGAACCCAGTCATCACATTGTTTATTTATACAATTACTGTTGCCAGCCCTGGAAGACTCAGCAATATGTACATCAGATTTTATCTTCTTTATATGGAGACACTCCGGAAGGTTTAATCGGAAATGAAGACTGCGGGCAGATGAGTGCCTGGTACGTTTTAAGTTCCATGGGATTTTATCCGGTTACACCCGGTAGTCCACAGTATGCCATTGGTGCTCCCTCCTTCAGCTCGGTGAAGATTCATCTGGAAAACCAAAAGGTGTTTACCATTAAAGCTGCTAATGTGTCGGAGGAGAATTATTATGTGCAGAATGTTACCTCTTCTCATTTACCTTTTGATCCACTCGTCCTTTTACATCAGGATATTATGAATGGGGAAACGATCAGTTTTGAAATGGGTTCTAAGCCGAATATTACCTATGCTTCCAAAAGTCTTTGCAACCCTCCCGCAAGCATAGGAAGCGAAACTGGCTTTGTAACGGTGCCTGTATTTGTTTCCGAGCATGAGTTGTTCCGGAAAAAAATTAAAGTGAGTATAGATGAATATCAAGAAGGAACGAAGGTCTATTATACCACCGATGGTTCCACGCCCGACAGCAAATCCAATTTATACGAAGGGCCCATCTCAATTGAAAATACAACTACTCTCAAAGCCATTGCCTGTCTTGCTTCCGACCCAGATATATGCAGCGGGGTAACGTCTGGAACCTTTCACAAACTCCGGAACCATTGGAGTGTTAAGGTGGACGGAGATTATCTTCCACAGTTTTCAGGAGGTGGAAAAGATGCGCTCATCGATGAGATCAGAGGTGATGTGAACTGGCGCAAAGGAGCATGGCAAGGATATCAGGGACAAGATTTTGAGGCGGTCGTTGATCTGGGCAAAGAGCAATCGATTAAGAAACTCAGTATTGGATTTTTACAAGACATCGGATCCTGGATCTTCCTGCCGCGGGAGGTGGATTACTTTCTTTCTTCTGATGGGAAGAAATTTAAACATATAGTAACGGTAGATAATTCGGTTTCAGATTCGGATGAGACCGTGCTGATTCATGAGTTTAGTTCAGCCATCCGTAAGCAAAGTGCAAGGTATGTAAAGATTAAAGCAACCTCGTATGGAAAACTTCCTTCCTGGCATGCAGGTAAGGGTGGTCAGTCCATTCTTTTCGTGGATGAGATCTCTGTAGAATAAACCAATCCTACATAAACATTTTGAGACTGCGCTTTTTTCCGGGTTCGGAAAGATTACCATCATTTGCGATGCATTCCCGGAGCCAGGCCTCTGCATCCTCCATCTTCGAAAAAAGACGTGTTGGACTGGTGGGCTTATGGAATTTGATAATAAAATTTCCCACCAAACGGTTTGCAAGAGAATCGGTTACAATAGCCTGCGCGATCAGATCCTTGTAACACTCCGGTCGGGAGGCGTATTCCATGGCCTCTTTCGAAATGGTCGTCGGATGTCTGGCATCCACGAGCACCGCATACCTTTTTCCCTTGGCCAGGGAGAGTGTCATAAATAAGTTTTCGTCTACATCTTTCAGGTCAACTGCGCTGTTTTCCAGCATCTTGCAAATAAATAGATTGTCCTCCAGTACCGTGTATTCTGCACTTGCTGTCTTTATCTCTGGCATAGAACTCAATGATTTTGGGGATGATTTCTCAAATATAAAAAAATAAAAAAACAAAAGCGAACAAAATATGCCAGCGGCAAAATTCAAAAGCTTTACGTCAGGATTCGGTATATCTTTGCATCCGATTTAAACACTATGGAAACCAGAAAAGTTCGGGTACGCTTTGCGCCTAGTCCCACAGGCCCCCTGCATATGGGTGGAGTGAGAACAGCCCTTTACAATTATTTATTTGCCAAACATCACGGAGGTGATTTTATCCTTCGTATTGAAGATACCGACCAGGAACGTTTCGTTCCGGGAGCAGAGGAATACATCATTGAAGCACTGAAATGGTGCGGAGTGGTTCCCAATGAAGGAGTAGGTTTTGGCGATGGACCCGATGCGCCCTACCGGCAAAGCGAGCGCAAGCCTATGTACCGTCAGTATGCCGATCAGCTGGTGAATTCAGGGCATGCCTATTATGCTTTTGATACCACAGAAGAGCTTGGGGAGATGCGCAAGCTTATTGAAGATGCCGGAGGGACTTCTTCCTACAATGCGATTACCCGTCAGAACATGAAGAACTCACTTACCTTAAGCGAGGATGAAGTGAAGAGCCGGATCGCAGCTGGTGAGCATTATGTAATCCGGATGAAGATTCCACGGAACGAAGAAATCCGTGTAAAGGATTTGATCCGCGGTTGGGTGGTGGTTCATAGCGGACAGATGGATGATAAAGTACTTTTCAAATCCGACGGCATGCCAACCTACCATCTGGCGAATGTGGTGGATGATTACACCATGAAAATTACGCATGTGATCCGCGGAGAAGAATGGCTTCCATCCGCTCCTTTGCATGTATTGTTATACCGAAGCTTTGGATGGGAAAAAGAGATGCCGGAATTTGCGCATTTGCCTTTGTTGTTAAGGCCCGACGGAAATGGAAAGTTGAGCAAGAGAGATGGAGACCGTTTAGGTTTTCCGGTATTCCCCATCAGTGGAAGTTTGCTGGATGTGAAGACCAAGAAACCGGAGAGCTTTACCGGATACCGGGAGTCGGGTTATTTCCCGGATGCTTTTATCAATATGCTGGCTTTGTTGGGTTGGCACAGCAGCGGGAATCAGGAGTTATATACCATGGAAGAGCTGATAAAAGATTTCAGCCTTGACCGGGTGAGCAAATCAGGAGCTAAGTTCGATCCGGAGAAAACCAAATGGTTCAATCAACAATATTTAAAGAAACGTAGTGATGCCGAGCTGGCTGCAATCTGGATGAAAGATCTGGATTCGAAAGGTATCAAAGCTTCGGAGGACTATGTGCTTAAAGCCGTTCATCTGGTTCGGGAAAAAGCAGTATTTGCAAATGAGTTACACAGTCTCGGACATTTTCTGTTCACGGCTCCCGATACCTATGATGCAGAAGTCATCAAGAAACGCTGGAATGAAAAGTCGGCTTTGTTCATGTCGGCTTTGAAAGAAGCATTCCGCGGCATGACCACCTTCACCGCTGCGGAAGCAGAAGCCTGTTTCAAGCAAGTAGCCGAATCAAATGGAATCAAGACCGGAGAAGTGATGCAGTTGTTCCGGGTTTGTCTGAGTGGAGCAGCTGGAGGACCTGCATTGTTTGAGATGGCTGAGTTGCTTGGGAAAGACGAAACGGTTAAGCGACTGGAAACGGCGGCGGTTAAAATAAAATAAGCCACCCTTCGACTCCGCTCAGGGTTCGGTTAGGCATTCTGCATGTTTTCTTAGTGTTCCTAAGTGCCCTTAGTGCCTTAGTGGTTAATAAAGCAAACACCGTCACAATAACAAATCTCTACAAGAATGGGCATCATCAAAGTATCCGGAATAAAACTCCACGGTTTCCACGGCTGTCTGGCAGAAGAAGCCATGATAGGAGGAGAGTTCATTATTGACGTCATCATCGATACCGATTTCTCCAAAGCCGAAGTCAGCGATAAATTAAGCGACACGGTAGATTATTGCACCGTCTATAATATTGTCAAAGCAGAGATGGCCATTCGCAGTAAGCTCATCGAAGAAGTATGCCGGCGCATTTTGAATAAGCTTCAGGCTTCTTTCCCCAAAGCGGTTTTTGAAGTCACTCTCACCAAACTTCATCCCCCGATGAATGGAGATGTTGAAAGTGTGAGTGTTATCCTGAAAAGTTAGTTGCACTTTACCAGAGTCCTCCACACCCTCTGGAACAATTCATTCACCGAAATTTCCCACATTTTCATCGAAAAGCGTACCCTCAGGGTCTGGTTGTCCGTATACTTAGATACCAAAACCTAAAACTATGGATATCATCAGCAGTGTCGGGAAAAAAGAGTTGAGGGTGGTAACAGCACTCAACCAATTATGTGTTCGCACCGGATTGATTGTTTGCCTCTGTCTGATCGGCTACTTCTTCTTCATGAAGGCTGTTGGACTGCAAACGGTCCTGGTTCTGAGGGCTTTGAACATCATCTTTATGGGAGGAGGAATACTTTTTGCCTTAAACAGGTATTCCAAACTCATCCGTCGAAAGCTCGATTATTTCACCGGAATTCGAATAGGAGCTCTGGTTAGTTTGATGGCTTCTATTCCTTTTGCCATTTTTATAGGAGTTTATCTCAAACTGGATCCGGTGTTTATGAGTTACCTCAGGGAAAACATGTCCTTAGGCGAATATATCACAATTGTCTCAGCAGCTGCAGCAATAGCAGCGGAAGGAGTAGTTTCCGGGCTTATTATCACTTTTATTGTGATGCCTTATTTTAAGCGGCAGTAAGCAGGTAGGAGAAAAAGACACTCTGCTTCGCTCGAAACACAACCTGTCACGCACGCAACACACTACGATAAGAAAAAGGCATTAAAACGTTTTCGTTTTAATGCCTTTTCCCTTTAAAATTTTATATAATGCCAGCTTAGTGGGTAATCATCACCTTGTCTGCTTTCAGTAAATTACCTTTTTTATCGGTAATATAATAGTAGTAGATTCCAACAGGATATTCTGAAGTCGGCAGAACAGAAAGTCCGTTTTTCAGCATTTCGCAGTGAATCAGTTGTCCCATATTATTATACAGGCACAGATTCGGTTCTTCATCCTTATCGGAGCTGATCTGTATATTCAGTCCGGCATCTGCCGGGTTGGGATACACAAGAACAGACGGACCTGCTGGAGAAGTGGGTAATGAATCAACCGAACTGCTTTCTTCTTTCACTCGTCTGCAAACAATATGTTCCGTTACCGCCGTTTTACAATCTCCATTCAGATCCACGATATTCCAGGTTATGGTGGTAGAAGGCGGAAGCACCGTCACAGTGGCGGAAGCACCATTACCATTTGCCGATGGATTCACAGAGGTCCAGCTATAGGAAAGTGAGGGAATGCTTACGGTCGGAGTCACTGTATAGGTATAGGTGCTGCCGCATACTACGAACGGGGGCGGCGGCCCGGTGACCGTAAATAAGGATGCAGAAAACATATTCACGGTAACCGGTTGTGAAATACTACAGGATCCAAGGTTGGCGGTTATCGTATAAGTGGTTGTGGTAGTTGGAGCTACAGCAAGGACGGGCCCGGTTGATAATACGGTTCCGGAAGAGGAGGTCCAGGTATAGGTCTCATGCGCCGGTGCAGGTGTGCAGTGTGCATTTAAATGCACGGGTCTGCCGGGACATACCCCCACATCACTCACACATATCTCCGGTACCGGATTAACTGTAACAGGAACGATGACTGTAGCTGAGCAGCCGGTAACAGTGTTCTGTACTGTTACTGTATAATTGGTACTCATCGCTGGAGTTACTGAAACCGAATTTCCTGAACCGAGTCCTCCGCTCCAACTATAGCTATATGAGCCGGGAGATGAAGTTGAAGCAGTCAGAACTGTTGAGGAACCTAAACATACTGCTGACGGGGCAGCTGAAGCAGTTACTGTTGGCCCGGGGTTCACATTCACGGTAGCTGTGTAGGACGAAGGGCAAACGGCGCCGGGGAAAAAGCTATTTGCTGTTACCGTATAAGTGGTGGTAGCTGTAGGAGTGACAGTTACTGTCGCACCAAAACCGCTCGAAGGATTCATGTCTGTTGTGGGCGTCCAGAAAAAGAGTCCTCCTGATCCGCAGGAACCATTGAGGGTCACTGTGCTTCCGGCACAAATGGTTTGAGGAAGAATATGACAAACAGGCATCGCCGGCTTCACGGTAATTGTTGCAGTAGCGGGTCTGCTGGAGCAGGTGCCGTTACTGCCCACAACGGTATATGTTGTGGTCGTCGCAGGACTCACACTTACGCAGTTTCCGGCTCCGGTTGAAGTTACAAGCGGAGTCCACGAGTACGTCAGTGTTCCTGAGGCCGAGGAGGGGCAAAGCGTGGTAGCGGTATTCGGACAAACGGTAGCCGAAGTCGGACTGACCGTTACAACTGGTGGACTGACTGTTGTGACCGTTGCTGTTGCTGTTGCGATACAATTGTTCCCATCGGTTACCGTTACCTGATAGGTATTGGCACATAATCCATTTATAGAGGCAGTGGTGTGTCCGTTAGACCATAGATAGGTATAAGAAGGATGTCCTCCGTTCACCACAGTGGTGACTGATCCGTTGCAGAGACCTCTGCAGGACGGAGCAGGGGTTACATTAACGACCAGCGGTAGCGGGCTTGTGATAGTCGCAACAGCCGACCCGGTGCATCCGTTGGCATCTGTTGCAAACAGCGTATAGGTTCCCCCCGACAGATGATTGGCCGTAAGACTATTCCCTCCGGTAGGTGACCAGCTGTAAGAATAAGAGCCTGTTCCTCCGCTCACGGTTGCAGAAGCAGAACCAATAGGTGCATAGGCGCACAGGACATTGGTTACAGACTGTATCTGAACCGTAAGAGGAGCAGGCTGGTTAATGGTTACGGGAGCGCTCGCCGTGCAGTTATTGGCATCCGTTGCATAAACGGTATAAATACCCGGGGCAAGATTAACAGCCGTGGCTGCATTTCCTCCCGACGGAGACCAGCTGTAGGAATACGTGCCGGTGCCTCCCATCGCTGCCGCACTTGCACTTCCGTTGCCTCCGTAACACAACGGATTAGTCGGTATTGCAGTAACAGTAACAGGGGTAGGGGGAGTAATAGTAATCTGCCTGATATAAGCACAACCATTGTCGTCAATGCCCTGTACCTGATACGTGGTAGGTGCAGAAGGGTTAACAGTTATACAGGAGCCGCTTTGCCCTATATTCCAGGTATAGCCTGTCACCGCTCCGCTGGCACATAACATGACCGGTGTTCCGGCACAAAGCTGTGGGTAAGGACTTGCTGAAATTTGGATAACCGTACCTGGAGCCACGCCGACTGTAAGGTGCCCCGTTCCGCTGCATCCGTGTGCATCGGTAACGGTAACCGTATACGTTCCAGGGAACAAGTTACTTATAGAACTGGTCGTTGCTCCGTTACTCCAGGAATAGGTATAGTTTGGTGTTCCTCCTGCAATATTCAAAGTGATGGAGCCGTTCGGGGTTTTATCGCAACTCGGTACTATGGTATGGGTTTGTGAAAACGGATCCGGCTGAGTGATGGTTACAGTGGTTGTAACACTGCAGCCATTGACATCACTTACTGTTACAGAATAGGTTCCTGCAGTAAGGTTGGAAGCTGTTGCAGTATTTCCACCAACGGGCGACCAGTTATAACTGTAAGCACCTGTTCCACCGCCAGTAGTTACTGTTGCACTGCCATTGGTACCGCCATTGCAGGATACATTCGTAGTTGTAACGGAAGTTGTTATTGCTGGGGGCTGAGTAATAGTTACCATACTCGTTGTTGTACATCCATTGGCATCCGTAACGGTAACTGAATACGTGCCGGCCGTTAATCCTGTTGCTGTTGCTGTCGATTGTCCATTACTCCAGAGATAAGTAAGTGGAGTCACACCACCGGTAATGTTTACGGTAGCTGTTCCACTGTTACCACCATTGCATAATACATTGGAAGTGGTTGTGGAAGCTATCATGTTACACTGGCAGCAGGCATCGATGATAATCCCGACCGGAGCCGAGCTGTATGCTACTGCACAACTTCCTCCGGAAGCGGTGCAGCTTACATTTTGGTTGTAACTGATCACCGCATTGATTCCTATATTATGTTGGCAAGACAAGGTTCCGTTCAGACTCATATCGAACGTGAATGTCTGCGTGCCCGAAGCAGGTAATGTCCCTGCCGGAATATTCCAGGTAAGGGTATTTGCAGCAGCTACAGCTGTTCCGTAGTTGGATGTGACGACCGGAGACGATGGGATGCTTACCGTAACTGCATCGTTGTGGGTATTCGTACTTCCGTTGTTCGTAATTGTAACAGTTACGGTACCTGTGTTGCTGCAATCGAGCTGGGCATGTCCATCGGTTGTAGTCATATGCACCTGAACGTTCAGGTTGTCAGAAGGGGTGGCGTTGTTGATAGGTGGCTGGTTCTGCAGGGGCTGGGTAACCAGGTTCTGCCCGCACTCCGAAAGTCCTCCTGCATAAAAACTTAAAATATCCGTTGCATTATAACTACAGTTTGTTTTGAGGGCAAGGGATACGCAGATCTGATTATTCGGAGCTGTGATTGTTCCGGTAAGTCCGTTCAGGTTTAAATCCGTATTCAGATCCCATCCCGGTTTGGTGCCCGTTGGGCCGTAGTTATTCCCGTTGACAGTGGTTGATGTGTAGGTATGCAGTGTTCCGGTGCAGCCCAGGATGAAGGAAGCACTTTGTAAAGTGATTCCGGGAGGCAGATCCATCCAGAAAGTTGGATTGGAAATGGTACCGATATCGGCGCTGTTAATGATGAAATTATAGTTCAGGATTCCATCACACAAATCAACCGGAGTTGTGGGGTAAGGGTTGGTTCCAGCCAGAAGTTCGAGACTGGAAGGATAGCGTTCAAAGCTGAAAAGGGTTGTTCCTATTTCACAGCTCGGATCCGGTGACTGGATTGTTCCCGTACATTCGTTTCCATATTTCACCGAAACAAAGTCGAGTACTGAGCTGGAACCTGATACACAGCCATTACCATTTACGGTAGCTGTAAGTTCCAGACTAACACAGGAAGACACCGGTAATGAACCGACATTCACGAGCAAAGCCGGATGCCCACCAACCATATACACGTATGGTGTCAGGGTAACACCTCCGGGTACCGTTTGTACCGTCGCTGTATTTAAATCCAGGGCATTAAAGGCAGGATTGTTTTCAAAGGCTATCCAGGCATTGTTAGCATTTATTGTTCCGGTATTGCAATACTGGAAATTAAAACTCACCGCATTGCCGTAGGCATTAACAGTAGCTGCAGGAGGGTTTAGGGATAGCAACGGGTTCACATGGTGAATGGCCGGACCGACGTTACCAATAAATGATGTCGTTCGCTGGTACAAAGGATTACTTTGCTGCAACCCTTCTGTGTAGGATCCGGAAAACTGAAAATGATCCGTAGGCAAGGCGGTGCATAAAGGTTGTAAAATAAGTTGTATTCCTCCTATCGGTCTCCAGGTGGCATTTTTATCATCTAGTCCGGGCCAGCAGGCTCCTTGACCGTCAATTCCATTAAAGAAAACCTGAATACCCGTTGAAGTATTACCGACAGGCGGATTGCTGGAAGGAAGGGTTACCGGAAAATATGCCCATTGATAACTTCCAGGGCTATCAAAGTTATTGGGAGCGGTACCGATTGGGGTACGGATGGTTCTGTAGTTTGCAGCAACAAAAGCATAACCTCGAGGGATGTTGATCGACAAAACAGGATCCAGACCGGCATAGGGCCTGTACTCATTTGGAAAATCATCTGTATAGGTTCCCCACTTGGCTGAACTGGACTCAAGTTCGAAATAGGTATAGTATAAATCACAGGAGTTCTGTGAGTCAAAATCATAACTCTCAGCATCCGATGGCTGCTCAATGGTAAATGGAGCTCCGTAAGAGTCGCAGGATCCGTCTTGTATTCCAGTTGGGGATGGGTATACAGGTTTTTCAATTCCACCATACTGCATACGCAAATTGACCAGCGGGAAAAACCCGGGTGCAAAAAAGGTGGTTGTTCCGGGAATAACGGGTGATGCTTTGAGAATCAGAAACAGATCAGCTTCCAATACATAGGTATAGATAGAACTGGTAATTTGTCCAAGACCTGCTCTAAAAGTCAGGTTCAGATAATTCACTCCGGCTACGGTAGAAAAGCTGCTGGTCATAGAACTTGCATTAACTGTGTAAGTAGTTGTAGCACTGGTATGAATTAACACCATGCCATGTGTCTTGTCGAAATCGAACATATTATCAGAATAGGCCTTACCTGCCGGAAGCTGATCATACTGGATCTGCAGGTATATGCTGTCATAACTGGCTCCGGTGTTTACATTCATGGTAGCTGATGGGGTGCCCATAAACGAGCCGGTGGCCTTTACTTCGATTAGATCACCGGGATAAGCAGCTGAAACATTGATGTCTGGACTGGTTGTTGCCGTTACCGGTACGGGAAGATTTGTAGAACAGCCGTAATAAGTTGGAGGGTTTAAGGCACCCAAGTTGATACGTTTGAAGGAAACCGGGTTATCGGTCGAGAAATAGGAATCACAACGACCATTGCAGTGGTGATAGGTTTCTGTATTGGCACAGGCCAGATCACTTACACACGTTGCACAGCCCGGATCACAGATATACTCCAGGGTATAACTCAATACGTCCGGGCCGAAATTGGTACCGCAATGGCCGCCGTCACAATTTTCCACCATAGGCACATTCATACAGGGCAGCAGATAAGTTTCATTATACACATTGCTGCAATTTCCGAATTGTATGCGACCCAGTTTGATATCGATATAGCCGGGAATACAGTTTGTGATATCTGCAGGCGTTTCTATGGCATCGGGAATAATGGTTACGGGAGGACCACCATTACATCCCCCTGTTGTTGGCGTAATCGGACTCAAATTATAGCCTGCCCCTGACGCATCATGCGTAAGACCGGTAGGATCCAGGTGAAAACCGGCAGGCAAAGGAATATGGATATCATGATATCCATTGGGACATTTGAAATCATAGCCCACCGGCCCCCAGAGTTCATAATAAACAGGACACAGATTAACCTGGAAAGGGGTACCAGCAATGACATCTGAAGGGGCTGTCATGGAAGAACTTGCCCGTGAGACCTGATACAGGTAATAAGCCGCATTCTCCCAGGGATAGAACTCAACCCTTACATCCGTAGCTGGTATGGTCTGACACTGATTCTGGTATTTGGGTGAAGTGGCTGGAGTAAAATAGTTGGAATAGCCGGAACAGGTTCCATCAAAAGGGCAGGAAGTCTGATTATAGATAAAGTTACCTTCGATCACCAGGCTGCCGCCTTCAGCCAGATCATCCACAAATCCGTCACTGTTCAGATCGGCCAGACTGTTGGTTCCAAAGGGATCCCAGCTACCCGCCTGTGCAACGGTGAGGGCTCCGAAATTGATTTCATATGTGGTATAACCCATGCCCGAGCTCGGTATGGATGTAATGATATTCGTGGGAATCGCTACCGGAGCATGGATTCCGTCTGTAAACATCAGATTTGTGGCATCGATAGTCCCCATGGAGGTTGTGCTGAAAAGATTAATCTTAAGGCCGGTAGCCATCGCATTGCCAACCGGTGCACCCGATACTGTTACTCCGTTATTGGTATAGTGAAACCCAAATTGGTAACTCGCTCCACTCGCTGCAGGGCAAAAACTGGCTTCGGGATTCAGTTCAAAGCTGGTCACTTTCATTTGCGGATCTCCAAGCACCACATTCACAAAAGTCTTCGAAGTATCGGATTTGCACTGCGTAGAGCCACAGCCCCAGGAGAATATATACTTACCTCCTGTCGTATTCGGGCTCAGGCATCCGGTTACTTTATAAGGGATGTGTAGATACAGGCTGTTTCCGTCGGCCAGGGCTGTTGTCCCGCTGAAAAAATAACCAAAAATCGACTGATCCATCACGAATGAAGGTGTTCCCGTAGAAGGAATATAAATACCTGCCGAAGCCGTAGCCGGTACATAAGTATACATATTGTTTCCGGGCTGCTTGGATGCAGAGTTGCTGATGTAATAATTGCCATAAAAAGTCGTATTCGGATCGGAAGTATAGCTCACATTGATCTGGGAAATGGACGCCCCGTTATTGCTGGAATTCTGAATTTGGAATACGATCTCATCCACATCTCCTTTGTTCTTATCCAAAAAATTATTCGATGCCGTATTGGTCACTGACAAGGCCGGAACGGTTATCGTCAGCGGAGTTGTGATCGGGAATACATTACAGGCGCTTGTTCCGCTGATGCTGGTGAGAGAAGGAGAGGCCGTTACAGGTCCGCAGGAAGGCGTCTGAACGGTCAGGGTAACAGTTAGTGTTGCACCTGCATCCCATCCGCTAACAGTAAGCTTAGGAGTGGCACCGGCATTGGAAAAAGACACTGTAGGAGTGCCGCTTGATGAACTGTATGAACTCAGTGCAGTTGCAGTGATCCCCCAAGGGAGGCTGATGGTCAGGTTATCGTTCACTGCCCCCGGAGATCCGCTGTTGACGAGCACATACGTGAGGTTATACGTTGTACAAACCGACAGATTGTTGAGCGCTACCGAGGAAGATGGCAGGGTAGCTGTTTCTGTAGCCGAAAGGTTATAGGTACAGCTTGCATCCATCCTCCCTGCCGTAAACAGCAGGCAGAAAAGAAGAACAAGTGAGCGAATGCCTGATTGAATAGAATGTATCATGAGGTGCGGTTTTAAAGTTTTACTGACCTGAAAGAAAAATGAGGATTAGGATGCAAAATAATGAAGTTGGACTGAGAAAATTTAAGTGAAACTAAAGTAGTTCATCCATCCACTCTGACTTGTTGATTTGAGCGAACTGCAGCTATGGAGGCTTAAAGTGTAGGATTAATTGAGGGAATCTTGTCGAGGTCCTGTCCCGGGTACTTTTTAAACAAGAAAGACATTTGTTTAGAGAAAACGAGCAGAAAAGAGCATTATTTTGGGCTTTAGACACGAAAAACCCCCATATTCAGAAGAATATGGGGGTTTGGAAGAGGTCCCGTGCGGATTCGAACCGCAGTAGGAGCTTTTGCAGAGCTCAGCCTAGCCACTCGGCCACAGGACCTGGTATTATATTTATTATTAAACTCTACGTTCAGAGCTCAGCTTATCAATAATATCTGCAGTAATGGCGCTGCTAACGGCCTCAAAGGTAAGAAAAAACCTAAAACTCCAAAAAAGCAGGAAGAATCACACAAGGAGGGATGTTGGTCTTGACATTCCTGTTGTGACACCGTTCATTGAATAGACGCATGCAGGTCGAAATATGCTCTGCGTTGAGCGAAGCTGAGTGTACTACGCTCGAAGTAGAGCGTACTTCGAGCGTAGCAGAGTGTATTACGCTCGACGCAGAGTGTATTTCGAGCGAAGCAGGGTGTACTACG
>PLYR01000101.1 GCA_003153435.1 Bacteroidota bacterium
TAGTTATCCTTCTTTTCCTTGTCTTCACAACCGCTCTACAAGGTCAAACTTCAATTTCTTCAACGAATCCAATTGCTGAAACCATCCTGACCGGGAATTATAACCCTGTCACTTATCTGGCTTCCACGATCCTCAACCGCCCTGACACTTTATCGGCAGGAATCAACGCAGCTGTCAACGCTGATTCACTGAAAACAAGTATTCTCCGGCTCTCCGCTTTCTACAACAGAAACACAGGTTCTGACACCCTTTCTGCCATAAACGGTATGGGAGCGGCACGCCGCTGGGTATATTCCACACTCCAGCGATACAGTGCCTCCTCTCAGAACCGCCTCATGCCTTCATACCTCCAGTTTACCCAGTCGATCTGTAGTGTTAACCAGCACCGGGATGTTTTTGCCGTCCTTCCTGGAATGGATACCACAGACAAATCCATTATCATTATAGAAGGCCATCTCGACAGCCGTTGCGAAGGTCTTTGTGATACTCTTTGTAAGGCAGAAGGGGTTGAAGATAATGCCAGCGGAACTGCACTCGTCCTTGAGTTGGCACGGGTGATGAGCCGTTATAGCTATAATCATACCCTCGTATTCCTTATCACCACAGGCGAAGAGCAAGGCCTTTATGGTGCAATGGCTTTTGCTACCTATGCCCAGCAAAAGGGAATTAAGATAAAAGCTGTTTTGAATAATGATGTCATTGGAGGAATCATTTGTGGAAACACTTCGTCTGCGCCCAGCTGCCCGGGCCCGGGGAATCTGGATAGTACCCAAGTCAGACTTTTTTCCCAGGGAGCATTCAACTCCCCACACAAAGGCCTGGCAAGATTTGTTAAATTGGAATACAATGAACAGCTGAAAGGAGTTTCGACAGTGCCAATGACAATAAGTATTATGAGTCCGGAAGATCGAACCGGGAGAGGTGGGGACCATATACCCTTTCGCCAACTCGGATTTACTGCTATCCGGTTTACTTCCGCTAATGAAGATGGAAATGCAAATGTCACAAGTCCTACTTATACCGACCGGCAGCATAGCACGCGCGATACCCTGGGTGCCAGTAAAACTCACAATGGAGTCATTGACAGTTTTTTCGTTAATTTTCCATACCTGGGACGTAATGCAATCATCAATGGTAATGCAGCAGCGATGTTAGGCATAGGACCTAAGCAACCAGACCTCATCCTTACCGCCCCCTCTGCTTATACGCTTCGCATCCAGATTATCAAACAAACCCAGTATCATCAATACCGCATTGGCCTGAGAACATTGACGAACGACTGGGATTCACTTTACACCTTGACCGGAAAGCTTATTGACACCCTCCGAAATCTCAACCCTGCCACCTATTTCGTAAGTGTGATGTCGGTAGACTCTAATGGTATAGAAAGCCTTCCCTCTACCGAATACACTGCTTCCACAACATCCATAAATGAACTGAAGGAGCATACAGGAATACATCTGCTTGGCAACAGGCCAAATCCTTTTGATGAAGCCACGTATATTGATGTACTGGTTGATGAATACACCGCTTATAAGCAAGCCAGTATTGAAGTAAAAGATATCGGAGGAAAACTAGTGAAAACCTTGCCTTTAAGACTTGACAAAGGAATAAACGAAGTCTTGTTTGAACATGAATATCAACGAAGCGGGATATATTACTACACCCTTGTTATTGACGGAAAAAGAATTCAAACCAAGGAAATGATTTTTGCCGATTAGGCCTTTCTCTTCATAGAGGCCATATAAAAACCATCTGAACCTGAAGAGGGAAGTATAATTTTTTCCGCAATCAATTCAAAAGCTCCTTTTTGTTCCTCCAGAAACTTCAAAACCTGAGCCGAGTTTTCAGAGGGAAGAATGCTGCAGGTAGAATAAACCATCATCCCATCAGATTTTAGCATAGGAGAATAATTGCGCAGGATCTCTATCTGCAATTGTTTCACTTCCTCGATACGTTCCATTGTAAGCTTCCACTTAGCATCCGGGTTGCGTCTGAGTACGCCTAACCCTGAACAAGGTACATCCAGCAGCAGCCTGTCGGCCGATGAATCAAGACGTTTGATGGCTTTTACAGAATCCACGAGCTTGGGCTCAATATTAAAGGCTCCTGCTCTGCGTGCCCGTTTCATCAGTTCGTCCAGCTTCCATTGAGCGATGTCCAATGAAATAATTTTGCCTTTATTATTCATCAGTGCAGCCAGGTGCAGAGACTTCCCTCCTGCTCCTGCGCATGCATCGATCACTCTCATTCCGGGTTTGACATCCAGAAATCTTCCAACCATCTGGGATGAGGCATCCTGAATTTCAAAGAATCCTTCTTTGAACTGAGGGATCCGGAACATATTCTGACGTCTTTTAAGTATCAAAGCTTCATCCAGGCCTTCTACCTGCATGGTTTCCATATCCTGCAGGTTCAGGAGTCGGGTGAGTGTCTCCTTATTCGTTTTAAGTGTGTTTATCCGTAAGACAACCTCCGCTTCATGATTCAGGGATTGCAATTCTCTTTCCCACTTATCACCCAGTTCCCTTTCGCCGAGTTTATCCATCCAGTCGGGGATACTTTCTCTTAACCTTCTTATGGGTTGCAGATTAGCATAGGCTTTCTTCATCCTTTCCGGGCGAAGGTTTTTAAATTCTTCCCATTGGGGTATTTCCACCTCGTTAAGCATACACCAGGCTCCGAACACGAGCCAGTGATCCGTATCCTTTGCGTCGGCTACTTCTTTCAGCAATCTCCACCAGCGGACAATCTCATAGGTCGTTTCTGCTATGAAGCGCCGATCTCTTGCTCCCCAGCGAGGGTTAGACTTGAGGGTACGTTCAATAACCTTATCGGCATACTTCTTCTCATCAAAGATTTCACCTAAGTTGCGTATGACCGCATGGACGACGTTGGGAAAGAGTTTCAATCGGATATGAATTAGGCTGCGAATTTACGAATAGTTTGACTGGAAGAGATGCCTCCTTTTCCGTATCTTTGTTCAAATTCCAAAGGACATGAAAAGTGTACTAAACACCATTGAGGAGGCGATTGAAGCAATCCGGGAAGGAAAGGTCATTATTGTGGTTGATGATGAGGATCGGGAGAACGAAGGTGATTTTATTACCGCCGCCCGAAATGTAACTCCGGAAGTGATCAATTTCATGGCTACTCACGGAAGAGGTCTTATCTGTGCCCCGATTATAGAAGACCGGGCAGAAGAGCTCGGTCTGGAGATGATGGTGTCTAATAATACTTCTATTCATACCACCCCATTCACGGTTTCCATCGACCTGCTCGGTCATGGTTGCACCACCGGAATCTCGGCAAGCGACCGCTCAAAAACAGTGAAAGCCCTGATCGATCCAGCCATCCGCCCCGATGAATTCGGAAAACCGGGTCATATCTTCCCGCTCAAGGCACGAAAAGGTGGCGTCCTCAGAAGAGCCGGTCATACCGAAGCCACTATTGATATTTCCCGATTGGCTGGATTCGAGCCTGTCGGAGCCTTGGTGGAGATTATGAATGAAGACGGCACCATGGCCCGCCTGCCTCAGCTGCTGGATATTGCAAGCAAGTTCGACCTGAAGATTATTTCTATTAAAGACCTGATTGAATACAGACTCCGGATTGAGACCATTATTCAAAGGGAGGTGGCTGTTAAATTACCTACAGTATGGGGTGATTTCGACCTCATCGCTTACAAACAAACCACTACAGACCAGGAACATTTGGCTCTCATCAAGGGCTCCTGGGAAAAAGATGAACCTGTGCTCGTCAGAGTTCACTCTTCCTGTCTGACCGGCGATATCTTCGGCTCTTGCCGTTGTGACTGCGGACCTCAACTCCATAAATCGATGGAGATGATTGAAAAAGAAGGAAAAGGAGTNNGCAAATATTGAGCTTGGCTTCAAAATGGATGAAAGAGATTATGGCGTAGGAGCCCAAATTTTAAGAGATCTCAAGGTTTGCAAAATCAGGCTCCTCAGCAATAATCCTAAGAAAAGAATTGGATTATTGGGTTACGGACTGGAGATCGTGGAGACATTAAGTATTGAGATACCTCCTAATCCACATAACCGGGTTTACCTTGCCACCAAGAGGGACAAGATGGGACATTCCCTGAAATTTAAGTAATAGCCCCTGTCTGGCCTTTTGATATTCTATTTCTGGACCGGGGCAGATCCCCGAAACATCTTCCGTAATTTCTCCTGGTAGCGTTTGATCAGTTCATCAAACGTATTGAACTCTTCCCGGTATGCTAGTCCCACTCCCTGCGAATAGGGTGCATCTGCATTCAATACGGTATTGTCATTTGTTTTATTATATGCCTTAAGCCTGAGCTTTCCGCTCTTGGTCAGCTTGTATTCTACGCTTAAGTCACCGACTAAGTTGGTCGTACCGGTGCTTTTCTGGTTGGCACCTCCGTTGATGACTGAACCGTCAACAGTAAGCCGGTCGTTCAATACCTGAGTAGACATGGCCAGTTCCATCTCATCACGGGTGGCCACATCACCGGGCCTGTATTTCACGCGCAAGTCAAAATCTTTACTGATCTGGGAAAGCCAGTTACTCAGCTGATTCGATAAGAGCTCACTGGTGGTCGCATTTACTGCGCCCACTCCGGAGTTCTGGGCTTCAAACCCAAGCGGGGGCACAAAATTATTCAGCACCAATAAGGCAAGAACTTGTCGGTTTACTTCCTGCTCATTATTGATATTCCGTTTTACCTCCTGCTGGGTGGTTTCATCCACGGTAGGAATTTCAATCTCAAAATTGATTGCAGGCTGCAGGAGGTTACCAGTCAGTGACATGATACAATTTACCGGATATCTTCTTCCGGAGGTATCCGTTTGTACCACCGGTTTCAGACTTGCTCTTAAAAGATAATCGGCCTTTAGGTTAATAGTGGCATCTTTCGGATCTCCGGACCAGCTGATCGTTCCTCCTTTTTCTATTTTAAACTTTTTATTAATAAGATTTTTCAAGGTGAAAAGATATTCTCCTGATTCAATAGAGTAGTCACCCAGCATAGAGAATTTACCCAGTGTACTAATATTCATCTGAATGTTACCATTCCCCTTCGCTTTGATGACATCGCCCACTTTCTGGTCGAATATCATTTGAATATTTGCATCCGGAGTAACCTCCAGATTAAAGTTCAAACTAATACCGTTCAGGTTCACCTTATAGGTGTTGATATTCTTCACAGAATCTTTCTGAACAAACCGGATAAAATTGTTCTGTCCTATTTCAGATCTGTTCTCGAGCGGGATAAAGACGTTTGTATAATGCGTCCTGCTTGTTTTTTTCTCGTAATATTTTTCGGTTTTTACATTCGCTTCAATATTCAGCTGATCAACAGTACCACTTACCTTCACCGGGCCAGAAACAAAAGCTGTTCCATAGTAATCCGGGTTGTCAGATTCAATCGTATTCAGGCACATGAAATCATATGTTTCAATCGGGTAATTCAGATGGAAGTTCCTGAAATGATCATGCGTAAGTTTTCCATTGCGTACCACCGCCTCGTTTCCGAATTCATCCAGAATCACAAACCTCGGCATGATAAAGGCATCTTCTTCAATATTGATTAACTGCTCTTTGAAGTGATAGTTTGTATTCAGGTAATTGAATGTTACTTTATCACCGCTTGCCAAAACAGAGCCTGTGAGTATCGGTTGCTTAAGGGAGCCTCTAAGCTTGAGGTTCCCAGAAAACAGGCCTTCGAAATTTCTGCAAAAATCTTTTACATAGGGTTTGAAGACAGACATGCTCACCTGTTTGAGTCCCAGGTCAAAATCGAGATTATTATCAGGTTTGGAAGGGTAATAATTTCCGGAGAAATTCACATCCGGCAGTGTCCCTCGGGTAAAATTTCCATGCAGATAGATGGCTTCCTTTTTCTTGTCCCATACCGACTCCACAGTTCCGGTACCCACCGTATCACTATTCACTTGCAAAGAGGTAAAGGAGGAAGCACTGGTAAAAACCAGATTATGATAAATATCTGAAACGGTAGTTTTACTGTCGATGAAACCGTTCAGGGAAATCCCACTAGAACGCAGGATGGTGTTAATATTCGCAAGGTTAAAGTTTCCGACAAGGATGGAGAGGTAATCCGACTTATCATTAGAGATAACTCCATTGAGACTCAGAGCTTGGTTGTGGTTACCAAAACCGAAATCATGGAAAGTGATCTTGGAGGAATCAAACCTTACGATGCTGATCCCTTTCTCTTTCCAAAGCGAGTCTTCCAGAAAGATAGTTGCTTTTTCTATTTTTAAGTTAGAGGAAGTTGGGGAGAGCACTTTCATGCCGGCTTTAACAGAACCTGAATATTTTTTACGGGTGTCATTTTTCCAGTCCATCTGAAAATCAATAGAGTCATTTGCCTCCAATGTTTGGAGGGAGAACTGATCTACTCCAACGCTATCGCTGAAAAGGATCCTGGAACTGGTTGTGTTGACAATCAGCTTAGAGCCGTTATCGCTTTCCGCATGCAGGTTCCAATCGGCAATACGGTTATTAAATAGGCCCAGTTGCCTGGAAGCCACATCCAGTTTAAGCAAATGGTTGGTTGTATTTACAGTGCCATTCAGAGTAGTGTTATGAGCAGCTGTAATGTCCGGAAAGAAAAGGGTGCTGATCATATCCGTATTTTTCAAAACGATATTGAAAGAAAAATCTTTCGGAACCTCCGGAGTCTTTTTGAGTTTAACCGGGTCCATGAAATAAGCAGGAATAAACTCGGAAAATATTTTTCGGGTATAGCTTTTTATATCCAGAAAAGTGAACTTTCCGGAAACGGATGCATCCACATAATCGGAGTTTAGGGAAATGATTTTGCGGTCTGCTGTTTCATTAGCAAACACGCTCACTTCCGGAAGAAACGCTTTCTTCTTATCCTGTATATAATTTACTCCCGTCAATGTAACCTTTCCAAGCAGATTGTCGAGATTATCCCCGGAGAGGCTGACTTCTGCTTTGGCTGAGAGCGATGCCGCCTGTCCTCCATGAAAAAAATGCAGTGCCACCAGATTCGCATCCCTTACCTCCGCGGTAAAGTCAAAAAGAGGTTTCTTGCCATTGAAATCGATCTGGCCTTTGTAGCGGAGATTGATATTATCATCCTCAATACTTAATCCTCCTTTGAGTTCTTTTCTGGAAAAGTCTCCGTCGAATTTGATATTTTTATAGGTGTACTGATTCAGTTCCAGATATTGTGCAACACCATTCTTCAATTTTACATCTGCATTTGAATTGCTGATATCCGCACCGCTAAATTCCCCGCTCATAGAAAGTTTTCCAAATCCCTGAAGGGAGAAAAACTTTCCGATGTCGAAATCCTTTACCGCAAGCTTCCCGCTATAAGACATTTTTTTATCGGGGTTCGTACGTAAAGAAATATCGGATGAAACGGAGCCCAGAGCCGTATTAAACTCTCCGAAAGCAACAAACTCGCTTAAAAAACCTTCCCAGGTTCCCCGAAAGCGGATATTACCAAGAGATGCAAAGTTCGGAGGCAGTTGTAGCATTTCTTCCTTTCGGAATGGAGGAACCGGCATCTGTTCCAGATCCTCTTTGTTGGTAACCAGATTCGCTGTTTTGAAGACAATATAAGTTTGGGAAATATCCGGAAGCCCTTGAAAACTGATATCACCCGTAAGTCTGGAGTTCTTTCCAAAAACAAGCTCCACATCTTTTCCTTTCAGGTTATTGATTTTACCGGTGACTGTTCCTTTGACCAGGTCCAGTTTTTTATGCACTCCCCTTAAGTCTTTTGCGAAAAATGCGACATCGGCCATTTCTACTGTGGAGGGAATAAAGACAGCCTTCATTGTGACACTGTCGGCGAAATCTTCAAAATTATGAGGATCACGATAGTTAAAGAGCAGGTAAGCATTTACCGAACTGCTTGCGGTGACCAGATGCAAGTCTTTAAACTCAGCCGAATGCTGACTGAGTTCTGCATCACCCGACATGCTTTTCAGAATAAACCCGCTTCTTTCTCTGCAACTGAGGTATTCTACATTGCTATGCAGTGTATCACCATGAACGCGAATATCTGTTAAACGGGCATTGATACCTGTTGCACGGATATTGCGGTAGTTTATTCCCCAACTGGTATCGGTATTCTGTTTAAAGTCATACACAAATTCCATATTGGTGATGTTGATGGAATTGAGATTGAATTTCCAGTTAGGGCCTGAACTCGGTTTGGTATGCTGATCTGGACCGGAAAGCGCATCTGTGAGGAAGGTATAAGCCATATCATGCTCTCCCTTGTATTTTTTTAGTTTTATTTTGGCATTCACCAGGCTCATTTCATCGATGACGAACCAACGGTCTCTGATGCCGAAATAAGCGATCTCCACTTTCATTTTCGGGGCAGTAAGAACCGTATCGCCATGCTGGTCGCCTATGAAAACATCTTCGAGGACGAGGGTCTTCACAAGCTCGAAATTCACCCCACCCACCGTTACTCTGGTTTTTAGCTTTTCAGAGAGATTTGCAGCTACTTTCCGGGTTAGCCAGGTCTGGACCGTAGGAGAGCGCAGGAGGAGCCAGAAACCAACCAGGAGGAGGAGGATGGATCCGAGCGTATAAAGGAATATTTTACCTAGTTTTTTGATACTTTTGGATAATTAAATCTAAGCAGATCAAAATTACTCAAAATATGAGCAACAGGCCTGTTTTCATACTGGGGATTGAATCCTCCTGCGACGATACCTCTGCTGCTGTAAGCCGTGATTCTGAGATTCTTTCAAATATTACAGCCGGCCAGGAAGTGCATCGTCTCTATGGGGGTGTTGTTCCCGAACTGGCTTCCAGAGCGCATCAGCAGAACATTGTTCCGGTGGTCCATGCAGCATTGAAAAAAGCCGGGGTTACCCTTGCCGACATCAGCGCTGTTGCTTTTACAAGAGGACCCGGACTGATGGGTTCCCTGCTGGTCGGAGGATCCTTTGCCAAAGCCCTTTCCCTTGCAAAAAACATACCCCTTATTGAAATCAATCATATGCAGGCGCATATCCTGGCTCATTTCATTACCGAAGAAGGGAAAGAGTCACCTGCTTTCCCGCTTCTATGTCTGACAGTTTCCGGAGGTCATACGCAGATTGTAAAGATGACGGGTCTGTTTGAAATGGAGGTTATCGGAGAAACGATAGACGATGCAGCAGGAGAGGCTTTTGATAAAGCAGCAAAAATCATGGGACTGCCCTATCCGGGAGGCCCGCTGGTAGATAAATATGCAAACGACGGCAACCCTCTGGCTTTTAAATTTCCGCATCCCAAAATTCCGGGGTTGGATTTCAGTTTCAGCGGCCTTAAGACTTCCATTCTCTACTTTATTGAAAGTCAACGCAAGCTTGATCCTGAGTTTACAGACCACCGGAGGGATGATTTATGCGCTTCCATACAGGAAACCATCGTTTCCATCCTTCTGGAGAAGCTTCAAACAGCATCCAGAGAAACAGGAATTAAGACCATTGCCATTTCAGGAGGCGTTTCGGCCAATTCCGGCCTCCGGAAACGGCTTTTGAAGGAGGCGGAAGGTATGGATTGGAAAGTATTTATCCCTAAATTTGAGTATTGCACCGATAATGCAGCCATGATTGCTGTGAGTGGTTATTTCAAGTTTCTCCGGAAGGAGTTTGCCCCTCAGAGTATTTCACCTGCAGCGAGATACAAAATAGGATCTTAACTTGAAGCAACTCGCCGCTCTATTTCTTTTCTTCGTACTCAGCAGCTCCCTCTCTGCCCAGGACTTGCTTGACTATAACCACCATCGGCCTGCACCGATGAAGATGCCGAGAATTATCAAGATCAGTCCTGGTAATATGCTTATCGGCCCTATCCCCTTTTTTACGGCTGCCTATGGATTCCTTTATGAAACTCCTGTTGCAAAGCGACAATCCATTCAGGTGGGATGTTCCATTCTGGGTAAGGGATTATTTTTCCGTATTATAGGGGCAGGTTCATCCCTCTATGGATCTAACACACTCGAAACAGGTATTGAGCTGCAGTTTGCATATAAGTTCTACCTCTCGAAGAAAAGACGTGTAGCACCGAGGGGATGGTATACCGGGCCTCTTGTCAGGTTTACTTCAGGAGGAGTAGGTACCGATTATGACTACCGGATCAAGAACTATTATATAGCGTTTGAGCAGTTCGATTACAATCTGATTTTCGGAACTCAGATGATACGAAGAAGTGGAAGGGGATTTGTACTTGACTTCTACCTGGGTGGAGGATACAAAAATCTGGTCGGAACACAACATTTTTCGGCTACCTACTCTGCTCCATACTCCTTTAAAGGAAATCCACTTTTAAGCACCCATTTTAACTTTCTAATCGGAATCAATTTTGGTTGGGGATTCTGTCCAAGAGACCCTCAGTAGCTCACGCTTTACTGAATGATATTGCAGTGTCCAATAAACCGGTGTTTGTTTCCAAGGTAATCATAGAGGTCACAGCGCCAGACATAGGTATCGATCTGCGCAATATTAGCACCGTTATTGGCTCTTCCATCCCATCCATCACCCCAGGTATGTGTTTCCCACATCAGGTTCCCCCAGCGGTCGAACATCATTAAGTGATAGCGGGTCGGGTCAATCCCAACTCCTTGTGGAAACCATGTTTCATTCTTACCATCTCCATTGGGTGTAAAGGTATTCGGAGCATAAAAGGTAAAATAAGGTTGAATACAAACCGGCTGCTTCGCCGTATCTAAACAACCGAAATTATTCTTCACAATAAGTGTGGCTGTAAAGCAACCCGTATCCGGATACGTGTATTGAGGGTTTTGTAAGGTAGAAGTTGAATTTGCAAAATCCCCGAAATTCCAGGACCAACTGACAGCACCGGTACTCAGATCTGTAAATGTTATTTCCGAAGCAACGATGGAGGTCGGTTGCGGACTCAGACTAAATGCAGCCTCCGGATCGGGCCAGGCATCCATATAATTGGTACGAACCATCGTGCCCGGGCAACCGTTTACATCGATGATATGCTCCGTTACAGAATAGACTCCAGGCGTGTTATAACAATGCGAGACTCCGGTACACCCTGTACCTGTTGAACCATCTCCGAAGATCCAGGTGGCCGAAGCACAACCCGGTACGGAGATCGATGTGAAAGTAGCACAGAGAGGAGAACACCCTGCAGTATCCGATGCAAGGAAGGTAACGATCGGAGCAGGATTCACATTCACTAAAACAGTAGCAGAATCGGATGGAGTACCGCAGTTATCCGTAACAATCACCGTATACGTGGTTGCAGTTACAGGCGTAGCCAGTGGATTCACAATATTGGTACTGCTCAATCCGGCAGGAGGCATCCAGTTATAAAAATACACTCCGCTTCCACCGGTTGCAATGGCATGTAGAGTATCTGCAACACCCGGACAAATAGGATTGGCCGGCATGACCACTACCTCGAGTGGAGGATTAACGGTAATCGTTACCATGGCAGGTTGAGAAACACAGGTATTGATATCGGTTGCAATGACGGTATAGGTAGTGGTGATAATGGGACAAGCCGGACTTGCAGCAGGAAACCCGTTTAAGGTCCAGGCATAAGTATATCCGGGTGATCCTCCACTACCCGTTGCGGACAGCGGGAAACACTGACCAATACATAGAGTAAGAGCGGGCATCGGAGTAACGACCACAGGAGTAGGCTGACCAATTACTACAGTGGCAGTATTCGTACATCCGGCACTATCCTTTATGGTACAACTCCAGGTACCGGCAGTGAGGCCTGTTGCATTCGTAGTTCCTTGTCCGCCTCCAGGGAGAGGGCTCCAGGTATAAGTATAAGGTGGTGTTCCTGCGGTAGCGAGTGCAGTTGCAGATCCATTAAATCCTCCGAAACAGGTTGCATCCACATGGGCAGGGATGGAAGCTGTTACCCCTGCTATATTCTGTACTACAACCGTATTGCTATCTACACAACCATTTGCATCATGCAGATGAACGGTATAGGTTCCGGGAGGGATGAAGTTATAGCTATTCGTTGCAGATCCCGGTGCTGCAGGAAGCCAGATATAAGAAAATGCTCCTGTTCCTCCGGTTGCTGCTACAGCAGCCCATCCATCGGCCTGATTACAATAGGCAGCATGAGAGGTCATGACCAGATTGATTGGCGGGGGTTGGGTAACGGTGCTGATCGCCTGCGCGGTGCAACCATTAATATCGGTGATCGTCACGGTATAAGTACCGGCGCATACATTATTACAGCTGGCAGAGGCACAACCGGTGTTCCATGCATAAGTATAAGCAGGAGATCCTCCGGCAGGAATACAAATGAGCACCCCGTCACATCCGGCGTTGCAATGCGTAGCAACTCCGGCTGCTGTTACGGTGAGCACAGGAGGTTGAGCAATGGTGACCGAAGTAGTTCCGGTACATCCATTTGCGTCGGTGACAGTAAGGTTATAAACACCGGCTGATAATCCGGTGGGTGTTGGGGTTGCTCCGGCTGCCGGGTTCCAGGCCCAGGTATAGGCTCCGGTTCCGCCGGTAGCCGTTGCGGTGGCTGTTCCGTCAGCACCTCCAAAGCAGCTCACATCGGTATGAGCGGTGATGACAGGCACCACTGCTGCAGGTTGCGTAAGTGTTATCGGAACAGTAACCACACATCCGTTAGCATCGGTTATCGTACAGACATAGGCTCCTGCAGCGAGGTTATTAGCGGTAATCGCATTTCCTCCGGCAGGGGTCCATGCATAGGTGATAGGAGCAGTACCGCCGGTCACCACCACAGTAGCAGAACCATTTGTTCCTCCAAAGCAGGTGGGGTTAACCACGGGTCCGGCAACAGCCGTTTGTCCGGTTGTACCCAACACATTAACGATTGTNNGCTGTACCCGTTGCGCTGCCACAGGGTGCAGGAGTCATGGAAGAAGTAGAGGTAAGTAAAGCAGGCTGCGTTACAGTCATCGTGGGTGCTATTACACATCCGTTTGCGTCTGTAATCGTACAGGTATAGGTTGCTGGTCCAAGTCCTGTAGCTCCAGGCCCAGCGCCTCCAGCCGGGGTCCAGGCATAAGTGTAAGCTCCCGTTCCTCCCGCAGCTGTAACAGTTGCGGTGCCGTTCGCTCCTCCATTACAGAGGATATTCGTAGAGGCGGTTGTGGCCGTTAATGCAGGCGGTTGAGTAATGGTAACAACTGAAGTTATGGTACAGCCGTTGGCATCCGTAACGGTACAGTTGTATACTCCTGCGCTTAGCGGGGTGCCGGTTGCTCCTGCTCCTCCCGAAGGAGTCCAGGCATAGGTATACGCTGCTGTACCACCGGTGGGTGTAACCGTTGAAGAACCGTTTGTTCCACCGTTACAGGTAACGTTAACCTGCGTATTTGTTGCAGCAAGCACAGCAGGTTCGGTAATAGTTACAGTTGCCGAACTGACACAGCCCGATGCATCGTTTACGGTAACCGTGTAGAGTCCGGCCGTAAGTCCTGTGGCATTAGGGCCCGCACCGCCGGAAGGAGTCCAGGTGTAGGTAAAAGGACCTGTACCTCCAACAATAGCAGAGTTAGCACTTCCGTTATTTCCACCGTTGCAGGAAACATTCGTTTGGGTAGGCACAGAGATAACCACTCCCCCTGTACTGACTACAATTCCTGTGCTCGCTTGTACACAATTATTCGCATCGGTAACGGTGCAGGTATAGGTACCGGCATTTAATCCGCTTGCGGTAGCAGCATTTCCTCCGGAGGGTGTCCAGACATAACCATAAGGGCCTGTACCCCCAGCTACCCCTACCGTGGCTGTTCCGGTAGCAGCTGTGCAGGAAGTAGGAGTTGTAGAAGGTGTCAAGGTCATGGCAGCAGGTTCAGTGATCGTAACCGTTTGAAGGGAAGTACAACCGCCGGCATCATTCACCGTACACGTATAAGTGCCGGCAGCGAGCCCGGTTGCGGTGGCAGCTCCTCCACCTGAAGGAGTCCAGGTATAGGTATAAGGAGCCGTTCCGGTAGCCGTAACGGTAGCGGTTCCGGCGGTGCCTCCGTGACACACATTATTGGTTTGTGTGGATGTTAAGGTGAGTGTTCCTACAGAACCTGTAATAACAACAGAAGCAGACACCGGTTTGAGTGCACAACCCGGTGTGGCGGTAACAGTATAGGTTCCTGCACAAAGATTAGAAAGGTTTGCGGTGGTGGCCCCTCCGGGGCTCCAGGAGTAGGTTACTGCGGTTGGATTTCCACAAAGAGTGGTGGTAGCATTAGCTGTTCCGATACAACTGCAACCGGAAGGTGTGGATGCAATCGTCACATTCAGTGTAGTCACAACGGCAAGGTCAAACGATTCCACAAAACCGATTCCGGTAGTGAGCAGAGTGTTATTTACTCCAAGCCTCACATCATATACCGTATTGGGCACAGCCAGGGTTCCGGTTTGTGTAAGGGCCACATTATAAACTTTGACCACGTTTCCGGTACCTGCATAAATATTATCACAAAGGTCCACTGCCAAACCTCCCGAATTACGTGCTGTACCCCCTGTTGCAACCTGGGCAATAAATGCTCCGGTTGTTTTGTTCCACTTTTTCACCGTGGCTCCATCATAGGTATAGACAAAGTTAAGGCTGCAGGCCAGTCCGTTAAAACCGTTGTAACCAGTCGTTCCGTTGACATAGGTAAATCCGGTAAACTCAGGGATGGTATATCCATCGGCGACCACAAACACCGCTGGAGCCAGTGCAGGCATCGGTGCTTTGAATAAGGAGTTATCGAAGGCCGGATAACCGGCAAGGCTTTTGGTTGTTGCCATGTAACAAAACCCACCTGCTGGATCTGTACAAAGGAGCGTGATGTCATGATAACCATTATCAACGGTTCCGATTGAGTTTACCGGGTTAATGGTAATCATGTTGGTATCGAGCATGGCCGTTTGGTGTTGCCCGGAGGTCCCACCCGCCCCGATTACAATCTGCCTGGAACAAGGGTCATAATCACATCTCCAGAACTCATCTTCACCAGCATTCCCGGGGAAAATAGGGCCTTGCGTTCCGTTTGGTTTCACTTTAATAACCTGAGCTCCCGATCCGGAAGTATTATAACCTTCCACAATATAAGCGGCACTGCTTACCTCATCCGTACACATATCTCCATAATAAATTCCAGAAATAGGTGTTGCATTATAGGACCAAATCAGCGCCCCTGCGCTTGTGAATTTTTCAAGCACATAAGGATTATAAGATCCATACACATAGACGTTTCCGAGATTATCAAAGTCCACATCATATCCGGAGTCATAGCTTGCGAACAATGGGTCTGTGGTCCACGGATCCACAACCACGGTCCGGGTGTGATCATAACCGCCAAGGATCTGAAATGAAATCTCAGACTTATTCAGTGAATAGGATGAATGCAGAGGAGTCTTGTCCGACTGATAAAAGGTAACAGGTGCATGATCTGTAAAATCGCCCGGTTGAAAAGGAATAAGCAGGTCGCCAGTTGAGTTCAGGCTCAGACCATTTCCTGAATAATTCATTTTCACGAGACTCAGGTCTGCTCCCGGATGAAGGATAAGGCTGTACTTAATACCTCCTTTATCGGCAGGGAGAATATATTCTACATCAATATTCGGATAAAGGTCTTTGTAGGTAATCTTGGTATAGCCGTGAGCAATGATTGTTTTGTTTGCACCCTCCGGGTAGGTAAAGTAGTAGGAAGTCGAACCTTCGGTTAAAACGGTAGGTGTTGGATTGGCCCCAACCCAGAGGCCTTGCATATAATGCATGACGGAAGAAGATGCACGTTGTTTCTCTGACTCCCCCTTCTTACCACTTTTTTCTTCCAGCTTATCTCTTTCGGCTTCATCCAGCAATTTCACTTCTTCGTAGGAATAACAGATTCCACTGGCCGTGAAGTAAACCTTCATTTGTCCGGCCTTTGCATAATACAATACAGGAGTGTTTCCGGGAACCTTTCCGTTGAACTGCCCTTTATTCTCAATAAAAACATGGTGATCAAAAAGGTCGGAAGTCTTGAATGGAAGGGAATGACCGTTATTCTTTCCTCCTGCAAAGGCAGTTAAACCAGCCATACAGAAATACAACACCAACCAAGCCTGAATTCGAAACCGGAGTAAATTTATTGCCATGAAAGGGGATTAAAATGGTGTTGTCTGTTCTAAAACTCAAGGTACGATATTATAACAAAGAAGACAAGGGAATGGGGGAATAATTATAACAATAATTAAAAATTAATTGGAAGTCGAAAAAAGGAAGGTTCGTTTAGGGGTGATTTATAGGACTTGGAAAGCTTTTTCATACTCCGCATTCAAAGACTCCCATGTTTCCCAGGACCACTGTTCTTCTTTCCCTTCCAGGGATGCCGTAAACAGATCGAGATGAAGGTGCCAGCCCGCGGCCAGCAAGGAGAGTTCATAACTGGGATGAAAT
>PLYR01000139.1 GCA_003153435.1 Bacteroidota bacterium
AAAGAAGTAGTAACCTGTGCCATCTTTATGGCTACTAAAAAAGGAAATAGCTGGGAAGCGGATGCGAATCCTATCACATTCAGCCTCGATAGCTCCTTTATGTGGAACTTCCGTCACCCTACCTTGAGCGCTGATGAAACCGTTATGGTTTACTGTTCAGACTTTAACACAGGCGACAAAGACAATTGCGATCTGTTTATCTCCACCTTCGATAAGAAGAGCAAGATCTGGAGCAAACCTGTCAACCTTGGTCCAAACATCAATACCCCCGGTAAAGAAGCATGGCCTTATATCCATGATGACGGATCTCTCTACTATTCTTCCGATGGTCTGCTTGGAATGGGTGGATATGATATCTACAAAGCCGAGAAAAAATCAAAAGATAAATGGGAGTGGCAGAACCCTACCAACTTAAAATACCCGATGAACTCTGCAAAAGACGACTTCGGAATTGTATTTGATGGTAAGAAAGAAAAAGGTTACTTCTCTTCAGACCGGGAAGGAACAAAAGGAATGAGTGATATCTGGTCTTTCATCCTGCCACCCCTCGAATTCTCTCTGGATGGTGTGATCACAGACTGTGAAAATAAAGTTCCTCTGCAAGGTGTTGCTGTTCGTATGACTGGCTCCGATGGTTCTTCCCTCGAAGAACGTACTGACAAAGCAGGTTACTACAAATTCAAGCTGAACCAAAACGTTTCTTACGTAATCATGGTTTTTGCTGATAAAACATCCAGCACATTCGCAAAAGGTTATTTCAACCTTCCTGAAGGTGAAAAAGGAAAGCTGACTACTGTTGGAGAAGATGCAAGCAAAGTATACAAGAAAGATTTCTGTCTTTCTCCTTTCAAAAACGAAATCCGTTTCCCTGAAGTACAGTATGACCTTGATAAGGCAACCCTTCGTCCTGAATCCAAAGATTCTCTGAACTACCTCGTGACCCTGCTTACCGATAACCCGACTCTGGTTATTGAGCTTGCAGCACACACTGACTCCCGTGGTAGCGCCCAGCACAACTTGAAGCTTTCTCAGGCCCGTGCTAAATCCTGCTTCGATTACCTCGTGGATGAGAAACACATGAATCCTGCGCGTATCATCCCTAAGGGTTATGGTCTCACAAAATTGAAATACTCTGACAAAGAAATCGCTGCCCTCAAGACTGAACAAGAAAGAGATGCGATGCACCAGAAAAACCGTCGTACGGTGATCCGGGTTGAAAGAACAGATTTCGTTGACCCTAATGCACCAAAAACAGACCGTGCCATTATCGTTCCTAAGATCCTTGGTACACAAGAGGATTATGGAGGTGACAAAGGAACCGATGTAGAAGGAACCGATGATAAGTCAACTACTACTGATCCTCCTAAGACTGACGCTCCTAAAACAGACGCACCTAAGTCAGCTACACCTGCGCCTAAAGACGACAAGAAGAAACCTAAATAAACCGGAAACGTTTATTTCAATTATCTTTGAAGATCACGCCCCGGCGTGATCTTCTATTTTAAGCAAACGATGAGCGATCTTAAGTACAATCAACGTGGTGTCTCGGCCGGGAAGGAAGATGTACACAATGCCATTAAAGGCATTGACAAGGGACTCTTTCCAAAATCATTCTGCAAAATAGTGCCCGATTTTCTCGGCAACGATGAATCTTATTGTGTAGTCATGCATGCCGATGGTGCAGGCACAAAATCCTCCCTTGCTTATATGTACTGGAAGGAAACGGCTGATCTGGATGTCTGGAAAGGCATTGCCCAGGATGCCATTGTTATGAATACAGATGATTTATTGTGTGTAGGCGCCCTCGATAATATCCTGCTCTCCTCCACCATTGGAAGGAATAAAAATCTTATTCCCGGAGAAGTCATTACAGCCATTATTCAAGGAACAGAAGAGGTGCTGAAGACCCTGAGAGCGCACGGTATGGGAATTCATTCAACCGGTGGAGAGACAGCCGATGTAGGAGATCTCGTGAGGACCATCATTGTTGATTCTACCGTAGTTTGCAGGATGAAGAGAAGCGAAGTGATCGATAATAGTCGGATTCAGGCCGGTGATGTGATTGTTGGACTGGCATCCTATGGAAAAGCCACTTATGAGAAGGAATATAACGGAGGCATGGGTAGCAACGGGCTCACTTCTGCCCGTCACGATGTATTTGAAAAAGCGCTTGCAGCGAAATACCCTCAGAGCTTTGATGCTGCAGTTCCTGAGAATCTGATTTATAGCGGGAAAATGAAGCTGAGAGACCTCGTGAACGTGGAGGTAAATGGAAAGACCGTGCAGGTAGAAGCAGCAAAATTGGTGCTCTCCCCAACCCGTACGTATGCCCCTGTCATCAAAGCAATACTTGAAAAACACCGGACTGCGGTTCATGGAATGGTGCATTGCAGTGGAGGAGGGCAGACGAAGGTGTTGCATTTCGTGGAGAACCTTCGCATTATAAAAGATAATTTATTTCCTGTTCCACCCCTGTTCCAAATGATCCAGGAACAAAGCGGAACACCCTGGGAAGAGATGTATAAAGTATTCAATATGGGTCACCGGATGGAACTGTACGTTCCGGCTGCAACAGCCGGTGATTTGATACGCATCTCCCGCTCCTTTGAGATTGATGCACAGATTATAGGACGTGTAGAAGCTTCTTCTGCAGGGAAATTGCTCCAGATCACTTCCGATAAAGGAAGATTCGAATACCACAGCTGATCAGATAACTCAAGTCAGAAGCCCGGATTCAGCGGGAAAAAGATTAATTTTGGTCCGATGTTTGCTAATCTTAATCAAACTAAATCAACAAAAATGAAAAAGATCCTCACCTTCCTCGTTGCTCTGGTTATTGGGTTGAACCTGAGCTTTGCCCAGGCCGATAAAAAAGCGGCTCCTAAAGCGGCACCTAAAGGAACGACCGCACAAAAAGAACCTGCAAAAACAACTGATAAACCCGCTGCCGGCCCGACCAAGAAAGATGGAACACCTGACATGCGTTATAAAGAAAATAAAGAAGCCGCTAAGCCAGCACCCGGCCCAACCAAGAAAGATGGTACCCCGGATATGAGGTACAAGGCTAACAAGGATGCTGCTGCTAAAGATAAACCAGCACCGGAGAAAAAGAAATAAGAAGCTTTTTCATCTTTTGTGAAAGAACAATCAAAACCCTGCTCCCGGGATATCGGGAACAGGGTTTTCTTTTATGAGAAAACAAACGATTGCTCCGAAGAAATGGAGTTTCCATAGTCATCCGCCTGATAAAGGAGGTCAACTTTTCCCTACATTTGCAGCATGCTAGACAAGCTAAGAGCCATTAAAGACCGCTGGGACGACGTGGAGCGGTTAATATCTGATCCGAAGGTGATCTCAGATATGAAGCAGTTTACCAAACTCAATAAGGAGTACAAAGACCTGAAGGTGATTGTAAATGCCTATCATGAATACAAAAATCTTCTTGAAAATATCGACTCAGCCAAGGCTGTATTGATGACGGAGAAAGATGAAGAATTCCGTTCCATGGCCAAGGCCGAACTAGAGGAATTGAATAGCCGGAAAGAAAAAATAGAACCTGAAATACGTAACCTGCTTGTTCCGAAAGATCCGGAAGACAGTAAGAATGCCATCGTGGAACTTCGGGCGGGTACAGGAGGAGATGAAGCCAGCATTTTTGCAGGAGACCTCTTCCGGATGTATTCCAAATTTTGCGATAACAAAGGATTAAAGCTGGAGGTAATCGACAGCTCTGTAGGGACTGCCGGAGGATTTAAAGAAATCATATTTGAAGTGAGTGGTGAAAATCCGTATGGCACCCTCAAATTTGAATCAGGGGTGCATCGGGTGCAAAGGGTGCCTCAGACAGAGACGCAGGGAAGAGTGCATACTTCAGCGGCTACAGTCATTGTCATGCCGGAGGCGGAAGAGGTGGATGTAGTGCTGAATCCCGCTGATATTGAAATGCAAACCTCACGTTCGGGTGGAGCAGGAGGGCAGAACGTGAATAAAGTGGAAACGAAAGTGCAGCTCACCCATAAGCCTTCCGGTTTGGTAGTGGTCTGTCAGGTAGAGCGCTCTCAGCTTGGAAACAGGGAGAGAGCGATGAATATGCTCCGTACTAAGCTCTATGAGTTAGAACTCGCTAAACATAACGAAGCGGCCAGCAAAAGAAGAAAGACCATGGTGGCTACCGGCGACCGGTCGGAGAAAGTGAGAACTTACAATTACCCGCAAAGCCGGATCACGGATCACCGAATCAATATGACCATTCATAACCTGCCTAATTTCATGAACGGCGATATTCAGGAGATGATTGATGCGTTGCAGCTTGCGGAGAATGCGGAGCGATTGAAGGAAGGTGGAATATTGGCCTGAATGTTGTTTAGCACTCCATAAAACCAAAGTATGAAAAAGCACCTCTTCATTTTCCTCTTCCTGGCTTACGCTCCGATCTTTTTTGGGCAGACCATTGAAAATTCGAGCCATTCCACCACCGGCTATATCCGTGAAGACGGAACGGTTGAAAACAGCAGTCACTCTACCTCCGGTTATATCCGCACAGACGGAACCATTGAGAATAGCTCCCATTCTACCATAGGTTATATCCGCAGCGATGGAACCATTGAGAACTCCAGCCATTCCACTGTGGGCTATGTGAGGACAGACGGAACCATTGAGAACTCCAGCCACAGCACCATTGGCTATGTCAGAAACGACGGAACGGTAGAAAACGAGAGTCACAGTACTATTGGTTATGGAGGAAACGGAAAGCGGGAATGGATAGCAGTGGTGTTCTTCTTTTTTCACTTCAATTAATAATTTCGCGGAATGACCCGGACAGAACTCATTGCACAGATCAGAAAGAAGAAATCTTTTTTATGTGTGGGACTGGATCCCGATCTGGAGAAAATTCCCCAACATCTTCTGAAAACCGAAGATCCTATTTTTGAATTCAACAAACAGATTATAGATGCCTGCCGTGATTATTGTGTGGCCTTCAAACCCAATACCGCATTCTATGAAGCGGAGGGAACGAAAGGCTGGCAGAGCCTTTTGAAAACCGCCAATTATCTGGGGAAGACTTGTCCCGATCATTTATCCATTGCCGATGCAAAAAGAGGTGACATTGGAAACACGTCCTCTCTATACGCCAAAGCCTTTTTTGACAACCTGGGGTTTGACTCCATTACAGTGGCTCCATACATGGGTGAAGACAGTGTGATGCCTTTTCTTGCCCATCCGGGCAAATGGGTGATCTTGCTGGCCCTGACTTCGAACAAGGGCGCTTTTGATTTTCAGACATTGAAAACAGGAGAGGATCCCTTGTTTGTGAAAGTCCTGAAGACTTCTTCCAAATGGGGGAATGCAGATAATATGATGTATGTGGTCGGAGCAACCCAGGCAGAGATGCTAGTGGAAATTCGAAAGCATATCCCCGATCATTTTCTCCTTATCCCCGGAGTAGGAGCACAGGGTGGTAGTCTTGCGGAGGTGGTGAAATACGGAATGAATAAAGACAGTGGGTTGCTCGTTAATGCTTCCCGAAGCATTATTTATGCTTCCTCAGGAACCGATTTTGCTCTAAAAGCAGGGGAAGAAGCGAAGAAGATGCAGCAAGAAATGGCCAGGCTCCTGAAATAAGGGTGACCGAAACTTAATAATGATCAGCATCCCTGGCTTAGTCAAGAAAGTCTCCTATTGACCATATTGATTATAAGGAAGGTTGAATTTTATCGGAACTGAATTCGATACTGATACGGGCTTCTTATTCATCGTTCCTGGTTTCCAATCTGGCATTAATTTTACGATCCTTAACGCTTCATCGCTCTACTCATCTGCTCCTTTAATTCCCTTGATAATTTTAATATCCTGAAGCTTTCCCGTTTTCATAACCACGAACGAGACATAAACGGTCCCTTCCACCTTGGCATATTTCTCTGGACATTTTAGATTCGAGTGTATGAATTTTACCATACCGAGACTTCCCCCAGGAAACTCTGGCATAACTTCACAAAAAGAGAAAATCTTTCCTTCATCCGGATCTATTTCAGGTGTGGTGGTTGTGGACTGAGCATTACTCATTTTATTTGAGAAAATGCATATAATAAATACAATGAATACCGACCGAAACATAAGAATGGATTTAATTTAATTTAAAGATAAGCGAATATCCCTTCCATTTTGGTATTTCCCTGCCTAATTTTCAGGAAGTAAATGCTTTGATTTTTATGACCGAAGAGTTCTTGCATTATATCTGGAAGTTCAGAAGCTTTAACCAACAGAACCTGGAAACTACGGAGGGGGAGCCGTTGGAAATCCTTCGTCCCGGAGAAGGCAATACCGATGCAGGCCCCGACTTCTTCAATGCCAGGATCCGTATAGGTAAGACGATGTGGGCCGGGAATGTAGAGATTCATATCTGTTCATCCGACTGGTTTAAACACCGACATCCTTCTGATAAAGCATACAGCAATATTATTCTTCATGTTGTGCATGAAGCCGATGTGCCGATCCGGAATAAAGAAGGAAGGCTGATACCAACTCTGGAGCTCACGGGTAGAATAGAAGCGGCCCAGTATAAAAAATACCTAGATTTCCAGTCGAGCAATACCTGGAACGCTTGCGGGACACAAGCCGGGGAGGCAGACCGGATCACTCTTGAATCGTGGATGGAGCGGCTGCTGGTGGAGCGGCTGGAACGAAAATCAAACCGTATCCTCTCTTCACTGGAGCTTAATCTGAACAACTGGGAAGAATCCTTCTACCTCCAGCTTGCAAGGAACTTCGGGTTTAGGATCAATGCCATCCCTTTTGAATTGCTTGCCAAATCCTTGCCCCTGACACTCTTGTATCGCTATGCCGATAATCTTTTTATCCTCGAAGCCCTCTTCTTCGGACAGGCAGGGATGTTGGATAAACAATTGAAAGAACCCTATGCACAGAGACTCCAGGCAGAGTATCAATTTCTGGCCAGGAAGCACCGGTTGATGAGCATGGACGGCAGCTTATGGAAATTCCTGAGGCTCCGCCCCCTGAACTTTCCAACCGTTCGTATCGCTCAGTTTGCCATGCTTTTCCATCATACCAGTCCCTTTTTCTCCAGAGTGCTCGACGCTCCTCACCTGGAAGGATTAAAAGGCCTGTTTAGTTCCGGAGTTTCCGAATTCTGGAAATCGCATTACAGCTTTGAATCTGAATCTCCCACGAGTCTTAAACATATCGGAGTGGAAAGCATAGAAAACATCATTATCAATACCGTAGCCCCGTTTCTATTTGTTTACGGCCGCGAGAAAGGGGAATTTCATGCGGGTAATTACGCACTGGACTTACTCTCCCGGGTAAAACCTGAAAATAATCAGGTTATGCGAAGCTGGCATGCAGTGGGGCTGAACGCTACGGATGGGGGGCGATCACAGGCCTTATATGAACTGAGGGAAAGCTATTGCGTATCCAAGCGATGTCTGGATTGTGCCATTGGAAGAGATCTGTTGAAAAAAGAAATGGATGTTGTAAAGAACTGAGTGTTTCATAAAAGAAAAAAACCATTAACTTTACAATGTTAATCCTAATGATTCATGATAGACAAGATTCGTCTCTGGTTCGAAAGTCAGGCTTTTGGTGTATGTGTGTGGTGGGGTGATAAGCTGGGCATTAAAGCTTCGCACATACGGATGTATTTTGTGTATCTCTCCTTTTTTACCTTTGGTTCTCCGATCATCATCTACTTCATCATGGCCTTTGTGCTGGAGCACAAGGAGGCCTTCAAACCCAACCGCTCCCGCCGCAGGAGTATCTGGGAGCTCTGAACCCGATTAATTTGTATTTTTAACCTCAGTCATGAGGACCTTCCTTATTTTCCGTAAACTATACTTTGCTGTTGGCCTGATCATCCTTACTATCCTGGTGGGGATTGCCGGTTATATGCTCATCGAGCATTTCAATTTCTTCGATGCCTTCTACATGACCATCATTACGGTAGGCACCGTAGGCTTTGGGGAAGTTCATCCGCTGAGTGATGTGGGCCGGTTATTTACCGCTTTTCTAATCATCAGCAGTTTTGGTACATTTGCCAATGCCATCTTTAGCATATCCAGGGCATTTTCGGATGGTGACTTTAACCAGTATTTCAAAGACCGGCGCTTGAACTCAGCAATTGAAAAATTAGAAAATCATGTAATCATCTGTGGTTATGGACGGAATGGAAAAGAAGCAGCCCATGTCCTTAAAAACCATAACCAACGCTTTGTAGTCATCGAAGAAAAACAGCCGGTGGTTGATTTGATGAGTACCCGTTACAAAGAACTGATTCTTGTGGGCGATGCAACCCATGATGAAGTACTCCTGCGTGCAGGCGTACTCAAAGCCAAATCGCTTATCACTACCCTTCCTCTGGATGCTGACAATCTCTTTATTGTGCTTTCTGCCAGGGCTCTCAATTCCAAACTCACCATTATCAGCAGAGCTTCCAATGAGAATTCAGATAAGAAACTGAAAACAGCCGGAGCCGATAATGTGATCATGCCCGATAAAATCGGAGGAGCCCATATGGCCTCCCTGGTGCTTAAGCCGGATGTGATGGAATTTCTCGACTATATCACCGGGCAGGGAGGAGATAATATTAAACTCGAAGAAATTACTTTTGAAAATCTTTCTTCCGAATATAAAAACAAATCTATCAAGGATCTGGAGATCAGAAACCGGTCCGGAGCGAATATTGTGGGCTTTAAAACCGCCGGAGGTGAATATGTGATCAATCCTTCCCCGGATACTGTGATGAGTCATGATGCCAAACTCTTTGTGCTCGGAACAGCAGAGCAGATCACTAAGCTTAAAGTGCTTTTTTCAGAAAAATCCTCTTCCAACGCATGACACCAACGAAAAAGATTCTGGTTACCGGTTCTAACGGACTGCTCGGGCAAAAACTTATTCTCGCGCTGACCAAACGAAAAGATGTAGAAACGATTGCGGTCTCCAAAGGAGAGAACCGCATGCAAATGCAGAAAGGTTATGTGTATGAGGCACTCGACCTTACCGATGCCGCAGAGGTAAAGCGCATCATCGGGAAATACAAACCGGATGTAGTGATCAATACCGCAGCGATGACCAATGTCGATGCCTGCGAAACTGATAAAGACGGCTGTCTGGCATTGAACGTAACAGCCGTTCAATCGATTGTCAAAGCCATGGAAACAGGGGTGCCTCAGAGCCAGCTCATCCACCTGAGTACCGACTTTATATTTGACGGACTCCATGGCCCTTACAAGGAAGAAGATNNGATAAAATGAGCCGGTCGAATATCGTGCTTTGGGCAAAGGATGCTTTGGGCAAAGGACAAAAGATCAATGTCATTGATGATCAGTTTCGTTCACCGACCCTTTCCGAAGATCTGGCTGATGGCTGCATTGCCATAGCAGATAAAGGGGCCACAGGTATTTTCCATCTCTCCGGACCGGATACCATGAGTATTCTGGAACTGGTTTATAAAGTGGCTGATTTCTGGAAGCTGGATAAATCGGTGATCACCATCATGAAATCAGAAACCCTGAATCAGGCAGCGAAAAGACCTCCCCGTACCGGTTTCATCATTGATAAGGCCAGAAAAGTATTGGGTTATAATCCGCATTCCTTTGAAGAAGGTTTGAAGATTCTGGATACCCAGCTCCGGGAAAGAGTCATGGCCTGAATTTCCATTTACCGAAACTTAGTTTATATTTGGGGCCATGCCGGGAATGGCATAGTTTCATTTCGCAAAAATCTTTAAAAACCACCATGAGTATATTCCGAAAAAAATCTGTGGCCTCGTTGATGGCCATGGCAGCTGATAATGAAAAAGGACTCAAACGTACACTCGGTGCAGGGCATCTGGTGGCGCTGGGTATCGGCGCTATTATCGGTGCCGGTTTGTTCGTGAGGACTGCCGCCGCATCCGCTGAAGCCGCAGGTCCTTCTGTGACCTTATCTTTTGTGGTTGCTGCAATCGCCTGTGCCTTTGCAGGTTTGTGTTATGCAGAGTTTTCTTCCATGATTCCTATCGCAGGCAGTGCGTATACCTATGCATATGCTACGATGGGAGAATTTGTAGCCTGGATCATTGGCTGGTCGCTCGTTCTGGAGTATGCATTGGGAGCTGCCACCGTATCTATCGCCTGGAGTGAATACTTAAACAACCTCCTCGGCGGAATCATACCCTATCAATGGTGCCATTCACCGTTTGAAGCCACTGCTGCCGGGGTTCATGGGATTGTCAACCTCCCTGCGCTGGTCATCCTTCTTGCCCTGACACTTCTGCTGATCAAGGGAACTCAGGAATCCGCTTCTGTAAATGCGATTATTGTATTCCTGAAAGTAGCCATTGTGCTCCTGTTCATCCTGCTCGGATGGCAGTTTATCAAACCCGCTAATCACACTCCTTATTTTATTCCTGCTGATGCTCCAGGTCACCTTGATTTCTATCAGCATGGATGGGGTGGAATGGTACGCGGTGCTGCCATTGTGTTTTTTGCCTTCATCGGTTTCGATGCTGTTTCTACTGCAGCCCAGGAAGCCAAAAACCCCAAGCGGGATATGCCTATCGGGATTCTCGGATCACTCATTGTTTGTACCATTCTCTATATCCTCTTTTCTCACGTATTAACAGGTGTTGCCAACTGGCAGGAGTTTGCTGATCCGGCAAAAGGAAAAGAAGCTTCTGTAGCTTATGCCATCAAGACCTACATGCCACAGTTTGCCTGGATGACCCGTTTGGTTACCCTCGCTATCCTTGCCGGTTTCTCTTCTGTTATTCTGGTGATGCTGATGGGTCAGAGCCGTGTGTTCTTCTCCATGGCTAACGACGGACTGCTACCTAAAGTCTTCTCTGACCTTCACCCTAAATTCCGTACCCCTTACAAAGCCAACTGGATCCTGTTTGTTTTTGTAGGCACTTTCGCTGCCTTTATTCCCGGAAGTGTTGCGGGTGATCTGACCAGCATTGGTACCCTGTTCGCATTTATGCTCGTTTGCCTGGGTGTGATCATCATGCGTAAGACAGATCCTGATCATCCACGTCCGTTCCGGACTCCTTTCGTTCCCCTGTTCCCGATACTTGGAATGGCCACCTGCGGATATATGATCTGGACCTTGCCGAATGATACCAAGCTGAGCGCATTTGCCTGGATGGTTGCCGGACTCATCATTTACTTTACCTACAGCAAGAGCCGGAGCAAGCTCAATCAGAACCTTTGAGTCAGGAGAACGAAGTAAAACGTACCCTCGGCCTGCTGGATGCTACCAGCATCGTTGCAGGTTCCATGATTGGGTCGGGGATCTTTGTCGTCTCCACCTTTATGGCCCGCGATGTAGGCGCTACCGGTTACCTCCTGCTGATTTGGGTAATCACGGGTTTGCTTACTGTTTCTGCAGCCCTGAGTTATGGGGAGCTGGCCGGGATGATGCCTCACGCCGGAGGACAATATGTATACATTCGCCGGGCTTATAATCCACTCATCGCTTTTCTTTACGGCTGGACGGTCTTTACCGTCATTCAAACCGGTGTCATTGCTGCTGTGGCTGTTGTTTTTTCCAACTACACGGCAGTCTTTTTTCCTGAGTTGAATCACGAGATTTTCAAGGCCGGGACGATGATCTTTACCTGGAAGCAAGTCCTCGCGATCATTACTATTCTCCTGCTTACCTTCGTGAATAACCGTGGGGTAAGGAGCGGAAAAATCATCCAGCTCTTTTTTACCAGCGCCAAGCTGATTGCCCTGTTTGCACTGATCGTACTTGGATTTGCAGTTGGATTCAAAACCAGCACCCTCTCCGATAATTTTCATCACCTCTGGGATGCATCCCGAACCTGGATGGATACGCATACGGGAAAATGGAATACAGAATCACTCACCGGTATTGCCTTGCTTGGGGCTATGGGAGCCACCATTATCAATTCTCTTTTTTCAAGCGATGCCTGGAACAACGTGACTTTTATTGCGGCGGAAATTAAAGATCCGAGAAAGAATATTCCCAGAAGTTTATTCCTGGGTACCACACTCGTGACCCTGGTTTATTTACTTGCTAACCTGGCCTACCTGGCGCTGATTCCCCTGCATGGCGATCCTGCCGCAACCACGGTACTTGGGAGAGGTATTCAGTTTGCCGCGAACGACCGGGTAGGAGCGGCGGCAGCATCGGTTATATTCGGTGATACCGGTTCATTTATCATGGCCGGATTGATCATGGTTTCGACATTCGGTTGTATGAACGGGGTGATCCTCTCTGGAGCAAGGTTGTATTATGCCATGGCACAAGACGGGTTATTCTTTAAGAAAGCCGGTTTGCTGAATGCGAAGCAGGTTCCCTCTTTTGCGTTATGGGTGCAGTGTGCATGGGCCTGTGCGTTATGCTTGTCGGGTACCTATAGTGAACTGCTGACCTATTCTACCTTCGCATCTTTATTGTTTTATATCCTGACCATTGGAGGAATTTATATCCTGCGCAAAAAAGAACCTGATGCTGAACGCCCTTACAAAGCCTTTGGTTATCCGGTGCTGCCTGCGATCTACCTGATTGTCACCACCGCCATCTGCCTCGACCTTCTCGTCTATGACCCCAAAAGCACCGGAGCCGGATTACTCATCGTCATGCTGGGTATTCCTGTGTATCTGATTGCAAAGCCCGATCAGAAAAAGCAGACCTCCTGAAAAAAGAAAAATTCTTCTTGCAAATGATTTCTTTATCATTCATTAAAGAAGAATCACTTCCACTAAAAAGAGCATTGCTGTTCCCAGATGAATTGCAACAGTCTCTAAAGCTTTGAATATTTTTTCTCTTGCAATGGCAACGGCTGCTAAAGCTTTGACGATTGTCTGTACAAGAATGATAAGGATGCTTAAAGAGATCGTTGCTTTTCTCAAGAGAAGGATGATTATCTCTGAAATCGTGTGGATAATCTTCAAAGGAATGATCACGATCCGTAAAAGAAAACGTAATTTTTTGTTAGAGATCATTGCGATCCTTTAAGTCGTATGGATGACCTTTAAAAGAAGAATCGCGATCTTTAAAGGTTTGTGATGGCTCTCAAAAGGAATACAATATGTTCCGGCACAGACAGTGCCGGTCTCTTATTTTCGGCAAACGATCCATTGATAAACAAGCATTTAGATCAGAAGACTTTAAATCCTCTTTCCGTTTATTCAAACTCCGGAACCAAATAATACCCCTGTTCTTCATTTGCGATTGCTGGTGGCTCTGCTTACCTCTGCCGGATGATGAACCGTCAGTTTTTCAGGGATTACTTCAGCTTCAACCGTAAAGAGCGGAATGGGGTAGTGGTGCTGCTTTGTATCCTCCTGATCCTGTTGGTTTACCTTACTTACCAGAAGCTGAATGAAGCAGAAAAAAAATCTGAAAATCAACTCAAAGAACGACCGTTTCAAAATTCGAAACTTCCTCCTAAAGATAATATTGAAAATGAAAATTTCAAAACAAAACAAGAGGTAGAACAAAAAGATAATATTGAAAAAAAGAATGAACGATCGGTGCCGGTCTATTTTTATTTCAATCCCAATACCTTATCTGCCGAAGGCTGGAAGAAGTTGGGCTTATCGGAAAAGCAAACGCATATCATTCTGAATTATGTAAGTAAGGGAGGAAAGTTCAGAGAGAAAGAGGACCTCCGGAAGATCTACGGCTTGCCACCTGAACAAGAACAAAAACTGGAACCCTATGCCAACGTGCCGGTAGACAGTGCAAGATTCAGGAAAGTATTTTCTGAAAAAGAAGTCGGGAAGGATAAGCCTTTGTTTTCATCCAAACTCAAAGCAGGGGAGAAGCTCGACCTGAATCATGCCGATTCCATTGCATTGCTTAAACTACCCTGTGTAGGGCCAGCGTTTGCTCACCGGATACTCGTTTACAGAGAAAAACTGGGCGGATATTATTCTCCATCTCAGCTGATGGAAGTATTCGGAATGGATGATGAGCGCTTCAATTGTTTGGGAGATCATCTCCTGATTGATACGAATTCAATCCGAAAGATTCATGTGAACGTGGCAACTATAGAAGAGCTTAGGATGCATCCCTATATCAAATGGAAGCTCGCTAATCTGATTGTGAATTACCGTAAACAGCATGGCTATTACCGGTCGCCCGCAGATTTGAAGCGGTTGGATTTGATGGATGAAGACTTGCTGGAAAAACTCAGTCCTTACGTTGCGTGGGACTGAAAAGATGAGGGAATATTCTATAAAGGGCAGGCTGTTTCAAAATGTCAATTTAGTTGCTGAATTATAGATAAAACATTAGTACCTTTATTGAATTGAAAGTTCAGCAATGAAGAAAGTGCCCTTTTACCTCCTGGTTATTTTTTCCTTTGGTCTTATCCTGGTCGGATCCTGCAAACAGGAGACGAGCTTTCCTATAGTACCCGCTTTGACCTTCGGTTCTTTCAAAATATTTGGTCATGATTCAGCAATCTGCAAAGTTAATTTCACCGATGGTGATGGAGATGATGGCCTGGATCCTTTCGACACATTGCCTCCTTACAATCTGAATTCCCGTTACAATTCCGATTTATTCCTGGTCTACTTTTATTATGATGTCGTTACCAAGACCTGGCTTCCCCGCAACCTCACTCCTTCAAAACCTACATTCGATACCTTGCAGTTCCGTTACCGTATTCCCAACCTGAGCCAGAATGGACAGAAGCAAAGCTTACAGGGAGAAATCAAAGTTTTACTCCGCTACCCCTATGCCCCGGATACCCTCTTCCGATTTAAAATAACCTTTGTTGACAGGGCTCTCCACCAGAGCAATACGGTTGATACCGGACCCATTTCGCTCCATTAGGAATAAATACTCCCCTTCCTCCCTTCAAGCCTCCTCCATATTATAATCAATTCATTATTAACAAATTGATAGATATTTAGTTTCGGTGTTCAAAGTCGTAAAGGCATTAATTACCTTTGACCACTTTTAATCACCATTATGCTGAGCACCACTCTCGAAAAGACTATCCGTGATGTCCCTGATTTTCCAAAGCCGGGTATCCTTTTTAAAGACATAGCCCCTTTGTTGGAAAACCCCGTTCTGTGCGCAGAGATCGTGGATGAATTTGCGAAGAAGCTCAGTAGTACCAAGATCGATGCCATAGTAGGCGTTGAAAGCCGGGGTTTTCTCTTTGGCTTTTTGCTGGCTCAGAAAATGTCCAAGCCTTTTATCATGGTTCGTAAAGCAGGAAAACTGCCGGGAAAGACTGTCGCCATTGAATACGCACTTGAATATGGAACAGCCAAGATTGAAATGCATGTAGGAGCGATCAAAAAAGGATGGAACGTGTTGATTCATGATGATCTGCTGGCAACGGGAGGTACGATGTGTGCAGCGTCAGACCTTATTCTTCAGCAAGGCGCACAGGTTTCAGGTTATGCTTTTGTAGTGGAACTTGATTTTCTGAAAGGCGCAGAAAAGATTTCAAAATACTCAAAGAACATATTAAGTCTCATACACTATTAAACAGTCAAAATCTCTCCTATGAATTTTGCATACAATGAAAACCAGGTAATGATTGCGGATATGATCCGTAAATTCGGAGAAGAACATATCAGGCCCAAAATGATGGAATGGGACGAGGCGCAGACCTTTCCTGTGGAGGTTTTCAAAAAGCTTGGGGAGCTTGGACTGATGGGCGTGTTGGTGCCTACAGAATATGGGGGATCAGGTTTCTCCTATACAGAATATGTCACCGCCATCGTAGAATTATCGCGTATCTGTGGATCCATCGGCCTTTCCATGGCTGCACATAATTCCCTTTGCACCGGGCATATCATGACTTTCGGGAATGAAGAGCAAAAGAAAAAATACCTTCCAAAGCTTGCAACAGCTGAATTTATTGGTGCCTGGGGACTTACAGAAGTAGGCACCGGTTCCGATTCGGGAGGAATGAATACCACTGCGGTGCTGGAAGGAGATCATTATGTGATCAACGGATCCAAGAATTTCATCACTCACGGAAAGAGCGGCGATGTTGCGGTGGTGATTGTGAGAACCGGGCAAAAGGGAGATTCTCATGGTATGACTGCATTTGTAATTGAAAAAGGAACTCCCGGTTTCACTGCCGGAAGAAAAGAAAATAAACTTGGTATGCGTGCCTCTGAAACCTGCGAATTGATTTTTGTGAACTGTAAAGTCCACAAGAGCCAGATGCTGGGTAAGGTTGGCGATGGATTCATCCAGGCTATGAAGGTGCTTGATGGAGGCAGAATTTCAATCGCCTCCTTAGGGGTTGGTATTGCCAAAGGAGCTTATGATGCTTCTGTAAAATATGCCAAGGAGCGTGAACAGTTTGGTAAGCCTATCTCCCAGTTTCAGGCTATTGCTTTCAAACTGGCAGATATGGTCACGGAGATTGAAGCCGCAGAACTCCTGACCTATAAAGCTGCCGATATGAAGAATAAAGGGGAGAAGATGACAAAAGAAGGCGCTATTGCGAAATACTATTCTTCCGAAGTGGCCGTACGTGTTTCCACCGATGCGGTTCAGATTTTCGGGGGCTATGGGTATACGAAGGACTTCCCCGTTGAAAAGTACTACCGTGATTCGAAGCTTTGTACGATTGGGGAAGGTACTTCCGAGATTCAGAAGCTGGTGATTTCCAGAGAAATACTGAAGTAATTGCAGGGCTTAATTTAACCACTAAGGCACTGAGGACACTAAGGTTCACTAAGGTTTTATCCATTCAGTGCTAAGTTCATTTCTTAGTGTTTCTCAGTGCCCTTAGTGCCTTAGTGGTTATTTTTTTAACTGTTTCACCAGGATTATTTGGTTATTCAAACCGATTATTATACATTTGCCTCCCTATAAAAAATAATTCATAAACACGATCCATGATCATAGTACCAGTAAAAGAAGGGGAATCAGTAGAGAAAGCCCTCAAGAAATTCAAGAAAAAGTTTGAGAAAACCGGTGTTGTCCGTGAGCTGAGAGATCGTCAGAAGTTCACCAAACCTTCTGTTCGCAGAAGGGAAGTGATCAAGAAAGCGATTTACAAAGAAGGACTTCAGCGCGCCGAAGAGTAAGATTTCGGTTTATACCTTTTAAAAACCTATATTTATACAAGAATCGCCAACGCGGTTTGTATAGATATAGGTTTTTCTTATGGCCTTTGTTCAGATAGAATCTTTCCTCCACTTCCTGCGTTTCGAAAAACGATCGTCTTCCCATACTATTTCTGCATATGAGTCGGATTTAAGTCAATTTGCCAACTTTCTGGAACAGGAATGCGAGTTGAATAATCCCGAAGAAGCCACCTTTTTGCTGATCCGATCCTGGATTGTAAAAATGATGGAAGAGGGCACAGGCCCCCGTTCCATCAACCGGAAAATAACCACTTTACGTAGTTTTTTCAAATACCTGCAGAGACAGGGTGTAGTGAAATCAAACCCCTTAACACGGATTCAGGGTCCTAAGGCACCATCCCGGCTTCCGGTTTTCGTGGAGCAGGATAAAATGGACAAACTGCTTACCGACATTGAGTTCGGAGATGATTACGAAGGGAAGATGAAGAGGCTTATAGTGGAAGTATTTTACAATACAGGAATGAGGCTTTCGGAGCTGATAGAACTCAAAATCAAGAATATAGATTTGTATACCGCTTCCCTGAAGGTGCTGGGAAAACGAAATAAAGAAAGGATCATTCCTCTTGGCAAACCTTTGCTGGAGTTGATGAAAGAATATATCGAAATTCGAAAAGAGTCAAAAGCAGATAAAAGTGAAGAACTTTTATTTGTGAATGAAAAGGGAAAAAAACTGACCAGGACCTTTGTTTATAGGGCCATTAATTTCTATCTTGGTCTGGTAACAACATTGGAAAAAAAGAGTCCACATGTACTCCGGCATACCTTTGCCACTCACATGCTCAATAACGGTGCAGATCTGAATGCGATCAAAGAACTACTGGGCCATGCAAATCTTTCCGCAACCCAGATCTACACTCATAACTCAATTGAAAAACTAAAGAATATTCACAAGCAGGCTCATCCCAAAGCATAATTGTTTTAATCCCTGCCGCTATCACCTGCCCTTCGACTTCGCTCAGGGTGATGGAGGTAAACCAGTCTGGTACTGGCAATAACAGTGAGCGCATGGCTAAGGTCATTCTGAGCGTAGTCGAATGAAAAAAGGACGAATATTATGAAAATCAAGATTCAATCCATTCATTTCGATGCAGACAAAAAGTTGCTCGAACACATTCAGGGTAAGGTCAGCAAACTGAATCATTTCCATGATGGAATACTAAGCGGGGATGTAATTCTGAGGGTTGAGAAAGGATCTGTTCCGGAGAATAAGGTGGCAGAAATCAAGCTGCTGATACCCGGGAGTGACTTATTTACGAAACGACAGTGTAAGACCTTTGAAGAGGCCATAGATACAGGGGTAGAAGCCCTGACCAAGCAGGTTAAGAAGCATAAGGAGAAGATGAAGGGAGTTTAGTTATAGTTCGCCTTTGCGAATCTTTAAAAAACCTGTGCTGACATTGTCAGTGCAGGTTTTTTTATGTTCCTCTCTGGAGCTTGCATGGTAATAGCAAGGCAAATTTTTCATCTTTCTGTATTGCGCATCAAGATAATTCCTACTTTCGCGGACTTTCTATCAGAAAATTGAATCGGTGAATCTGATTATGAGTCCCATCGGGGGAAATTATAATTAAAAAAACGATGTAAATTTTTGTGGTATTGATTAAGTTTTCTACATTTGCAGTCCTTTTTCGGGGAATGTTGCTGTTTTAACTGTCAAAATCGTTCATATCGTATTGATAATCAAGCCGAAGTAGCTCAGCTGGTAGAGCAGCTGATTTGTAATCAGCTGGTCGGGGGTTCGAGTCCCTTCTTCGGCTCCAGACCAAGTGACAGAATTGGGGGAGATAGCCAAGTGGCCAACGGCAACAGACTGTAAATCTGTCCTCTCTGAGTTCGAAGGTTCGAATCCTTCTCTCCCCACATCTCTTGGGTGGGGCAAAGAAAAAGAGTGATAACGGTTTTAGGAATTGGAATAACGTTCTTTGTTTTTATATTTTTTGGAAATTGTTAGAAGCGGAAGTAGCTCATTTGGTAGAGCGTCAGCCTTCCAAGCTGAGGGTAGCCGGTTCGAGCCCGGTCTTCCGCTCTTTCTTTTCCTTCGTANNCTTCCTTGGTAAGGAAGAGGTCGTGAGTTCAATCCTCATCAACAGCTCATCATTGAGCATAATTTTTAGCATCGAAACACAAACAATAAAATAATTAACCCAATTTAATTTAAATATAGCTATGGCTAAAGAAAAATTTGATCGTTCCAAACCGCACGTAAACATCGGAACTATTGGTCACGTTGACCACGGTAAAACAACCCTTACAGCTGCAATCACTTCGGTTCTTGCTGACAAAGGACTCGCGGTGGCGAGAGACTTTTCTTCTATTGACAATGCGCCGGAAGAAAAAGAACGTGGTATCACGATCAATACTTCTCACGTTGAGTATGCCACTGCAAACCGTCACTATGCACACGTTGACTGTCCAGGTCACGCTGACTATGTAAAGAACATGGTTACCGGTGCTGCACAGATGGATGGAGCTATCCTGGTGGTAGCTGCAACAGACGGACCAATGCCACAGACCCGCGAGCATATCCTGCTTGCACGTCAGGTGGGTGTTCCTAAGATCGTTGTTTTCATGAACAAAGTGGACATGGTTGACGATCCAGAACTTTTGGACCTTGTTGAAATGGAAATCCGTGACCTGCTCACATTCTATAAATTTGATGGAGCTAACACTCCTATCATCCGTGGTTCTGCACTTGGAGGTTTGAATAAAGAGCCAAAATGGGTAGAAAAAATCATGGAACTGATGGATGCTGTGGATTCTTTTATCCCATTGCCTCCCCGTGAAATTGACAAGCCATTCCTTATGCCAGTTGAAGACGTGTTCACGATCACAGGTCGTGGTACCGTTGCTACAGGTCGTATCGAAACAGGTGTGATCAACGTAGGAGAAGAAATTGAAATCATCGGAATGGGTGATATCAAATTGAAATCCATCGTTACAGGTGTTGAAATGTTCCGTAAGCTTCTCGATCGTGGAGAAGCTGGAGACAACGTAGGTCTGCTTCTGCGTGGTGTTGACAAGAAGGATATCCGTCGTGGAATGGTAATTGCCAAGCCAGGATCTATCACTCCTCACACTGAATTCACTGCAGAAATCTATGTACTGAAGAAAGAAGAAGGCGGACGTCACACTCCGTTCCACAATAAATACCGTCCTCAGTTTTACCTTCGTACAACTGACGTGACTGGAGAAATTGATCTTCCAGCTGGACGTGAAATGGTTATGCCTGGTGATAACGTTACAATCACAGTGAAGCTGATTGTACCGGTTGCAATGGACAAAGGACTTCGTTTCGCGATTCGCGAAGGAGGAAGAACGGTCGGTGCAGGTCAGGTGGTTGAGATCATCAAGTAAGAGACTGAATATAGGAGGCCCTAAAAGGAGTGCTGCATAACTGTGGCACCCCTTTTTACTCTGGTAGAGGTTCTTGAAAGGCTCTTTGTTCAGATCATTTTGTTGCGCTTCTTAAGTATAAACGGGCGTAGTTCAAGGGTAGAATAGAGGTCTCCAAAACCTTTGATGGGAGTTCGAATCTCTCCGCCCGTGCTTGAACCAAGGGAGGTCAGTAACCGACCGGAGGTAATGAAATTTTAAAGAATTATATTCAACATGGGTAAAATCAGGAATTACATTCAGGAAACAAGCAACGAATTGTTGCACAAAGTAAGCTGGCCAACATGGAGTGAACTTCAGGAAAGCGCCGGCATTGTAGCCATTGCATCTGTTATTATTGCACTGGTCATCTTTGCGATGGATTACGGGTTCAGTGCCCTGATGAAAACATTGTACCAGGTATTGTAATCATCTTAATTGCTTGAAAATGGCTGAAAAGGCTAAAGTTGCTAAAGTTAAGGTACAGGATCAGACCAAGAAATGGTACGTTATCCGTGTGGTCAACGGAAAGGAAAAGAAGATCAAGCAATACATTGAATCTGAAATTTCCAGACTGGGTTTGACCGAATACGTATCTCAGGTTCTGATTCCGACTGAAAAGATATATCAGATTAAGAACGGTAAAAAAGTAAGCAAAGAACGCAACTTTTTTCCGGGCTATGTACTGTTAGAAGCAGTACTTGTTGGGGAGATTCCTCACATGATCAAGAATGTAACCGGAGTCATTGGTTTTCTGGGATCCAAATCAGGTGAAGCTGTTCCTCTGCGATTAACAGAGATCAACCGCATCCTGGGCAAGGTAGATGAACTTGCCGTTTCTGAAGAAGCCAGTGTAAACCAGTTCTATGTTGGTGAAACAGTTAAAGTTATTGATGGTCCGTTTAATACTTTCACCGGTGTTATTGAAGAAGTGAACGAAGAGAAGAAGAAGTTGAAAGTAATGGTGAAGATCTTCGGCCGCAAAACTCCTCTTGAACTCAGTTACCTGCAGGTCGAGAAAGAGTAATTTAAGTTGAATGTTACAAGTGCTTCCACATACGTTAACATTAATTTCATTTTTTTAAACTACTAAAAATGGCAAAAGTAATAAGCGCTCTGATCAAGCTTCAGATCAAAGGCGGAGCCGCCAACCCTTCACCCCCGATCGGACCAGCACTGGGTGCGAAAGGTGTCAACATCATGGATTTCTGTAAGAAATTCAATGCTGCCACTCAGGACAAGGCCGGGAAAGTGATTCCTGTTATCATTACGGTTTACAACGACAAGTCTTTCGAATTCATTATGAAGACGCCTCCTGTAGCCATCCAGCTTAAGGAAGCTGCGAAGATACAAGACGGGTCAGCTGAATCTAACCGTAAGAAAGTAGGTTCTGTATCCTGGGATCAGGTTAAGCAGATCGCAGAAGCGAAAATGCCTGACTTGAACTGCTTTACTGTAGACTCTGCGATGAGCATGGTTGCCGGTACAGCACGTAGCCTGGGTATCGAAATCAAAGGAGCATCTCCGCTGAAGAAATAATTAATTTCACCGATGGAGTCACGCCGAAAGCGTGACGTTTGCACATCACAACACAAGTACAATGGCAGCGATTACCAAAAAAAGAAAAGCAATCCTTTCCAAATATGATGCAAACAAAGCCTACTCGGTTGATGAAGCATCAAAAATTGTAAAGGAAATTACCACTACCAAGTTCGATTCCTCTGTTGATCTGAGCGTTCGCCTCGGTGTAGATCCTAAAAAAGCAAACCAGATGGTTCGTGGAACTGTAAGTCTTCCCCACGGAACCGGAAAAACACTGCGTATCCTCGTTATCTGTACTCCCGATAAGGAAGCAGAAGCGAAAGCAGCAGGTGCTGATTTTGTGGGTTCCGATGAGTTCATTACCAAGATCAAAGAAGGATGGACTGATGTAGATGTAATCATTACCACCCCCAGCATGATGGGTAAAGTAGGTGCCCTGGGTAAAGTATTAGGTCCACGTGGCCTTATGCCAAACCCAAAAACAGGTACTGTTACCATGGATATCGGAAAAGCCGTGAAAGACTCCAAAGGAGGAAAGATCGACTTTAAGGTAGACAAAGCCGGTATCATACATGCGGCAATCGGAAAAGTTTCTTTTGATGCAGATAAAATCACGCAGAACGCAAACGAACTGCTTCAGACGATCATCAAACTGAAACCATCCTCAGCCAAAGGTGCTTACCTCAGGAGTGTTTCTATGTCAAGCACAATGAGCCCGGGAATACAGATCGAAACCAAGACCTTAATGTCTTAAATTGATCTGAACCAACAACAAGCTCAAAAAAACGACCAAATGAACAAAGTAGAAAAAACAAGCATCATAGACGGACTTGTTCAGCAACTCGCTGATAACAAGAACTTCTATCTGGCAGATACCTCCCAGCTTACGGCCGAAAAAACCAGCCAGCTTCGCAGGATGTGTTTCAACAAAAAGATCGAAATGGTCGTTGTGAAAAACACCCTCCTCGAAAAGGCAATGGAAAAGGCTAGCGATGAGCAGTTCAAAGCGCTCTATCCTGTACTGAAAGGATCTACCTCCATTCTTTTCTGTGAGTCGGCAAGTGAACCAGCGAAAATGATCAAGGAGTTCCGTAAAGATGGAGACCGCCCTGTTCTTAAAGCAGCGTTTGTAGAAGAAAGTGTATATATCGGAGATCACCTCCTTAATTCACTCGCAAGCATCCGCTCGAAGAACGAAGTTATCGGCGATATCATCGGACTGCTTCAGTCTCCTGCCAAGAATGTTATTTCCGGACTTCTGTCTGGTAAAAACAAACTTGCCGGAATCGTTAAAACACTTTCTGAAAGACCAGAAAAAAACTAAACAAAACAAACAACAACAACTAACCTAGTAATTAACAATTAAAATCAAAATAAAATGGCAGCAGATTTAAAAGCTTTCGCTGAGCAACTGGTTAACCTTACTGTAAAAGAAGTTAACGAACTTGCTACAATTCTTAAGGATGAATATGGTATCGAGCCAGCAGCAGCAGCAGTTGCAGTAGCAGCAGGTGGTGGAGCAGCAGGCGGAGCCGCAGCAGCAGAGAAAACAACCTTCGACGTTATGCTGAAAGCAGCAGGCGGACAGAAGCTGGGTGTTGTTAAAATCGTTAAAGATTTGACAGGACTTGGACTTAAAGAAGCAAAAGACCTCGTTGATGGAGCACCTAAAGTTATCAAGGAAGGCATCCCTAAGGAAGAAGCTGAAGCAATCAAGAAGCAACTTACTGAAGCAGGAGCCGAAGTTGAGATCAAGTAATCCAATTCATATATCGGACTTACAGGCATAACCTCTTCCCGTGTACACGGGAAGAGGCTTTTGCCATTGATTACCCGACTTTCAGGCTTTGCCTGGCTGCTCGGGAATTTATATTGAGATGCAACGGGATTTAACTTAATTAATACCTGAACCACATTGGAACACACAAAAAAATCTCAGAGGATAAATTTTGCCGCCAGTAAGTCCTTGCTGGATTATCCTGACTTCCTGGACATACAATTGAAATCCTTTCAGGATTTCTTTCAACTGGAAACAACCAGCGAAAACCGCGAAACAGAAGGCCTTTACAAGGTGTTTAGCGAAAACTTCCCGATCTCCGATGCACGAAATAACTTCGTCCTCGAATTTCTGGATTACTTCATCGACCCTCCACGTTATACCATTGATGAGTGCATCGAACGCGGTCTTACCTACAGCGTTCCTCTCAAAGCAAAACTGAAACTTTATTGTACCGATCCGGAACACGAGGATTTTGAAACCATCATCCAGGATGTTTACCTCGGTACTATACCATACATGACCCCTAAAGGTACCTTCGTGATCAACGGGGCTGAAAGGGTTGTCGTATCCCAGCTTCACCGCTCCCCAGGTGTATTCTTCGGTCAGAGCCGTCACGCAAACGGAACCAAACTTTACTCTGCACGGGTAATCCCTTTCAAAGGATCCTGGATCGAATTTGCTACAGACATCAATAATGTCATGTATGCTTATATCGACCGTAAGAAAAAGCTTCCGGTAACTACATTGCTCCGTGCAATTGGTTTCGAAAGCGATAAACAAATTCTTGAAATCTTCGGTCTTGCTGATGAAGTGAAAGTCAGCAAATCCGGTCTCAAAGCCGTTCTCGGCCGCAAGCTCGCTGCCCGTGTTCTTAAAACCTGGGTGGAAGACTTCGTGGATGAAGATACCGGTGAAGTGGTTTCTATTGAACGTAACGAGGTGATCATCGACCGGGAAACAATCCTGGAAGAACAACACATCGATCCGATCGTGGATGCCAATGTAAAAAACATCATCCTTCATAAGGAAGATGCTAATAACATTGACTACGCAATCATCTATAATACCCTTCAGAAAGATACATCCAACTCAGAAAAAGAAGCGGTGGAGCATATCTACCGTCAGCTTCGTAACGCTGAGCCACCAGATGAAGAAACTGCTCGTGGTATTATAGACAAGCTGTTCTTCTCCGACAAACGTTATGACCTCGGTGAAGTGGGCCGTTACCGTCTGAACAAGAAACTCGGTATCAATACCGGTTCTGAAGTTCGGGTACTGACCAAAGAAGACATCATCCTGATCATTAAATACCTGATCGAACTGATCAACTCCAAGACCGATATCGATGATATCGACCACTTGAGCAACCGTCGCGTTAGAACCGTTGGTGAGCAGCTTTACTCCCAGTTCGGTGTTGGTCTGGCTCGTATGGCCCGTACCATCCGTGAACGTATGAACGTTCGTGATAATGAAGTGTTCACTCCGACAGATCTGATCAATGCGAAGACCCTTTCTTCCGTTATCAATTCTTTCTTCGGAACCAATCAGCTTTCCCAGTTCATGGACCAGACGAATCCCCTCGCCGAGATCACGCACAAGCGTAGGCTCAGCGCACTGGGCCCCGGTGGTCTCTCCCGTGAGCGTGCTGGCTTTGAGGTTCGTGACGTTCACTACACACACTACGGCCGTCTCTGTACTATTGAAACACCTGAGGGACCAAACATCGGTCTGATTTCTTCCCTCTGTGTATATGCTAAAATTAACAAACTCGGATTCATCGAAACTCCTTACCGTACCGTTTCTAAAGGTGCTGTAGATATTAATAGCGATGTAATCTACCTGACTGCGGAAGAAGAAGACCGCAAAATCATTGCACAGGCTAACGCTGTTGTGAATGAGAAAGGTGTTTTTAAAGAAGCTAAGATTAAAGCTCGTTTTGAAGGTGACTTCCCGGTTGTTGAACCGGATGCAGTTCACCTCATGGACGTTGCCCCAAACCAGATTGCCTCGATTGCTGCATCCCTGATTCCTTTCCTGGAGCATGATGATGCCAACCGTGCCCTGATGGGATCGAACATGCAACGTCAAGCTGTACCACTGCTTCGCCCGACTGCACCAATCGTTGGAACTGGCCTCGAAGGTCTGATTGCCAAAGATTCACGTGTACTCATTAACGCTGAAGGAGAAGGTGTAGTTGAATATGTAGACGCAAATGAAATTACGGTTCGTTATAACCGTTCTGAACATGAGCGGCTCATCAGCTTTGATGATGACATCAAAACCTATAAACTCACTAAATTCCGTAAGACCAACCAAAGCACCTGTATCAACCTGCGTCCAATTGTACGTAAAGGAGAAAAGGTGAAGAGAGGACAAATCCTTTGTGAGGGTTATGCCACACAAGGCGGTGAACTTGCACTCGGTCAGAATCTGAAAGTGGCATTCATGCCATGGAAAGGTTACAACTTTGAGGATGCGATTGTAATCTCCGAAAGGGTAGTACGTGATGACATCTTTACCTCAATCCACATCGATGAATATGTGATGGAGGTACGTGATACAAAACGTGGTCTTGAAGAACTCACCGCTGATATCCCTAACGTTTCTGAAGAAGCAACCAAAGATCTGGACGAGAATGGTCTGATCCGAGTGGGTGCTGATGTAAAAGAGGGCGATATCCTGATCGGTAAAATCACTCCGAAAGGGGAGACCGATCCTTCACCGGAAGAGAAACTGCTTCGCGCAATCTTCGGTGATAAAGCCGGTGATGTGAAAGATGCTTCTTTGAAAGTTCCACCTTCTATCCGTGGTGTGGTGATCGACAAGAAACTGTTCTCCCGCGTAATCAAGGATAAAAAGGCGAAACTGGAAGAAAAAACAGTTACTGACAAGATCGATAAAGAATACAGTCAGTCTGTAGCGGAACTCCGCGAAAAGCTGGTTGAGAAACTGTTCTCGGTCCTCAATGGAAAAACTTCACAGGGTATTACAAACATCCTGAAAGAAGAAGTGGTGCCGAAAAGCACCAAATTCACTCAGAAGATCCTTGAGAAAATTGATTACAGCACGGTTAACTCCAGCAAATGGACTACCGATAAAGATACCAACGAAGCGGTTAAAATGATGTTGCATAATTTCAACATCAAGCATAACGACCTGCTGGGTATCAACAAACGGAAAAAGTTTGCAGTAACCGTTGGTGATGAATTACCAGCTGGTATCGTACAGCTTGCTAAAGTGTACATCGCCAAGAAACGTAAGCTGAAAGTAGGTGATAAGATGGCCGGCCGTCACGGAAACAAGGGTATCGTTGCACGTATCGTACGTGAAGAAGATATGCCTTTCCTGAGCGATGGAACTACGGTGGATATCGTTCTGAACCCACTGGGCGTACCTTCCCGTATGAACCTGGGTCAGATCTATGAAACTGTTCTTGCATGGGCAGGTCAGAAACTTGGAATGAAATTCTCTACGCCTATTTTTGACGGTGCATCTCTCGATGACATCAATCATTACACAGACGAAGCGAAACTGCCAAGATTCGGACGTACCTTCCTTTTCGACGGAGGAACAGGACATCCGTTCGACCAGCCTGCAACGGTAGGTATCATCTATATGCTTAAACTTGGTCACATGGTTGATGACAAGATGCACGCCCGTTCTATCGGTCCGTACTCTCTCATCACTCAGCAGCCTCTGGGTGGTAAAGCCCAGTTTGGTGGCCAGCGTTTTGGTGAGATGGAAGTTTGGGCACTCGAAGCATTCGGTGCAGCAAACATCCTGCAGGAAATCCTTACAATCAAATCGGATGATGTGGTTGGAAGAGCCAAGGCTTATGAAGCAATCGTTAAAGGAGAGAATATGCCTACACCAGGTATACCTGAATCCTTCAATGTATTGATGCATGAGTTGAAGGGACTTGCACTGAATATCTCCCTGGACTAAGTTCAGGAAGTATCCGGGTCAATTAGCATGCAGATAGGTTCATCATTTTAACATTATAAAACAAGAAATATGTCCTTCAGAAAAGATAGCAAACTCAAAAGCAACTTCTCTAAGATCATTATCAGCCTGGCTTCTCCGGAATCCATCCTGGAAAGATCAAGTGGAGAAGTGCTTAAGCCGGAGACCATTAACTATCGTACCTACAAACCGGAGCGCGATGGTTTGTTCTGCGAGCGGATATTTGGTCCGGTAAAAGATTGGGAGTGTCATTGCGGTAAATACAAGAGGATTCGTTATAAAGGCATTGTTTGCGACCGTTGTGGAGTTGAAGTAACCGAGAAGAAAGTTCGTCGCGAACGTATGGGTCACATTAACCTGACTGTTCCTGTTGCGCATATCTGGTATTTCCGTTCCCTGCCGAATAAAATCGGTTACCTGCTCGGCCTTCCTACCAAGAAGCTCGATATGGTTATCTACTATGAACGTTATGTAGTAATCAATGCTGGTATCAAAGCTGCTGATGGTGTTCAGTACCTCGATTTCCTGACAGAAGAACAGTACCTCGAAATCCTCGATACTATTCCTAAAGAAAATCAGCACCTCGATGACAGCGATGCGAATAAGTTCGTTGCCAAAATGGGAGCGGATGCACTCGAAGAGCTTCTCAAGCGTATCAAGCTTGATGAGTTGAGCTACGAACTTCGTCACAAAGCGAATAATGAAACTTCTCAGCAACGTAAAAATGAAGCACTGAAACGTCTTCAGGTGGTAGAAGCTTTCCGTTCTGCAAACAAGAATGTTCAGAACAATCCGGAGTGGATGATCATCAAGGTTGTGCCTGTGATCCCACCGGAACTGCGTCCACTCGTTCCACTGGATGGCGGTCGTTTTGCCACATCCGATTTGAACGATCTTTACCGTCGCGTAATCATCCGTAATAACCGTTTGAAGCGCCTTATCGAAATTAAAGCACCTGATGTAATCCTGCGTAATGAGAAACGTATGCTTCAGGAGGCGGTTGACTCGCTGTTCGACAACTCACGTAAATCAAATGCAGTTAAGACTGAATCCAATCGTGCCCTTAAATCCCTTTCCGATTCTCTGAAAGGTAAACAAGGCCGTTTCCGTCAGAACTTATTGGGTAAACGGGTTGACTATTCCGCACGTTCGGTAATCGTCGTGGGTCCGGAATTGAAACTCCATGAGTGTGGTCTTCCAAAAGAGATGGCTGCCGAGCTCTTCAAACCATTTATCATTCGTAAGCTTATTGAGCGCGGAATCGTAAAGACCGTGAAGTCGGCTAAGAAAATTGTTGACCGTAAAGATGCTGTTGTCTGGGATATCCTCGAGAACGTACTAAAAGGTCACCCTGTACTGCTTAACCGTGCTCCTACACTGCACCGTTTAGGTATCCAGGCATTCCAGCCTAAGTTGATTGAAGGAAAAGCGATCCAGCTTCACCCCCTCACCTGTACAGCGTTTAACGCTGACTTTGACGGTGACCAGATGGCTGTTCACGTTCCATTGGGACATGCAGCTATCCTTGAAGCACAGATGCTCATGCTTGCATCACATAATATCCTGAACCCTGCGAATGGTGCACCGGTTACTGTTCCTTCTCAGGACATGGTACTTGGACTTTACTACATTACAAAGGGCAAGAAAACTATGGGCGACACCATCGTTCGTGGTGAAGGCCTGAAGTTTTACTCAGCTGATGAAGTGATCATCGCTTCCAACGAAGGTAAAGTGGATATGCACGCCTGGATCAAGGTTCGTATTGACAACTTCAAGGAAAATGGTAAGCTTAAGCCAGCCATCATCGAAACAACGGTGGGTCGTGTAATCTTCAACCAGGTTGTTCCGAAAGAAGCAGGTTATATCAACGAACTCCTGACCAAAAAATCTCTCCGTGATATTATCGGAGCAATCCTGAAAGAAACCGGAATGGCACGTACTGCGAAATTCCTGGATGATATCAAGGACATCGGATTTATGGCGGCGTTCCGCGGAGGTCTCTCCTTTAACCTTGGCGACGTTATCGTTCCTGCTGACAAACCGCAGATGGTAGCCGAATCCAACGCTGAAGTGGATGAAGTGATGAATAACTACAACATGGGTTTCATCACCAACAACGAACGATACAACCAGATCATCGACATCTGGACACATACAACTGCACGGATTACCAAGAAGGTACTCGACCAGCTTGCAACAGATAAACAAGGTTTCAACTCTGTTTNNATGATGCTTGACTCCGGTGCCCGGGGATCTAAAGAACAGATTCGTCAGCTTGGCGGAATGCGCGGACTGATGGCTAAGCCACAGAAATCCGGTTCCAGCGGAGGTGAAATTATTGAGAACCCGGTATTGTCTAACTTTAAAGAAGGACTGTCCATTCTTGAATACTTTATCTCTACTCACGGTGCTCGTAAAGGTCTTGCAGATACGGCTCTGAAAACAGCTGATGCGGGTTACCTGACCCGTCGTCTGGTGGATGTTGCGCAGGATGTTGTTATCAACGAACTGGATTGTGGTACACTCCGTGGTCTGATTGCAACTCCATTAAAGAAAAACGACGAAGTAGTGGAAAGCTTGTACGATCGTATCCTCGGACGTACAACTGTACACGATGTATTTCATCCGCTTACCGGTGATCTGATTATCGAAAGCGGTAATGAAATTACAGAAGACTACGCTAACATCATTGAAGATTCACCAATCGAATCGGTTGAGATTCGTTCCGTACTGACCTGTGAATCCCGTAATGGTGTTTGCGCGAAGTGTTATGGACGTAACCTGGCAACAGGACGAATGGTTCAACTTGGTGAAGCTGTTGGTGTTATTGCTGCACAGTCTATCGGTGAGCCAGGTACACAGCTTACACTGCGTACGTTCCACGTAGGTGGTACTGCTTCGAATATAGCAGCATCTTCTAAAATTGAAGCGAAATACGATGGTATCGCTGAGATCGAAGAATTGCGTGTTGTTAAACGTAAAAACAATGACGGTCAAACCGTAGAAGTGGTTATCGCCCGTTCTGCTGAAATGCGGATCATCGATGCCAATACACGAATTGTCCTGAATACAGCCAATATCCCTTACGGTGCGCAGCTTTATATCAAAGCAGGTGACAAGGTGAAGAAAGGCCAGCTGCTTTGCGACTGGGATCCTTACAACGCTGTTATCGTTTCTGAGTTTGCAGGTAAGATTGAATTCGATAATGTTGAAGAGGGCATCACATTCCGTGAAGAATCTGACGAACAGACCGGATTTAAGGAGAAGGTAATTATTGAAACAAAAGATAAAACCAAGAACCCGGCCATTAAAATTGTTACCGGAACCGGTAAGGATGTTCTGAAGAATTACAACATCCCTGTTGGTGCACACGTTATCGTAAACCATGATCAGAAGATCGAAGCTGGTCAGATCCTGGTTAAGATTCCACGTTCCCTTGGTAAATCTGGTGACATCACCGGTGGTCTGCCCCGTGTTACTGAGCTTTTCGAAGCACGTAACCCAAGCAACCCTGCTGTTGTTGCTGAAATCGATGGTATCGTTACTTTCGGTAAGATCAAACGTGGTAACCGTGAAGTTCTTGTGGAGTCCCGTACAGGAGAGCGCAAGACCTATCTGGTGCCACTTTCCAAGCACATCCTGGTTCAGGAAAATGACTTTATCAAGGCCGGTGAATCCCTTTCTGATGGATCTATCAGCCCGACTGACATCCTGGCTATCAAAGGCCCTACAGCTGTACAAGAGTATCTCGTTAACGAGGTTCAGGAAGTATACCGTCTGCAGGGTGTAAAGATCAACGATAAGCACTTTGAAGTTATCGTTCGTCAGATGATGCGTAAAGTATACATCGAAGATCCAGGCGACACTATGTTCCTCGAGCAGCAGATTGCAAACAAATCCGATTTCATGGAAGAGAATGATAAGCTGTACGCTAAGAAAGTAGTTGTTGAAGGAGGGGAATCAGAAGTGCTGAAAGCAGGACAAATCATCAGCGCACGCAGACTGCGGGATGAGAACTCCATGCTGAAGCGTAAAGACAAGAAGCTGGTAGATGCTCGTGATGCCGTTCCTGCCACTTCTTCTCAGATCCTCCAGGGTATCACCCGTGCTTCTCTGCAAACCAACAGCTTTATCTCGGCTGCTTCCTTCCAGGAAACAACCAAGGTCCTGAATGAAGCAGCAGTTGCTGGAAAGGTAGATACACTGAACGGCTTAAAGGAAAACGTGATCGTGGGTCACCTGATCCCAGCCGGTACCGGTCAACGCGAGTTCGAAAAGATCATCGTTGGTTCCAAAGAAGAATACGACCGTCTCATGGCTTCCAAGAAAGAAGCGGAGATGGAGGAGCAGGATTAATTTGCTTCGATGCTATAAATGTGAAACGGGCCCCAGAGGGGCCCGTTTTGTTATGCAACTTATTTTTTGTAATTTTAATGTGATGAAACATTATTCCGAAATAATAACAATCAACCCCGATGTTCGGTTTGGAAAGCCTTGTATTAGAGGCTTGAGAATTACCGTATTCGACATCTTGGGATGGATGGCCTCTGGAATGACTTCAAAGGAGATCGTAGCGGATTATCCGGAATTAAATGAAGAAGATATCCAGGCTGCCCTCGCTTATGCTGCCGACCGGGAGCATAAAATCAAGATTGCTTCGTGAAACTCCTGTTCGATCAGAATATTTCCTACCGTGTTGTAAAACATATACTTTCCGTTTTTCCTGAAGCCATTCATGTAAGGGATATTGCTTTAACGCTGGGGACAGATAAGCAAATCTGGAATTATGCAAAAGCGAATCATTTTACAATAGTGACCTTTGATGCCGATTTTTATGATTTAGTAACACTTCTGGGGCATCCTCCGAAGATTATTTGGTTGCGATTCGGGAATACCACTACACAGAATCTCGCACAATTAATGCTCCTTCATTCCAAGTTAATTTCCCGGTTTCTAACTGATGATGAGTTCCAAGAACTGGCTTGCCTGGAGATAAACGGTTGATCCAATAATATGATAATTGATCATGAGGCAAGAAAATTGAATTTTGTTAAAATTGACCCTTCTAAGCCTGAATTGACCAGATAAGAAATAAGTCGGAACGATTTGTAGGGAAATCGAGGACTTCCTTTGATTACCTTTATCCCTTGAACCCCAGCAATGCCAACACCTACCAAAGTTCTTCATACACTGCCGCCCGAAAAATCCTTGCTTCATCCGCGGAATCCACATCGTTTGGCCTATGATTTTAAGGTGCTAATCAAAGCCTGCCCGGAGCTGGCTCCTTTTGTTTCCCTGAATAAATACGGGAATGAGAGTGTGGACTTTGCGAATCCTGCTGCTGTGATCATGTTAAATAAAGCCTTGCTGATGCATTTTTATGGTGTTTCAGCGTGGGATATACCAGCAGGTTATCTGTGTCCTCCTATTCCCGGCCGGGCTGATTATATTCATTATGCAGCTGATCTGCTGGCTGGAAGTAATGCGCGAGTCATTCCGCTTGGTAAATCGGTGAGAGTTTTGGATATCGGTGTTGGAGCGAGTATGGTGTATCCTATTATAGGACACAAGGAGTATGAATGGAGCTTTACTGGCAGTGATATAGACCCGACAGCAATTGCTTCGGTAAATAGAATATTGAAGTCAAATCCGGAGCTTTCCAAAGCCGTGGAATGCCGACTGCAGAAATCACCATCAGACATCCTCAAGGGAATTGTAAAATCGGGGGAGTATTTCGATCTCACCATTTCCAATCCCCCGTTTCACGCTTCTCTGGCCGAAGCCCGTGCAGGAACAGAACGCAAGTGGAGAAATATTGGTAATAAAAAGGTGAAAACAGATACACTTAACTTTGGAGGAAAGAAGACGGAACTTTGGTATGAAGGAGGAGAGCAAGCGTTCATCCATAAAATGATTGAGCAAAGTGCTGAAATCCCTCTATCCTGTTTTTGGTTCTCTACCCTTGTTTCGAAAAGGGAAAGCCTTCGCGGAGTTTACAAGGCCTTGAAAAATGTCAAAGCATTTGATGTGAAAACACTTGATATGGCTCAAGGGCAAAAGACCAGCCGGATTGTAGCCTGGTCGTTTTTGAGTAACAGCCGCAGGGCAGAATGGCGTATGCGGAACTGGTGAACCTCAGCACTTTTCCAAGATGCAAAAAGGAAAGAAGTGCTATAATAAATACCCGAAATATTGCTTACCTTTAATTGCGTTTTCGTACGTCCGAAACGCTAAAAATCTCTGTTATGAGCGAAGAACAACAAGTAAACCCCAATCAGTTAAATATCGAATTGAGCGAAGAAGTGGCTGAAGGCATTTATTCGAATCTGGCAATTATTACCCATTCCAATTCGGAGTTCGTAATCGACTTTGTGAAACTCATGCCGGGTGTTCCGAAAGCGAAAGTGAAATCTCGTATAGTACTTACACCCCAGCATGCCAAGCGACTCTTGAAAGCACTGAAAGATAACCTGAGTAAATTCGAACAAGCTCATGGGCCCATCAAGGATACAGATATGCCAAATGTACTGCCATTGAATTTTGGCGGACCTACAGCTCAGGCCTAATATTGGTTGCAGTCGACTTTGCATACAATCACGTCTGCAAAGTTGACTGCAATTTTTCCATTTTTGCCTTTATCTCCGAAGTGCAAAGATTCCCCATACTTCCTGCATGAGTATGATTCAGCGGCTTTGAGAATTTAAAATTTCCATCTTCTACAGCTTTCCCTACATTCTTATAAGCTTCCCTGAACGGGACCCCATTCAATACCTCTTCGTTGACGGCTTCGACAGTCCAGAGATATTTGTATTTAGGGGCTTCCAGTATGTTCCTGTTCAAGCTGATGTTCTCCAGCATCAGATTGGTCATTTTGATACAGGAACTCAAATTCTCAAACGCTGGGAAAAGACATTCTTTTGTTAGTTGTAAATCGCGGTGGTAACCGGAAGGAAGATTACTCAAGAGCAGTGTCAGTTCATTTGGTAAGGCCTGAATACGGTTGCACCTGGCCCGTATCAGCTCAAATACATCGGGGTTTTTTTTGTGGGGCATAATGCTGCTTCCTGTTGTCAGATGATCAGGAAATGAAATGAAATTAAAATCCTGTCCCATATACATGCAAACATCCATTGCCAGTTTGGAGAGTGTAGAAGCAATGCCTGCAAGAGCGAAAGAGCAAACTTTCTCTGTTTTCCCCCGGCTCATCTGGGCATAAACTACATTGTGGTTCATGCTTTCGAAACCGAGGAGTTTAGTTGTCGTAGCCCTGTCAAGGGGAAAGGAAGATCCGAATCCAGCTCCTGAACCTAAAGGGTTTTTATTGGAAACATGATACGCGGCCAGCAAAAGCTCCATATCATCAACCAGGCTCTCCGCAAAAGCCCCGAACCACAATCCAAAAGATGAAGGCATAGCAACCTGCATATGGGTATAGCCGGGAAGGAGTACTTCTTTGTGTGCCTCACTCAGCTTCTGAAGGCTTTCGAAGAGCGAGAGAACCTCCTTTGCTAAATTCTTGAGTTGAGATCGCAGATAAAGTTTTATATCAAGTAATACCTGGTCGTTCCTGGACCGGCCGCTGTGGATTTTCTTTCCGACTTCTCCTAGCTCTTGGGTGAGCATAAATTCTACTTGAGAATGCACATCTTCAATCCCATCTTCAATCTTGAAGTCCCCAGCCTCGATCTTTTCCAAAATTGTTTTCAGTTCCTTCTCGAGAGCAAGAAAATCAGAAGCGCTAATGAGCTTAATCTGCTTTAACATGGCTGCATGCGCCAAAGAGCCTGTGACATCTGCTTCTGCCAGAAGGATGTCAAATTCCTTGTCTTTTCCGGAGGTGAATGATTCTACCAGCAGTGCTTCTTTATTCGGAGCCGCATTTTCTTTCTGCCAAAGTTTCATAGTTCAGTTTTATTAGGTACTGTATGATGTTCAAGTACTTGTTGTAGCATGCGGATATAAATATCAATGCCTTCACGAATTTCATTCACATAAATAAACTCATCTGCAGTATGTGATCTCGCTGAATCACCAGGTCCCAGCTTCAAAGAGGGTGCGGCAATCAAGGCCTGATCGGAAGTAGTGGGGGAGCCAAAGCAGGTTCTTCCCAATTTAATCCCTGCCTGTACAATAGGATGATCATTTGGAATAAATGAAGGAGTGAGGCGTGTGGACCTGGGTTTTATTTCGGATTTTATATGATCCCTAATAACCTGAATGACTTCATCATGCGTGTAGAGTTCATTCAAACGGATGTCGGCAGTAAATTGACATTGTTCAGGGACCACATTATGCTGAGTGCCTGCATTAATCATGGTAACACTTAATTTCACAGGCCCCAGCCAAGGTGAAACTTTTGGAAACCTGAAATTTTGCATCCAACGAATGTCTTCCATTGCTTTGTAGATGGCATTTTCGCCTTCTTCCCTGGCCGCATGGCCTGCCTTGCCATGAGCCACACAATCGATAACCATCAGGCCCTTTTCTGCCACAGCTAATTGCATAAGTGTCGGTTCTCCAACTATGGCGAAAGAGATAGGTCCAAGTTCAGCTAGGATTGATTCCAACCCTCCACTTCCCGAAATTTCTTCTTCTCCTGTAGCTGCAATAGCCAGGTTAAAAGCCATGTTCTTGTTTTTGTGAAAATGGAGGAAAGTAGCGATTAATGATACCAAAGAGCCACCGGCATCGTTACTGCCAAGCCCGAAGAGCCTGCCATCCTTAATTTCAGCAACAAACGGATCCCGCATGTAACCCGGATTGGGTTTCACTGTATCGTGGTGTGAGTTTAATAATATAGTAGGTAAATTGGGATTAAAAGATTGATTAAAAGCCCAGATATTATTCAGTTTCCTGAAAACAGTGATATTCTTTGAAACCAGAAAATGCTCGATGAGATCGCCGGTTTTCTTTTCTTCCTTGCTGAAGGAGGGCAGGCGAATTAACTCTGTAAGAAGCTGAATGGCATCTTCCTGAAGGTTTTTATGACTCTTTATTTCAAACGCTGAGTTTAGTTCCATAATGTTTGTTGTTTTGAACGAGATGCCTGATGGCACTGGCTTCTCCTATTTTAACTGCTTTCACTCCGTCTTGCAACGCCTTGAATGCGTTGTCAAGCTTTGGAATCATCCCGCTATGAATACTGCCAGTGCCTTTCAGCCGTATGTATTCTGATTGGTACAGGAGGGGGATAAGGGATAGTTCATCCTCCAGGTTGCCCAGAACGCCATTTTTTTCAAAGCAATAGTTGAGCTGAACCTCGTAGAAAAGGCTTAATGCAATAGCTATTGAAGAGGCGATGGTATCGGCATTTGTATTCAACAGTTGAGCATTCTTGTCATGAGTGATGGCGCAGACGACAGGAATCAATCCAGCTTCCAGGAGCATCCGAAACCTTGAAGAATTCACGCTATCACATCCAAGATCACCTACAAACCCATAATCCATCCTTGCTTTATCCCGGATAGATGCTTGGATGCAGTTCATATCAGCTCCTGAAAGTCCGATTGCGTCTGTTCCTAATGCCTGAAGCCCTGCAACCAGTTGTTTATTAATAAGCCCGGCGTAGACCATAGTAGCTATGTCGAGTGTTTCTCCATCAGTGATCCTGCGCCCGTCAACCATTTTTTGAGGCACACCCAGTTTGGATGCAAGTTCTGTTGCTTTCCGGCCTCCGCCATGCACCAAAATGAATGGGGAGGAGAAGAGGGAGAGTTCTTTCAGGAAGTTGTCCAGCCTTACCGCATCATCCAGGATCTGTCCTCCAATCTTTATGATTTGAATTCTTTTCATGTTTTAACTGAGATTCTTTTCTTTACCCATGGTTACCCTCACATTTCCTCCTTCTGGAATCCGGTAATCAATAAGTTTTTTAAGTACGGCCTGGGCTGCATACACCCTGTTGGAGGCCTGAAGAAGTGTAAGAGAATCAGGCCCGTCCAGAAGTTGATCTGAAATTTCTATATTCCTTCTTACCGGAAGACAATGCATAATCTTTGCCTGATTAGTTGCACGTAACTTTTCCTTTGTTAACATCCAGGCCTCATCCCTGCAATTTATTTGTCCATAATCCATATAAGAGGACCAGTTTTTCACATAAACATAATCTGCTCCTTCTAGTCCCTTCTGTTGGTTTGTGGTGATGGTGGCCCCCTTTGTGTATTCTTCATTCAGTTCATAGCCTGCAGGATGAGTAATTGTGAAATCAACATTAGACTTGACCATCCACTCACTAAAAGAATTTGCTACAGCCTGAGGAAGGGCCTTGACATGAGGAGCCCAGCTGAGTACGACCTTTGGTTTGGAAGGTTTGTTCCAGGTTTCCTGTATAGTCATCAGATCGGCCAGACTCTGAAGCGGGTGGAGTGTAGCCGACTCGAGAGATACAACCGGAATAGAGCAATGCTTCATAAAATTGATTAGCACCTTCTCACTATAATCTTCCTGACGGCTCAGAAGACCGGGAAAGCAACGGATGCCTACTATATCACAGTATTGTCCTATAACTGCGGCTGCATCTTTTATGTGTTCAGCCTTGTTCCCGTTCATTATTGCACCATCCTCAAATTCCAGGGCCCAACCTTCTTTGTCAAGATTCATTACCATCACGTTCATCCCAAGATTCATGGCTGCTTTTTGAGTGCTGAGACGTGTCCGGAGGCTTGGATTAAGAAAGATCAGGCCCAAAGTTTTGTTCTTTCCGAAGTTAGAAAAGCACGAAGGATCTTTTTTAAAGTGAAGAGCATCCTCTACAAGATCCTTTACACTATGTACATCGTTTACGGTCGTAAAGTATTTCATGGCTTTGTTTCTAATATTTTTTTAAGTGCCACCAGGAAAAATTCCAGTTCTCCTTGCTGGATATTTAGAGCGGGCAGGATACGTATTGTGTTCTTGCAGGAGGCGGACCCAGTAAATATCTGGTAGTCATCTAAAAGAGCTTTTCTCACTGGAGCAGCCAGAGGACTCAGTTGAATTCCAATCATTAGCCCTATCCCCCTTACTGCTTTCAAGGTGGAAAGGCCACTGAGTTGCTGATACAAATATTCCCCCATCTTACGGGAATTTTCGATGAGTTCTTCTTTTTTAATAATATCTAAGACGGCAATACCTGCTGCACAGGCGAGATAATTCCCTCCAAAGGTTGTACCCAGCATTCCCTGCCGGGCTTTGATGTAAGGTGCAATAAGCACACCAGCTATAGGGAATCCATTTCCCATTCCTTTAGCAACCGTAATAATATCTGGAGTTACAGATGAAGACTGATGGGCAAAGAACCTGCCACTTCTGCCGTAACCACTTTGCACTTCATCAAGGATCATCAAACTCCCGTGCAATTCACAGAGTGACTTGATTTTGAGCAGAAAGGAATTGCTGGGCATTATAACCCCGGCCACTCCTTGTATCCCTTCAACAATCACTGCACAGATCTCATCACTCATTGCATTTTCCAGAGCCTCTTCATCGTTTAGCGGGAGGAAAGTGATATCAGCATTCCTGTTAATGTTGGCCTTTATGCTTGGATCATCCGTGCAAGCAACAGCCAGTGACGTACGTCCATGGAAGGCGTTTTTAAATGCTATAATTCTCTTCCGTCCGTTGTGAAAGGAGGCGAGCTTTAATGCATTTTCGTTGGCCTCCGCGCCTGAGTTGCAAAGAAAGAGATTGTATTCCGGATAGGCGGAAAGCTCCCCCAGCTTATAGGCCAGTTCTTCCTGCTGTGCAATCCTGACAGAGTTGGAGTAAAAACCTATCTGAGAAATTTGCGAGGTGAGTTTTTCGATATAACAAGGATGTGAATGTCCAATCGAAATAACGGCATGGCCTCCGTAAAGGTCAAGGTATTTTAATCCTCTGTCGTCCCAAAGCCAAGAACCTTTTGCCTTAATAGGAGTAATTGGAAACAAAGGATAAACATCAAATAAATTCATTCGTTTAATATTAGTATTTCGTTTAAAAGGATCAGAACGCGCTCGCCTTTAGTTTTAATCCTGAATTCTCTGCAAAACCAAACATCAGGTTCATGTTTTGCACGGCCTGCCCGGAAGCTCCTTTCAGGAGGTTGTCGATAATGCCTGTGATTAATAATCTGGTTCCCTGTTTTTCTAAGTGAAGGATGCACTTGTTGGTATTGATTACCTGTTTCAAATCGATGACCTTCTCACTGATGTGTACGAATGGGTGATTCGCGTAATAGGCCTTGTACAATTCTAATGCCTGATCAATACTTAGATCGGTTTCAAGGTATATTCCAGCCAAAATTCCTCTCGTGAAGCTTCCCCGTAGAGGCACAAAATGAATTTCATTGACCAGATCTGGTTGTAATTTCAGCAGACTCTGCCGGATTTCAGGAAGATGCTGATGAGTAAAAACCTTATAGGGACTCAGGTTATTTTGCCTCCAGCTGAAATGAGTATCAGCTGTTGGGTTCTGACCGGCGCCTGTAGATCCTGTAGTGGCTGAGACATGCATATCAGCATTCAGGTGTGATCCATAAGCCAGGGGAAGCAAAGCAAGCTGAATGCAGGTTGCGAAACACCCAGGGTTGCTAACTTTGGTAGATTTTGCAATCGCTTCCCGGTTCAACTCCGGAAGACCATAAGTCCAACTTTGAACACCTTTTCCGACAGTCAGCCTGTGATCCTGACTAAGATCAATAATCTTCATGTCTTCTTTCGGCGGATTTGATGCAAGATATTTTTTAGCTTCTCCATGCCCAAGACAGAGGAACAATACGTCTGCAGATTCGGTTTCCCCGTCAGAGAACCGGAGGGTGGTTTCACCCAATAGGTCCGTATGAACATCACTCACCAGCTTCCCAGTCTGACTCAGGCTATGTGAAAAACGAACATGGACCAAATCATGATTGATTAATAACCGGAGAGTTTCCCCTCCAGTATATCCTGCCCCTCCTATTATTCCAGCATTAATTCGCTTTTTCATTTGCTATTATTTCAGTTTGAAAAGAAGCGTTGTGTGAATTATTTACCTGATGAAAGATTGAAGTCTGGTTTCCAAATATTTTGGTAAAGCCCTTCACATCTTCACCTGTCCAGGATTTATTCATTTCCCCGTAGCTTCCGAAAGCTGATGACATAAGGTCATGAGTTGATTCTATTCCATTCACCGTGAAACGATAAGGATACAGGGAAATGAAGACCTTTCCGCTTACCGTTTTTTGTGAATCCTGCAGAAAGCTTTCTATATTTCGCATTACAGGGTCCAGAAACTGCCCTTCATGAAGCCAATTACCGTACCAGGCAGATAGTTGATCTTTCCAGTAAAGCTGCCATTTTGTTAATACATGCTTTTCCAGAGCGTGATGGGCCTTGATAATAAGGATCGGAGCGGCGGCTTCGAAACCGACCCTTCCTTTGATGCCTATAATGGTATCGCCAACATGTATGTCTCTTCCAATTGCATAGGGAGCGGCAATTTCCTGCAATGCTTTGATCGAATCAACCGGATTGTGAAAAATAGTATCGTTGATTCCCGTTAATTCTCCCCTGGTAAAATGAAGAGTTACGGATGCAGGAGACTCCTTGGTGAGTTGAGTAGGATATGCTTCTTCAGGAAGCGTTGAATCAGAAGTCAGTGTTTCTTTGCCTCCTACAGATGTGCCCCAAATTCCTTTGTTAATACTGTACTTCGATTTTTCAAAATTCATCTTCACTCCGTTAGCTTTCAGAAACATTATCTCTTCTTCCCGGCTTAGCTGCATATCTCTGATCGGGGTGATGATTTTTTTGTCTGGTATAACGATGTTAAAAATCATGTCAAACCTAACCTGATCGTTCCCTGCTCCGGTGCTCCCATGTGCTACTGCCCCCGCACCTGTCTTCTTTGCATATTCAGCGATGGCAAGAGCTTGTATAATACGTTCGGCACTCACAGATAATGGATAACTGTTGTTCTTCAGAACATTTCCATACACTAGAAATTTAATACAGGCGGTGTAGTAGTGATCTGTTTCTTCGAGACAGGAATATGAAGCACAACCGAGGGAGAGCGCTTTCTCTTCCAATATTTTTATTTCAGTCGGAGAGAACCCTCCTGTATTAACGGTTGCAGCGTGAACTTCATAGCCCTGTTTGGAAAGGTGAAGGGCACAGAATGTAGTGTCGAGTCCACCACTAAAGGCAAGAACAATTTTTTTATTTTGCATGGGGAAATAAATTAAAGATGACTTGTTTGAATGAATGCTTATCAGTCTGCCCGGATTCCTGAGGATGACGGAGTAGTATGTTTTTCTTGAACTTTAACCAACGTTCAAAGAGTTTATATTTTTTATCAAAGATTCGTTTGTTTGAATCGTGTTTGTCCTCTTTTTGTAGTTCTGAATCATAGAGCATGGCTGTGCATAGACAATTCTTCCTTTCCTTGCTCTGAAGAATTTCAAAGTTTACACAGCTCTTGCACCCGGCCCAGAATGCCTCATCATCGGTAAGCTCTGAATAGGTCACTGGCTCATAGCCAAGTTCTGAATTGATTTTCATAACAGCGAGTCCTGTAGTGAGTCCGAATATCTTTGCTTCTGGATATTTCTTCCGGCTTAGCTTGAAGATCTCCTGCTTGATACTACGGGCAAGTCCACTTTTTCGAAATTCAGGTGCAACTATCAAACCAGAGTTAGCTACAAATTTGCCATGACCCCATGTTTCAATATAGCAAAAGCCGGCCCATTGCATTTCGTGACTGAAAGCAATAATTGCTTTATTCTCCGTCATCTTTTTGGCAATATACTCTGGTGAACGTTTGGCAATGCCAGTTCCTCTTGCTTTAGCAGAGGCTTCCATTTCAAGGCATATCATTTCAGCATACGAGTGATGCGTTTGATTGGCCAGTATAATTGTGAACAAATCAGTTTGTTTTTCCATGTGAATAGAAAATGCTGACGCGCTTGGCATCAAGTTAATTGAATGCAATAGATGATCTGGTACAGCCTGTCAGAGCTACAGAATCATTAATGTATGGGTTTGGGAGGAACCGCCCCGAAGGCAGTTTTAACATCAGAAACCCACTAGGGTCTGATGTGGAAGCGTCTTATCGGGCTAAAGAAAACTACTCCGGACGGAATAGTAAAACAAACGGTCACGCTGGATGCGTGATTTATCAGGGCTTTTGGACCGGATAAGATGTTTGATTTTTTCATTTTTAATTGGTGTGACTAGTGTTCTGTTTGAATAGTTCGAAAATTATCTAGCAAAGATTTCATTATTTTTTCGAGAAAAGCAAATAAAACCCCAATTATTTTAAAATATAAACTCATTTTCTGTTAGAGGCTTATTATATGATACACATAAAATGCGGGAATAGTATGCTAATCGCTTACTCTCTTATTAAAGAGAATGTAACCGAAGTGGAGCATGAAGCTAAACTGGTCCTGGACAGGAGTATCGAAATAATTTACACTGGCACAGAGCGGGCCGAGTGGAGTGTGATATACCAGGGCCATTTCTCCTACATAATGCTTCGTCTCGAACGGTTTTCCGGTTACCGCTTGCCCGAGTGGCCCTGAGGTAAGAGACTGATAAGGAATAAAGACATAAGCTTCCAGTCTCACATCTAGGTTTTTAATGGTGGGTATGACAGCCTTGGCTCCACCAGCATAATACTCATGGGCCCTATAGTCTTCTAGAAACAGAGTTTTACTTTCTGGTGTAGGTTGGAACACCGGAGCTGATAAAGCAGTTGCGGTATAATTGTTGAAATTACTCTGGGTGGAAATTACGGTTTCACCATAGAGTCCAAATGAGAAATGCTTACCAAGCTTGAAATATTGATCGATTACGGCTTTGAATACAACAAATTCATGCACTTTGTCAGTATATGGAACATCTATCAGAGGGACACCTGTGGAACCTTTTTCGAATATTTCTTCGCCCTGGTTATAACGAAGTGAAACCCGGAAGAAGCCTCCGGAATTTGCGTATTGCTTTTTGTTAAGTGTGTTGCGTTCAAAGGCAAGCCTGGTAAAGTAATGGTTAAAGTATGTTTTGTCGGAAGTGTCGCGTTGAGTAAAGGCAGTTGTTTGATAATACTCTTCAACGACCTGGCCATAGCCAGTGCCCAGTGATAATTTTCCTGAATTCCGAACCGGAAGGCAGAGATCGACTTCGGCATACTGATCATTCGAAATGAGATAAGGAGGTTTGTTATCTTCAAAGAATGCGTTGCTGCTTTTAAAAAAGTCGAACCGGTTATATGTTAAGCTGGGTTCAATATAAATAGGAATTTTCAGGGCCAGATCCAGCCGCACCTTAGCCTGGGCTGAGCTGTATAGCTTTCCGTAGTATCCATTTCCCTGAACTTCAACACCAACCTTGCCGAGGTAACTATACCGGAGCCCTATGAAAGCTTCATTTATCGGCCTGTTCGAAAAGTTGCCTCCAAATTCAGCGTTCAGGTATTTTTCCTTTTTTACTTTAATGTTTAGATCGTAAAATCCGGTACTTTCATTGTATTTGGCAAAAGGATAAAGACTTCTTATTTTATCATCCTGAGCTAGGCGGAAGTATTCTTTTTTGAGCTTTTCGAGTGGAATTTGTTTGTAGGCATGGCGAAGCGACCTTCTGACGAAAAAGGCCTGGTTGCTATTAATACCCGTAATTGTAATGTTCTGAAATACCAGTTCCTTTTCTCTGGACTTGAACGCTTGTCTTTTAGCAGCTAACTCTTCAGCACTCATTCTTCTTGTGACCGCAGCCTTGATTTTAGGCATAGAACGTATAGCTGCAACATAACCGCTGTCAATAATCTGAAGTCTGTCAAATTCAAGAAGTCCTACATCATTTACACCAGGGGTGATAATAACCCCATTTTCACAAGGGGAGCTGAAATTAGTCTCACTCATCATCATTGCCCGAAGCTGGGAAATCAGATTGTCTTCGTCGGGCGCTACCCATTTGCCTGCAACATTGCTACCTATGATGAAGTCAGGATAAAAGTCTTTGTACATGATGTCGGTTGGAAAGTTGTTGTAAAGCCCTCCGTCAAACAAAATCCGGCCATCGACAGAAATAGGATGGAGGTAAAATGGATATGACATGGATGCCCTGACAGCCTGGCCAAGATCGCCGGATTTAAAAACAACCGATTTCTTAGCTTCCACATCCGCCGCTAAACATCGGAAAGGGACCATTAGGCTGTCGAAATTATTTTTTGCAACAGAGGCTGGTTTGGCCGTCATTTCCATTAATGCAAAATCAATGGGCAGAGAAGAAATTATGTTGGTAGGAAGGTTGGAGGCAAAGGTTGAATCAAGACTCAGGCGGAATGCTGCCCATCCTGCATTATCCTCTTTCTTCTTAAAGTAAAAAACATATTTCTGATCCAGACTTCCATAAGTCCAGTTCCTGAACTCTTTGGATCGGACAAGGGATTCCATCTCTGCAGGGGTATATCCCATAGCATACATACAACCAATCATGGCACCCGCCGAAGTCCCTGTTATATAGTCAATAGGGATGTGATTCTCATCCAATGCTTTTAAAACACCGATATGTGCAAGACCAGCAGCACCTCCTCCGCTAAGCACTACACCGATACGATCTTTTTTCAAGGTAAGACAGGTGGAGTCTTTTTGTGCCGACAAAATGGTACAAAAGAGCATCCCCCAAAGGCCAAGCACAAAACGGTGAATAAATGCAGAAGACCCCATACGCTTTAACCCGAAATTTTGATATAGGCTCAAAGTTACAAAGTTTTCTATTAAATAACCCGGAAGTAACAGTTTTAACAGGCGCTTCAGAGGCTCAGAACTTGTTGCTTATTACGGCATTGGCCTGAAAATCGTACAAGGTTCTTCTGCGGATATCGTAGTATATATGCCAGAATTGCCGGAGGTCAGTAAAATATTCTACTTTGGCCTGGTCTTTTTCCTGAAGTGCTATGTTTAAATCGGTGATGCCAATCTTTCCGATAACATAACGTTTCATACTGATTTCAAATCGCTTTTGAGCAATCGTGTCTGATTTTTGGGAGATAAGCAGCTTCTGTCTCCGCATCTCAAATTGTTTGGAAAGCATGAGGATCTCCTGCTTCAGGCTTTGCTCATCTTGTGCTGTGCTAATTTCGACATATTCCTGAGCTGCTTCCATGGTACGAATCTGTGCTTTAGCTCTACCCCAATCGATGATAGGTATTTGAAGGCCAAGACGTACCTGTTGCTGGTCAAGGGCGTTAGAATACTGGCTTTGAAGGACCGAACCGCTGTTACTGAGTCCATAACTAGCCACTACATTTGCGCTAAAACGGTTGTCGCGAACTGCTTTTATGACATCACGCTCAGCTTCCATCTTTTTCCTTTCAAAAGCTATTACGGCCTGTGAATTTTTTTCAGCCTGAGCCAGAGCAACTTTTTCGTCTACTCGAAAATCAGGTACAAGGTTTGGTTCCAGAAGAGTTATTTTCTGATCAGATGGGAGTTTAAGAAAATTTGCCAGCTTGAGCATAGAGATGTCGGTATCCAGTTCAGATTGGGCTAGATTATTTTTTGCGCGCATAAGGTTCAATTCCATCTGCAAAAGTTCATTCTCTGCAATTTTCCCAAGATTGAATCGCCCATTAGAAATCTTGTAAAGTGTGTCACTGTTCTCAACGTTTTTCTTTTGAATTTTGAGTTCCATCTGCGAGGTGAGCAAATCGAAGAATAGCTCGCTTGCCTGAATTGCCACTTGTTCCAGGTCTTCGTTAAACTGCTTTCTGGCTTCTTCATATTTGATTGGCTCTATACGCATATCCCACCTCAGTTTGTTAAACCCAAATATAGGCTGGTTGATCCCAAAAGTAACAGGGTTTACCAGATAGCTTGAACTCATAGGGCTGCTCATTATATCCATTCGTTGAACCGAAGAGGAAACAAATATCTGGCTATTTGTCAGCCCAATGTTTTGAGATATATTCAGGCTCATTGAGTTAGTGAGCAAGCTTTGAGGAATGTACGTTACGGTTCCATCAGGTTGGGTGATAGGGTTGATGGCTCTGTTTAGATTAGGAAGAGTTGCATTGAGACTTACTTGTGGCAGATAATTTGATTGATATAGCTTGAACTGCCAGAACTTGGATGTATAGTTTGTAGATGCCAGTTTTGCAGATGGGCTTTGGCCCTTCGCCAGCTCAACCACATCAGAAAGGCTAAGAATTTTTTCCAATCCTTGCTCCGATTGACCTTGTATAGGATTGATACAGAAAGGAAACAGATTACCCAGTAGGGCGATGGTTAGAAATAGAATTTTATTCATAACGTAAGGAATTAACGGGGTCTTGCTGTGCTGCTCTTCTGGCAGGGGCTATTCCGAAAATGAGCCCGGTAACGGCGGAGACAACAAAGGATAGGATGATCGACCAGCCGCTTATGATCGTGGTAATGCCTGCGATTCCGGAGATTATATAGCTTAGGGAAATTCCAAAAATGATTCCCACCAGGCCTCCTGAAATGCTTATCAACATAGCTTCGAACACAAACTGTTGGACAATATCTTTTTTCATAGCTCCAATAGATAGGCGGATACCAATTTCTTTAATCCGTTCGAGAACAGACGCGAGCATGATGTTCATTATGCCAATACCTCCCACGAGCAGAGATATTCCGGCAATAAAGCCGAGAACAAGGTTAAAAATGTCTTTTGTCCTTTGCTGCTGTTTGAGAAGCAGCTCGGGAACTGTAATTTCATAATCTATAACACCATTGTGTCTTCTGTTCAGTAACCTTGAAATGACTTCCGCTGCCGACGGAATTAACTCAGAGTGTGAAATACGTACTACAATCCGGTCAAGTTGATGGACATTCCGGGGGGCCTTTTTAGTGTCCTCATCACCGTTTCCTTCCATGGATTGAGCAGACTCAATATTTGCTCTTGTTACCAGAGAGCGGTTTGTGTAGCGAAGAAGCATGGAGGTGAGTGGGATATAGATATCCATATTGTAATCCCTAATGCCAAGGTTGCTTATGGAATTATCTGAAATAACGCGTTCATCCAGCACACCCACAATTTTGAGCCATTCTTTTCCACATTTTATATATTTGCCAAGAGGGTCTTCTTTCGTAAAGAAGCGGGTCATGATCCCTTTGCCGATAATACAGACTTGCTCACCTTGCAATAGTTGTTCAGGAAGGAAGAGATTTCCTTCAAATAGTGAAAAGTTGGTGATCTCAAAATATTCAGGAACCGTGCCAACGAGTTTTCCGGAGTGCCTCAATCCACCGTAAACAAAGTCAGTTTCAATTACAATTTCAGGACTTAGTTTCTCTGCACAAGCTAAAACGTCGGATATACTCTCAACATCCTTCATGGTAATCCCCGGGCTGAAACGATTCTTTTCATTTTCCTTTTCGGAGTCAGTATTTTTATCTTCCTTTTGTTCTTTAGCAGGAGAAATTACTATGTTATTTACTCCAACTAACTTAATTTGCTCAAGGATTTCCTGTTTTGCGCCATTCCCTATTGCAAGCATGGCAATAACTGCAGCTACACCGAAGATAATCCCAAGCCCGGTTAAAAGGGAACGGAGTTTATTTACGCGGATAGCTTCCAGGGCAATCAAGAAATTTTGAAGACTCCTTCTGTTCACACCCTGTGATGTTAAAATGTTTTTTTGTTTCTGGCCAGGCGAAATAGTTTGTATGATTCGGGTTTGGAAGGCATCGATAGATATACTTGCTCAGTTCCAGTAAGGCCTTGCTTCACGACGGCAAAGTTTTCATTGGTCTCACCTGCAACAATCTCCTGCCTGACCATTGATAGGCCCTGTTTGACAAAGACATAGGTCACAGAATCTCCCAGGTTATGGACACTTTCAAGCGGAATAGAAAGAACATCTTTAAGTTTATTGACTATAATTTTGTTTCCTGTAGTCATTGCCGGCCTCAGTGTGGTATCTTTTTCATTAATCTTAATTACCACTTCAAAGACCTTGGAATCATTTTTAGGGTTCTGCTCGCCTACATTGGCTACAGAAGAGACAATTCCGCTCAGCTTTTTGTCCGGATAGGCATCCAGAGTTACCTGCACCGTCTGGGAAGCCTTTATCTTTCGAATATCCACTTCATTTACATAGGTTTTTGAGTTCATGAATGTAAGATCAGGAAGTGTTGCCACGGTGGGATCCCATACTCCGATAGTTGAGCCGACACCCCTTTTTTTGCCATTCCACTCACGCTGGTAGATGAGCATCCCTCCTTCTGGAGCCGTGATGGTGAACTTTTGGAGAAGTTCGGTTAGTCTGTCATAGCTGGTCAGCGCTTGGGAAAGCGAAGCCCCTGCTTCTTCCATCTTAGCCACATACTGACTTTTTTTCAATTCATAATTCTTTCTGGATTGTTCAAGAGCACGGTTTGTACGATCGAATTCCAACTGAATCTGGCGGATTGTTGCAGGGGGTTCATAAGCAGATTGTTCTAAGGCAATTTGTTTCTCTTTCAACGAAAACTCCTGATTAACCATTTCGTCTCTGGCCAATCTCAGTTGAAGTGCCGTGTCGAGCCGCGTTTGTGTATACTGACTCTGATATTTCTGGAGATCATTGGATGCATCCTTTAACTTATTTCCAAGTTCCGCCTTGTCCAGCGTAGCAATAAAATCACCTTTCTTGACAACGGTTCCTTCAGGTACGATATCTGTAATTTTTATCTGATAAATATTTACCGAACGCAACCCTTCCGGTCCAAGGATCTGGATCGAATTTTTAGCTTCCAGCTCTCCACTTGTGAATACAGAAATTTCGAAATCCCCTTTATGGACTTCTGAAAATATATTTTTTTCTATTCGATCGCCCTTGTAAGTCCATAAAAACAGAAAGACGAGGATTGCCACCCCCAAACTAATTATCAACAGCCTTTGTTTTTTGTTTGCCAAATGAAATATTATTTAAATTTAATTCTTAAAAGTACAATATTTACTTGAAAATATGTTCCCTGAAATATTCCGGAGCGTTAAGCAACCGTGATCCATACCAGGAAAAGAACTCCCCGTCAACCAGCATTATTTCTGATTTTGGACATACTTCCTGGAACTCCAGAAGGTGTTTTTCTTTGAACGGATAAGGTTCTGAGGAGAGTATGATGGTTTGAGGATTTGCCTTCCGGAGTATTTCAAAGCTTATCTCCGGATATCGAGAATCCATGAAACAGTTCGTGAGTCCGCAGTATTTCATCATCTCGTTTATGAATGTTCCCTGTCCTGCTGCCATCCATGGTTTTCTCCAAATAAAATAAGCAGCTTTACGTTCCGTTTTCGGAGTTGGCAGATCCTTGAATCGGTTGGTGATCTGACGTGTAATTTCATCGGCTTGTGAGCTCCTAGCGCAAAGATTTCCAATGCCATGGATCATGTCTAGCGCATCAGGGAGGGTTTTAACATCACTCATCCAGACAGGATAACTGGTCATCAGTTCTTCAATCTGGCTTCTGTCATTTTCTTCCTTATTGCCAATAACTAGATCAGGTTGAAGGTTTCGGATTTTATGTAAATCCAGTTTTTTTGTCCCTCCGACCCGTGTTTTGGAATTGTACCAGGCTTCTGGACGAATGCAAAAGGAAGTGATTCCTGCCACCTCATTTTTTAACCCCAGGTCAAACAGTAGTTCTGTCTGGGAAGGTACAAGGGAGAGTATCCTGACAGGGGCACGATCCAGGGTGATCGTGCGGTTCAACTGATCTCTGTATTCAGGCAAGTTTTTTTACTTGGTTAGCGCATTCATAATGTCGTAGCGGGTGATGATAAAGTTCTTGTCTGTTTTAAAATCTCTGACCAGTACGGCCGGATTTTCAGGATTTATCATGGTAGAAAGAAGATCTAGTGGTGTAGAGATGTCAACAAAAGGGAAAGCCGGCTGCATGATGCTTTCAACTGTTTGAAGCTTAATATCGGGGTTGGAGACAATCTTACTGTACAAATGATTTTCGTTGAGAGAACCAACAAGTCGTTTATCTCTTATTACAGGAAGTTGGGAAATGTCCATCTTGCTCATCAGCTGCACAGCTTTCTCAATTGTATCATCGGCATCGAGTGTAATGAGTTCCCCTTTGTGATTTGAGTTTACAAGGTCTTTTGCACTAAGCCCTTTCCGATCGAAGTAGCCTTTTTCTCTCATCCAATCGTCATTGAACATTTTACCAAGATATCTGGTACCGTGGTCATGGAAGATAACAACAATCATGTCGCCATCCTTGAACATATCTTTCATTTGAATGATGCCGGCCATTGCCGATCCTGCCGAATTTCCAGCAAGAATGCCTTCCTGCCTGGCAATCTCCCTCGTCATCATCGCGGCATCTTTGTCCGTTACTTTTTCGAAATGATCAATCAGTTTGAAGTTGACATTTTCCGGCAGGAAATCTTCTCCAATGCCCTCTGTCACATAAGGGTAAATTTCATTCTTGTCGAAGATTCCGGTCTCTTTATATTTTTTAAAAATCGAACCATAGGTATCAATCCCGAGAACTTTGATGTTAGGATTTTTTTCTTTGAGATATTTTGCAGTACCAGATATGGTTCCGCCTGTCCCAACCCCAACAACCAAATGGGTGATTTTGCCATCTGTTTGCTCCCAGATTTCAGGTCCAGTTGATTCATAGTGAGCCTGCGCATTGGAAGGGTTGTCATACTGGTTTGGTTTCCAGGAGTTAGGGACTTCCTTGACGAGCCTGGAAGAAACAGAATAATAGGAGCGTGGATCTTCGGGGTCAACGTTTGTTGGGCAGACGATTACTTCGGCCCCGAACGCACGGAGTGCATCGAATTTTTCTTTACTCTGCTTATCAGTGGATGTAAAAATGCATTTATAACCTTTGACTACGGCGGCAATCGCGAGTCCCATGCCTGTATTTCCAGAGGTGCCTTCAATGATTGTTCCTCCGGGCTTCAAACGTCCGTCTTTCTCCGCATCCTCAATCATTTTAAGAGCCATTCGATCCTTGATTGAGTTTCCAGGGTTGAATGTTTCAATTTTGGCGAAGACTGTTCCCTTGATACCTTTGGTGATAGAATTGATACGTACCATAGGTGTGTGACCGATTGTTTCAAGAATACTGTTGCAGATTTTTTTCATAGGGTCTGATAAAAATTGAGCATAAAGATAGCAAAGAGTTTGTTTGGTATTACCAGTGGGTAAAGTACCTCAGCTAAACCGGATAGCTTTAACTGGAGTAATGCGTGTGATAATCAGTGAGGGAAGCAAGAGTACCAGCAGACAAACAACGAGGGTTAGGGTGTTGATGCTCAGAATTTGGAATAAATCGATGTGAATGGGCACCCAAGGAACGTAATAGGATTCCTGGTTAAGTTTGATGAGGTGGAATTTTTGCTGGAGAAGACTGATTCCTATTCCTATGATGTTTCCAATGAGTAGGCCTTGGCCGATAAGCCATGCCGCGTTGATGAGAAAAATCCGTCTTACCATTCGGTTGGTGGCCCCCATGGCCTTCAATAATCCAATCATATTGGTTCTCTCCAAGATCAGGATAAGGAGTGCTGAAGTCATATTGATAACCGCCACAAAGAGCATGAGAAAGATAATAATAGCTGCATTTTTATCAGTAAAATCGAGCCAGTTAAATATTTGTGGGTTGAGCTCTCTCACAGTCTTTGCTTGAAGCACGGGCAGGGTTTTGCTCTCTCCTGTCGCGGCAGTATCCGGATTCAATTTCAGCAGCTCATCATTGACTTGCTCAGCAATCGGATCCAAGAAGTTGAAATCTTTAACCAGTATCTCATACCCTGCGACGAGAGAAGTATCCCAATCATTAAGTTTTTGAACATGACCGAGATCGGCGAATACCATTACATTGTCAAAGCCTTCCAATCCGGTTTCATAAATGCCGCAAACCCTGAAAGCACGTTGCCTTTGTTGTCTGTCCTGCAAAAAAAACATTTTAAATCGATCGCCCACTTTTAGTTTAAGTTTGGAAGCAATGAATCGGGAAACCAGTATTTTATTACTGAGTCCTGTGTCGGAAACGTTAAAAGGGGCTCCTTCAAGGATGGTTTTTCGGAAAAAAGCCCAGTCGAAATCTTTCCCAACTCCTTTGAGGACTACGCCTAACAGATCGTCCTCACCCTTGATAATCCCTGCCTTGATTGCATAACGCTGAACATGCAATACACCAGGAATCCGGCTGATGGAGGCGAGCAAAGCGGGGTTATTGGGTACAGCGGCAGGCTCCAAAGAGTTGTTGGTATCATAATTCGTAACCTGGATGTGAGAACCAAATCCAACGACTTTTTCCCTAATTTCCTTCTGAAAACCAGTCACTACCGCCATGGTGATTAACATGACGGCCATGCCTAAAGCAATTCCCCACACCGCTATCTTTACGATGGGACGCGAAATCCCGCCCCGGCGATTTCCGCTGAAGATAATGCGTCTGGCTATAAATAAGGGTGTGTTCAATGACGCAACAAGTTTTTTGATAACTTCGGGCTTCGGGTATAAAACCGTGCACGAACCAAGCAAAAGTACATTTTCCAAACGATATTGGGTATGCTGAATAAATTCGTATTAGTCATGTGTTATGCTTTGTTGATTCTGCAAACAGTGAATGGACAAATTACTGCTCGGGTTGAAAATGTGGTAAAATCCGATTCTGAGATCCAGGTTGGAGCCCGAAGCCTTGATTTGTACCTGCCTTTGCTAAAAGGAAAATCAATAGCTATTGTCGGAAATCAAACTTCGCTAATTGGAAGAACGCATTTGGTTGATAGCCTTTTGGCATTGAAAGTGATGATTAAAACCTTATTCTGTCCGGAGCACGGGTTCCGGGGTACAGCGGACGCAGGACAGGCGGTGGATAATTCAAAAGACAAAATAACGGGTCTTCCAATAGTTTCGCTTTTTGGAAGCCATAATAAGCCTACCTCTAAAGATTTAAAAGGGATTGATATTGTGGTGTTCGATATTCAGGACGTAGGGGCTCGTTTTTATACTTACCTAAGTACTCTTCACTATGTGATGCAGGCTTGTGCAGAAAATAAAAAGATGTTAATTGTACTGGATAGGCCAAATCCAAATGGTCATTATATTGACGGACCTGTTATGGAGGATGCCCATAAGAGTTTTGTGGGACTCGATCCGGTACCTATTGTATATGGAATGACAATCGGAGAATATGCGCTGATGCTGAATGGGGAAGGCTGGCTTGGAAAAGGAGTAATATGCAATCTGAAAGTAATTCCTCTGATGGGGTACACCCATTCTGATCTTTATCAGTTGCCTGTTCCACCTTCCCCAAACTTGAAAACGATGGGAGCTGTGTATCTATATCCTTCACTTTGTTTGTTTGAAGGAACGGTGATCAGCGTGGGACGAGGTACAGATTATCCTTTTCAAGTTATCGGTCATCCCGACCTCTTGGGAGCGAACTTTTCGTTTACACCGGTTAGCCGGCCAGGGGCTCTGGACCCACCCTACAAGGAACAAAAATGTATGGGATATGACTTAAGGGAATTTGGAAATGTTTATATTGTAAACTACAGGAAGTTATATCTATACTGGTTGCAGGGAGCTTATAATAATTCACCAAACAAGACCCTCTTCTTCAATAATTATTTTGTTTCCCTGAGTGGCACAAACCTCCTAGAACAGCAGATCAGGGTTGGAAAAAGTGAGGATGAAATCCGCTCAAGCTGGGAGCCTGGATTGAGAAAATTCAAAACAATTCGGAAGAAATATCTTTTGTATCCCGATTTTAAGGATTAATATTCAAGTTTTTGGCTAGTTTTGCTATATCAGAAAATCTAATTAAACTTGATCGACTAAAGCACTTAAGTTTACTTTTCATCTACGCACTATGCTCAGTACATTTCTTCTTATTGGAATATTGCTTCTCGTAGTGAACTTTATTTTTGTTTTCTTCATTCAGGAGGACAACAGCTTTGCAAAATTTCCAGGCATTATATCATTCGCCTTATTTGCTGTTTTTAGTGGTTATATGATTATTGACGTGCTTTCTGTCACACCGGAAATTGTGCTTGTGAAAGATGTAAAACCGGGTGTTCATGCTCCGGTCAAAGCTCCTGCAATTGGGAATCAGCATGCGTTAACACCTGAAGAAATACTGACAAAGGAGTTGATGGAAAAAAACCAGGAAAGGCAGGAAAAAGGTCAGCGTGTGATGCTGCTTTGTTTGTTCATGAGCCTGATGATACTTCAGTCAATCTATGCAATCATTGCTGCATTGGTTGGAATTAAATTGCTTCCTTATATGAAGGAATTTTATAGAAGGATTATAGTAATTCACGGAATTCTGGTCCTGATTTTCGGCGCGGTCGAATATGTATTAAGGCACCTTTAGATAGCCCCTTTTACTTTCTTCTGTTATTTGTTTCCAGTTCAGCATTAACTATTTTCCCTGGATAGACGGACAAAGCTTCCTTCAGGCAAATCATCGCCTGCGATAAATCCTCCAGGTTCAGCACATATGCGATCCTGACTTCGTTCAAACCTGCTCCCGGACTAGAGTAGAACCCTGTAGCAGGAGCCAGCATTAAAGTCTTATTGTTGAGTGAAAATTTCTCCAGCAACCATTGACAGAATGTGTCTGCATTATCTATCGGGAGACGGGCAATGCAATAAAATGCTCCGCTCGGTTTAGGACAAAAAACTCCATCCATCTTGTTAAGAGAATCGACCACAAAATCCCTCCTTAGAACGTATTCCTTTTTCACTTTCTCAAAATAGGAAGCCGGAGTGTTCAAGGCCGCTTCCCCGCCGATCTGTCCAAAAGTAGGAGGGCTTAAGCGAGCCTGTGCGAATTTCAATGCAGCGCGCATAAGTTCTTTGTTTTTTGAAATCATCGCCCCGATTCTTGCTCCACATGCACTATACCTTTTAGAAATAGAATCCAGAAGGATGACATTATTGTCGATACCTTCCAGGTGCATGACAGAAACATACTCCTTCCCGTCATAACAGAATTCACGATAAACTTCATCGCTGAGCAAATAAAGGTCGTGCTTCTTAACGAGTTCCTTAAGAAGTTCCAATTCCTCCCGGGAGTATAAGTAGCCTGTCGGGTTCCCGGGATTGCAAATCATTATCCCTTTTGTTTTCGGCCCGATAAGTTTTTCAAATTCAGCAATAGGTGGCAGCGCAAATCCGGACTCTATGTATGAACGTACAGGCTTTATAGTTACATCTGCTGCGCAGCAAAAACCATTATAATTGGCATAGAAAGGTTCCGGAATAATGATTTCATCTCCCGGATTAAAGCAGGTCATCATGGAGATGGAAATTGCCTCAGACCCCCCTGTGGTGATGATGATATCGGAGGCATCGATGTTGATCCGGAATCCCTGGTAATAGGTAGCGAGCTTCTTACGATAAGATTCAATGCCTGCTGAATGAGAATATTCAAGTACTTTGATATCTGAGTTACGGATCGCATCCATTAATAAGGTTGGTGTTTCGATATCCGGTTGTCCAATATTCAGGTGGTAGATTTTAACTCCGGCTTTCTTTGCGGTCTCAGCATAAGGCACCAGCTTTCGGATAGGTGATGCTGGCATTTGGTCTGCTTTCCTGGATATCTTTGGCATTGAAGGAAATTTTAGAGGTTTACCTTTACAAAGGTTCAAATAAATCGGCGAAAATTGATATTTATTCCTTCTTTTCGAGGACAATACACTTAAAAATAAGAGTTTGTGGGGAATGAGGTGAATTGGAGAAGACAATAATCTTCCGTTTCTGACGATCTATTGCACTTTTTGAATCGAATTTCAGGTGAATTTTAGCCTTTTCTCCAGGTAGGATGGGGTTGGGTGGTGTTTCGACCTCTGTGCAACTACATGTTGCCTGTGTTGAGTCAATTAGGAGAGGTTTGGAGCCAATATTGATTAGACTAAAATCATATTCGAGAACGTCACCCTGGTGTACAAAGCCAAAATCATGTTTTTTTGTTTCGAATTTTATTTCTTGAGCTCCTGAGTAACAAGAGTGAAAAAATAGTATTAGTATAATGGGGATAATTCGTTTTGTCACTCTTGAGATTCTGCAGGTTTATTTTTTGCCTTCCGGTGCAGGCTTTATCACACCTTTAATCGTTACCTGTTTGCTGCCAATTTTACCGTTAGAGGTGATAGTCACCTTTTTATCAAACGTGCCAGGACGTTGCGTGTCATACTTTACTTTGATTGTTCCGCTTGCTCCTGGTTTGATTGGTTCTTTGGGCCAGCCGTCGGGCAAAGTCGTACAGCCACACTGTCCTTTTACTTCTGTAATGATAAGTGGTGATTTGCCNNCCATAATCAATAGTTTCATTTTCAAAACTCATGTCTGGAGCATTTGGATCGATGCTTTCAATTACGCTCTCCTGTGCCTTTCCAATAAGGATAAAACAGAGGAATGCAAAAGAGGTAAGAAGAATTTTTTTCATGTTATTCGATTTCAAGTATAAATTTTTGTGGAAGTCTTGCTGAAGGTTCAAAAAATCACCCACTATACCTGAATACAGTGGGTGATACTCACCCTCTTGGAAGAGAGAAAAGATGAATTAGTTGGTTTTTTCAACCGGTGCCCCGTTGGCCGGCTTATTGCCTGGAAAGGCTTCTTCAGCAGGAGCGGCTTCTATCATTCCTTTAATGTGGAGTGTAACCACACCGTCTTTGGAATTGGAAGTGACCGTCACCGTCTTGTTGATTGGTCCCACTCTTTTTGTATCATAATGTACCTTGATGACTCCACTTGCACCGGGCTTTATGGGTTCTTTAGGCCAGCTAGGAACTGTACAGCCACAGGATCCCTGACAATTACTGATAATCAGAGGCTCTTTTCCGGTATTCTTGAAAGCGAATTCCCCATTCGGGTCTCCGCCTTGTTTAAGAGTGCCATAGTCAAACTCTAGTTTGTCAAATTTGATTTCAGCAGTACTTGCAGGAGCCGGTGCCGGTGTGGCAGCGGTTGCGGGAGTAGCGGGGGTAGTCTGTGCGTTAGTAACGAACATTGAACCCAATGCGATTCCAAGAGATAGAACTACTTTTTTCATGACGATAAAATTTGAAACGTTTATAGAACTTATTTAGGCTGAGGTGCTGGAGTCGTCGTTGCAGGAGTTGTTCCATTTGCAGGAGCCGGTTCAGCAGGTTTAGGAGTAACTTCTCCTTTCAGGTGGATTTTTTTAACACCTTCTTTTGCGTTGGAAGTGATAGTGATTTCCTTGTCCTGGAGGTTAAGTTTTCCTGTAGAATTGAAAGTAACTGAAATCATCCCTGTTCCACCTGGTTTGATAGGTTCTTTTGCAAAGGTAGGTTTGGTACATCCACAGGTCGCAGTAGCGTCTGTGATAACCAGGGGTTCCTTTCCTGTGTTTTTGAACTTAAAATCATGGGATACGGATTGACCTTGCTCGAGTTTTCCGAAATTGAACTCTTCTGATTCGAACTTAAAAGAGGGCCCGTTTGGATTTACAGCCGGGGTGGCAGGAGCAACAGTAGCTGTATTGGCAGCTGGCGTAGTTCCTTTGTTATCCTGAGCATTCATACCAAGAGCGGCAATCACGGCAAAAGAGAAAGGGAGAAGTACTTTTTTCATGAGTAAAGGTGTTTTTTAATTAGGTTTTAATTTTAAAAGTTCGGTTTTTCATTCCCGCTTCATGTTCACGATATAGCTAAAATCGTGCCATTCGTCCGGATTCACAAGCGTATTTTTAATAAATTTGCCATGCATTCAGGTAATAACGGAGCGAAGATAAGCAAAAAAAAATGGAAATACCTAAAACCTACGACCCCAAATCAATTGAAGATAAGTGGTATAGCTACTGGCTCAAGCATAAATTCTTCAAATCCGTTCCTGATGGCAGAGAACCCTATACAATAGTCATACCACCTCCAAATGTTACAGGTGTGCTTCATATGGGGCATATGCTCAATAATACTCTACAGGATGTGCTCATACGTAGAGCCCGGCTGATGGGAAAAAATGCCTGCTGGGTACCTGGAACTGATCATGCTTCCATTGCTACAGAAGCAAAAGTTGTGGCAATGCTTAAAGAAAAAGGAATCAACAAAACCGACCTTACCCGGGAAGAGTTCCTGAAACATGCATGGGAGTGGAAAGAAAAATACGGTGGAATTATTTTAAAGCAGTTGGAAAAGCTTGGGGCTTCGTGTGACTGGGACCGCACCCGTTTTACAATGGAGGATGACCTTAGCGAAGCTGTTATTGAGGTTTTTATCGACTTATATCAGAAAGGATATATATACCGTGGAGTCCGGATGGTGAACTGGGATCCTCAGGGACTTACTGCTGTTTCGGATGAGGAGGTGATACATAAAGAGGTTAATTCCAAACTCTATTATGTTAAATACCAAATTGAAGGAACCGACCAATGGATTACCATTGCTACCACACGGCCTGAAACCATACTCGGAGATACAGCCGTCTGCGTACATCCGGATGATCCTCGTTATCAGCATCTTAATGGAAAAAGATGCATTATTCCGATAGTGAACCGATCTGTTCCGATTATCTATGACTCCTATATTGACATTGCTTTCGGTACGGGGGCATTGAAAGTCACCCCTGCTCATGATATGAATGACTATAACCTCGGTGTGAAGCATAACCTCGAGGTAATTGATACAATAGACCCGGATGGAAAGATGAGTGCAGCTGCCTTATTTTATGTTGGTGAAGATCGTTTTACTGTTCGCAAAAAAATTGCCAAGGAGCTGGAGGAAATGGGTGTGGTGGTGAAAATTGAGGATATAAAGAACAAAGTCGGTTATTCCGAGAGAACCAATGCTGTCATTGAGCCAAGGCTTTCCATGCAATGGTTCCTGAAAATGGATGAAATCTCCAAGCCTGCTCTCGATCATGTGTTGGATGGGGAAATCAAACTGATCCCAGAGAAATTCGAAAATACATACAAGCACTGGATGGAAAACGTACACGATTGGTGTATTTCACGTCAGCTCTGGTGGGGACAAAGAATCCCAGCGTGGTATAACGAAAAGGGTGAGTTTGTCGTCGCAAAAACTTTGGAAGAAGCAGAGGTGCTCTTTGAAAAAAAACATGGTAAGGCAGTGCACTTGAAGCTGAAACAGGATGAAGATGTTCTGGATACCTGGTTCAGTTCCTGGTTATGGCCCATCAGCGTGTTTGACGGATTCAAAAAACCAGAAGGAGAAGACATCAACTATTATTACCCAACCAATGATCTGATTACTGCACCTGAAATTTTATTTTTCTGGGTGGCCAGAATGATCATTGCCGGATATGAATATAGAGGAAAGAAACCATTTACAAATGTATACCTGACAGGTATTGTAAGAGATAAACAGGGAAGAAAAATGAGCAAATCGCTCGGCAACTCTCCCGATCCAATAGACCTTATAGAAAAATTTGGTGCTGATGGAGTAAGGGTTGG
>PLYR01000115.1 GCA_003153435.1 Bacteroidota bacterium
CCCGGGAAATGTAGCGTGTTTGGAGCCGGTTGCTATTATAATTTTTGCACTCTCTATATTTGTGCTCTCGTCTTTCCCCTAAATATCCAGGCTATTTTTGCTCAAATAAGATGCATGACCGGTGAATACTGTAATCTTATTTTTTTTCATTAAAAATTTGATCCCTTCTGTATTCTGCTTCACCACCTCTTCTTTTCTTCCAATCATGTTGGAGAAATTCACCCGAAGGTCTTTCAACTCAATTCCGTGTGTTTTGAAGTTATGTGCAGCATTATAAAAATGCTCTGATGAGTCGAGCAATGCTTTAGAAGGGATACACCCCACATTCAGGCAAGTTCCACCAAGGTTTGGATATCGCTCTATGATGGCCGTTTTCATCCCAAGTTGTGCACATCGTATGGCAGCAACATATCCTCCCGGCCCTGAACCTATGATCGTAACATCAAATTTTTCCATGTGCAAATTTACAGATTATATTTTTTCCGGCGGAACCGAAGGAAGATTGAAAATACAATCATCCCTAATGAAATGATTACTGCAGCTCTGCCGATGTAATCCCCATGCCTTACATAAAAGGTTAACTCTGAGTTCAGTGTGATTCCTTGTTTTATGACCTCAGGCTTCCACCAGGAGGTAGGTAAGAATACTTTTCCCCACTGATCAATGAAGCAGGATGTACCGGTATTGGCAGAGCGGGCAATGCAGCGTCTCGTCTCAATGGTTCTCAGTCTGGCATAAGAAAGATGCTGCGTATGTCCGGGAGTGTCACCCCACCAGCCATCATTGGTTATTATAAATATTACGTTGGCTCCATTCAGGATATACCCGTTCACAAATTCCCCGAATACGGATTCATAGCATATCACAGGGGCAATTTTCAGGGAATTTTGACTGGAGAGCAGAACCGTTCTTTCCTCCTGTTCACCAAGAGATCCTGTCGTTCCTCCCATATTGATGGCCAATTTCTCAAGGGGCTTAAGTAGGGAAGGAAATGGCATTCTTTCCACACCTGGAACAAATTTACTCTTGTGATATTTCTGCAACAAACCCTTTCCCGTAAGAAAGAATGCTGTGTTAAAATCATCATAATACTCTTCCGCATCTATATATTTCCTGGCAGTAACGGATGGTTTTTCCCCTGGTTGATATTGATATGCAGATGTTGCTCCGATCAAAATGTCCAATCCAGGATGTTTTTTCTGGAAAGCGCGCAAGGCCTGAATACTATAGGCATGTTCTTCGGAATTTTCCCAGATATTTTCGGTCAGAGCAGTTTCCGGAAATGCAATACAGGCCGTATTCGAATCAATCCCTGTTTCGGCCAGCTCCAACATTTTTTCCAGTTGTTCTTTAAAAGACCCATTAAATTTTTCATTGTAAGGATCAATATTCGGTTGGACTACAACAATTTCAGGATGTGGACCCTTTGTCAACTGACCCGATTCCCATTTATAGATTGAAAAAGAAATGAGAATAGGAACGAATATCAAGGAAGAGATGAGGAAAATGGAACGGATAGAAAACACAGAACTGCCTTGTTTCATTTGATTAAACACCAGGAAATTAACTGCAAAAATCCACAGCCCGCCTCCGAAGACCCCCGTATATTCATACCATTGAATCATCCAGGGTGAATCAGCAAACACATTTCCGATGGTAAGCCACGGCCAGGTAAGATCCCAGCGTAGGTGCAGATATTCGAATGCCATCCAGAAGGAAATCAGGATAATCGCACCAAACCTACCATTCATCCTTCTCTTTACCCTATGAAAGAGAACAAAAACAATAGCCATGAACAGGGAGTTAAAGAATATGGCCATGACGGCTCCTCCGAAGGAAGCATTATAGATCCACCAGGTTGTTAACAGGTTCCAGGTAAAAAACGCCAGGAAGGAATAGAGGAATAAATAGCTCTTTTTACCCGCAATTCTGTCTTCGGAAGCTCGCTGCTCCAGAACCAGGAGTGGGACAAAAGCAAGAAAAATGAGAAAGGTCATTGCGCCGGTTGCCGGCCAGGACAGTGTGAAAAGAAATCCACTCAGCAGGGAAAGTAAAATGGGATGTTTAAAATTCACGGCTCAAAAAATAAGAAAAATTCAGATGTTCATTTGGTATGTTGCAGTCCCAGATATACGAGGAGTGCAGGAGCCGTTACGGTGAGCAGAGTGAAAATAGAATTGACATCAATTGCATATTTACCTTTTTCTTCTCTCGGTGTTACTTTGGATTTCATGGAGGTTAGTTTTCCGGTTTTTGCATTAAATGTAATGCTCAGATCCATGTAAGGTCCTGTTGCCTTTGCTCCATTTGTTTTTTTTAGAAACAGGGGCATTGTTTTTCGCTCTGTCGCCCTATACTTATAAATGTACACGACTTCACTATCATCCTTTGATTTCAAAGAATAAGGAGGAATTCCCAGGGCTGTTGATACTTCCTCCTGGGTCATGTCTGTTTTGAGTGCAAAGACTTGCTCCACAGAAGCATACTTAGGTGCCTGTATGATGCAAGAACTTAACAGGCCTAAGCAAATGAAAATTGCGAAAAATAAATTCTTCATAGACTACAATTTCCCTTTCTTACCTCATCAGAAACATTTTTCCAAACCCTTTTTTGAAATACTGATCGGCACCGCTGTCCATATGTTCTATATTATCTCCATTTATTTTGGTCAGCACCCGGTAAAAATACACTCCATTGGCCAGGCGATCGCCAAACTGGTCTCTTCCATCCCAGGCATATTCGGTGATATTCCTTCCTATATGCAATGGGCCAAGTTCGTCCCGCTCAATTTCCCTCACCAGCTTTCCGGTAATGGTGATGATTTGAATTCGGAACATGGTAGGCACTTCTGAGCCCGTGATTGTAAATACAAAATGTGTAGCCGTAGTGAAGGGGTTTGGATAATTCATCACATCCGTGATCATCGAATGATTGATCACATCAAAATTAATCTGGTAATTTATTTTTCCACTCGCATTGTTGGAGCGGTCCTTGGCTTGAATGACAAGCATATATATACCATCAGCGGAGAGCTGCGGGGTGTAATTAAGCTTACAGCTGTTTCTGGGTAGTACTGCCGGTGTAAATGCAATATTGTTTTGAAAATAAACCGGGGTCAGGACACTTGAATTGGGGTACTGAAGAAAGAGTTTGAAGTCCGATGTATCGTTAAGAGCGAGAAACATATTCTCATCTTTGAGAGAGACGAGGATATTCGGTTTGGCAGAAACAATATCTCCATCCAGAATATGTACACCATCAAAAGTTACATCCATCAGAGGGTTGGTTCTGTCTGTGGTAACATAAAACGGTTTCTGAAGGAGATTATTGAAATGATATTGCTCCTTCTCCGTCCTGGGTGTGGATAAGGGGTTGGCTTCCATCCATAGGCTGTTCAAACCAGGATACCCTGTAGTATTGACTGTCACAGAATCAACAAAATAAGTTCCTGCATTGAAAGGGGGCTTGCGGACTTTGAAGCTCTTATTATTGCTAAGTAGAATATTATGCTTTGCGTGATTTTTGTCAAGAAGCCAGTAACTTATTTGAAGTGAATCCGTGAAATTAAGGTCGCTTATATTCTGAATCGCGCAGGTCATCTGCAAGGGTTGGCCTTCCTGTACAGTATCTTTCTTGAAGCTGAAGTTTAATGCCGGGTTAACAGCCATTTCAGGAGCCTGGGTATATATCACCTGCCATCGTTTGAGCTGAGGAGGAGTAAGCATTGAATCATCCGCCATATAAGCAAAAAGACGTATGTAAGGATATATGGTTGCATTAACCATCGTACTCAGGTTGTAGACATCGCGAGTCGTGTCTTTGAGATTGGCTAATACCACCTGATTACCAGAAGGAGTTATTCCAATGACACGAATAACAAGGCTATCGTAAGAAGGGTTTTCGAGGTGCGTTTTACGAATATGAAATTCATCCCAGCTTTTCGCCGGACCAATAACTTCAGACGCGATAAACCCGTTAGTCCAATTCGTGGTAAGCGTATCCATAAGTGTGATCTTCGTAGCCTCATCTGGTGAAACTTTTTCCTTCGCTTGGCCTATGGCCCAGCCCTTCCTTCCAATCATCGTATAAGCGCTGTGAGTATTCAGAGTTGTGGATGCAGGTGTGATCATGCTGCTTCCGAAGGAAGCAAACTGTTGTTTAAGGACAGTTGAATAGGTATTCACAGTATCAAATCCAGCCGGGGGACCGGCCCAGTTATTTGAAAATCCGTTTGACCATGCAATAAGGTAATAACCAGCTGGTATGGAAGCCAGAAAATTGGCCATTTTAGACTGCCTCGCAGCAGTGCTGTCATAGAAGTCAAAGGCGAAAGCTTGTTCTCCACAATAATTAACGGTATTTCCAAAATGAGGGTCATCGTATGGGGTAAAAGAAGGGGAGCAAGCTGTATCAAAGGTCCAAGGCCTTAAGCTCCGTGGGTTGAGTACAGCAAATGAAAATCCTTCCAGTGCATTCGAGCTCTCCTCAATTGTTACATTATTGATCTTATAATTTACATCCGGCCAGTCATGTCCGTTCACACCCATAATAGCATCGCTCACTTCAATTGATTTAATATCATTGACAAAATTGAATTTCCGTTGTGCACGATTGAATTTAACAAACTGGTACTGATCGTTCTTAAATTGAAAAAATTGTGCTTGCTCCCAACCCCGTTTTCCAGTTATATACTGAAAGGAGCTTTCTCTCCATCGGGCAGAAGTTGTTGTCCCAACAGTATCAGGGCTGATTCTCCAGAAATAAACCACGCTATCTGACAGATGAGCGACTGGTGGTTTCCACGTTACGACACCGCCCGGCTTATTGACCAAAACCGTTGTTTTAGCAAAGGGGCTGTTGTAGGTATCTGTAGTATCGAACTGTACACGATAATTGCGGGGAGGCTCCAGAGGGTTAGCAGTAGAAGCCTTAAGAGTCACGGTATCATAAGGATAAATAGCATCGTTATATGGCCATACCGGAAGGATAGAGCTTCCCTGCAAAAGAAGATCCACCTCCCCAGTAGAATTATTTGCCATAGTCATTTCGGAAATTTTGTTTGTGTAATTGAGGGTGATGTATATTTTATTCAATCCAATCCCTCGGTTGAAATCAACAGGAATCTTAAGTTTAAACGAATCCAGAAATGCCGGTGCATGGACGGATATTCTGTATACATCAGTATCTCCATTCGGGTACCGCCGCTCAATATGTACGAAAAATGAATCAACGATAGCCTTTCCATAATTATGCATCAGAGATGTAATCGTAACTGAGTCGGGGCGTGAACGTGTGTCGAAGCTGACATCGGAAGATTGAATTGCGTAATCAGGAAGACGTGGAGAAGCGATGACGATGGATGGGTCTCCGTTCAGGGTCATGCATAAAGTGGTTTCCTTGGCATACAATGAAAGAGGCGAACCCGATTCTCTCTTCTTAATGGTATACTGGATATGCCTTCCAATGCTTTTGCCATAATTGTATCTTGCAAGGCTTTGGTATAGTCCAGAGGAGTATGGATCCAGTTCCGAGGAGAGGCCTAAAGAAGTGCTGGCTAGGAAGCCAATAGCTCCCGTAGGGCCATTAATAAATTTCTGACTGGTGGAAGGCGGGCCCTCCGAATGAATATCACCAGCAAGACAGGAATTCGCAATAACCAGAGGAAATCTTGGAGCATTGTGGTAGTTAGAAGGATCATCAATACTCACATCAAATCCACTTCCGGAGGCATGTCCAAAAAAGGTCATTATGCTGACGCCATTATCTACCAACAGTTTCAGTGAATCGCTCTGGTTTATCTGAATCGGAGCAGTCGATGTTTTAAAAAAGGAAGTTACATTCCCTCCGAAACTATTATACGCTTGAATAATTGCTTTGTAATTATTCAGGTAACCTTTGAACAGACTTTGTTCCCCGCTTCCAATTCCTCCTCCAAAATGCAGTACCTGCTTCATCCAGGGAGCAGCTACATTTTGCTCATAGGCTGTAACTTTGTTCAAATAAGTAATTACATCCGTATTCGATTCAGCGGCTATTCTACCTGTTGCAATGGAAGGAGAGTAGCTGTTGGTCCCAAGCTTAGCAGTAAACAGGTTATCGCTGGCAGGATAACCCATCGTAGGAAGCATTTCCAGGCCAGCAATAGGGGCGAATCTTTGGTAATATGCATTCAGAGATTTTCCAATTAAAAAAAGATAGGCTGGTTTGCTTGGGAAATTCTGCAACAGGTATCCGCAAAATCCTCTTACTCCGAATGGATGCATTCGGACTCCATAAGCGAACTGGTCGTAAAGTTCGTTGATATCTGCAAGGATTACATGGTGTGAACCACCCTGCACAGAGCTGCGGTAAAGACGATAGGAATTTGCTGATGAAATGAGCGAAGGGTTGGTGATGATAACAAATGCCGAATCTGTTGCCTGGGATCGGAAATTTGTGAAGCTGCCCGATCCATTAACCGGGATCAGACCGGTTACACGCCTGATGGCATTATCACTGGTGAGGTAACAAAGTTTTTCAGCATTCAGGCTGTCTCCAACGAGCAACTGGAAATTGGAGCCATTCTGCACCACATTTATCCTTCGGTGGTAAGTCAAGTCATAGAATCGGGCTGTCGAACCCTGGTTATTGAAGTTGGAAAGATTAAGGTTCGACTTCCCAGGAGCTCCGTGAGCCGCCACATACATCAGAAAATCAGTTTTCCCTTCCATGTCGAGGGTATGTGGATATTTGACAGCAACAAAGGTGAATCCCGCATCACCGCTGTTCGCGGATGACCATGGGTTTATACTGGCAAGGGATACTGTCGAAGTCGTAGAAAGGGAGGAAGGGGGTATCAAGAAAGCCTTATACATCGTCATATACCCATCCACAAGCGTATCAAAGACGGAGCCTGGAAATTGTATCTGAAGATGAGTGTCCGGATTAACGAGAATATCATTAGATCTGGTTATGATCCGAAAGCGAAGAAGCGCAGAAGGTCCACCGATATAAGCATTTGCCGTATTCATATTTGCCACAGTAGGAGACGACGTGAAATTTGTAGTCCCACTCACAATCGACTCCATGGGCAAGTATTCAGGATCTGTAATTTCGCTTGCATCTGTGGTCCCCTGATAATAATCGTATGCGGATGCATTTATATCTTCCTTAGACACATAAGGGCTCAGAGGGTATACTCCAAAAGTGGTGTCATTCACAGAAACCATCCGGCGGTTATTCAGATTTTGATTCCAGGTAAGATAATACACGGCTGTATCATTGAACAAACTCAGATAGGGGTTAGGAGGTGTGGCTCCGTTATAAAGCGCAGAATCAAGAAATCCGTCGTTCGGTCTTCCAAAAAACTCAAGAGTATCGGTCTTATTGAAAACCCCGTCACCTTCTCCCTTAATATAAATATATTGTTCTTTGCCTCTCCCAAAAATCTGGATATTCCTTGGATTGACATTATTCAGAGGAATCCCTGCATTTGCAAGTGTGAGAGAGTCTATTCGGTAGATACCGGCTTTAATGACTAAAATCCTGTAATACTTTTGGGAATAATTGATCCATTCGTTTCCAAAAGTCTGCGAAAAGACGGGAAGCGTTAAGAGGAAAAAAAGAAATATAGTAAAGTATCTTTTTCCCATGCGAATCTCCTAAAGAGGTTTTCGATTAATATCGATTTTGAGGGAAAACACATTGGAATATAAAGCAACAGACTGATCACCGATATCGGTCAACGCATAATCAAGAGTGAAGGCTTTGAACTTAATACCAACTCCCACATTGGGCATAAAGCTGGTGAATTTGGTTCCTGTAATATCTGTTTCCGTTTGAATATTCATGATTCCACCACGGAGAAAAATCATGTTTTTATAACCTGCTTCGAATCCGAAATGTGGATCGACACTAGCTACAGAAGATTGTATAAGCACGTTTCTTCTTCCATCGAAAGTTACATCAAGGGCAATCTCCGGAGCCAGAGAGAATCTGTTATTCAAGAATTCAAATTTACGGTTCAAGCCGAGAAGCATCCTTGGCAATGTAACCTCAACCGAATTTGTAGGAAGTGTATTACCGGTAGCAAGGAAGGTCTGTTTCATCTGATCATTCAGATTAAATGTCCAGGCATTAAAGGTTGATGTAACATCACGAAGCATTAATCCGAATTTCCATTTCTTATAGTCATACTGTGCACCCAGGTCAAAACCGAATCCCCATGCTCCGGCAAAATCTCCAATAACACGGCGGATTATTTTAACATTACCACCAAACCGAAGGCCTTTGATTTTCGAAAGTCTGGCATACGACAACAGAAATGCATAATCTGCAGCACTAAAAGTGGTAATTTTATCATAGTTTACATTTCCATTGGCATCAATTAGTTCAGTTGTATTGGGAATATTATCGACCCCGAACCTGACCATACTTATTCCAAAAACACTGGCAGAATCAATCCGTTTTGCAAATCCTACATAATCATATTTGGCAATCCCGGTAAAATATTCAGAATGCATAAGGCCGAGTGCGAGCGGGGTTGTTATTCCATTCAGTCCTGCTGGATTCCAGTAACCAGCAGTTACATCATTCACGGATGCTATCTGGCAGTTTGACATACCCAATGCTCTGGCACCTACACCAACGTTCAGGAACTCATTGCTGTACTTAGGAGCACTGGTTTGCCCATAAACAGATGTTAACGAAATGAATGCCAGTAAGGTTGGAAGAAATAAGGAATATTTTTTCATAGATTCGCAGCAATAAATATAGGCCTTTTTTAGATAAGAGGCTGATATATAACGTTAAAATGAGGATATTATTACTCCACCAGGGGCGAAGTCGGGCAGAAAGAAGGATGTATTTTTCCTACATTCGCAGCCTATGAATTACGATAGGCATATTCCCAACGCAATTACCTGCGGCAATCTGTTTTGTGGCTGCCTGGCTATTGTTTTTGCTTTTCAGGGCAATCTGGTCTGGACAGCCTACCTCGTTGGAATAGCGGCGGTCCTTGACTTTTTTGATGGCTTTGCCGCCCGTCTTCTCGGTGTCAGTGGGGAAATGGGTAAACAGCTGGATTCCTTGGCTGATATGGTCACTTTCGGGGTGGTACCCGGGGTTGTAATTTATCAGCTATTTGCAATGTGGATCCTAAAACAGCATGTTTCCAACTTCGATTTAATGGAAGCCATCCAAGGTAAGTCTCCGACCCTTCCTTCCTGGTATTATCTGCTCCCTTCTATCGGTTTCCTGGTCACCATTTTTTCATGCATTCGTCTGGCTAAATTCAATCTAGATGATCGTCAGAAGGATTCTTTTATAGGACTACCGACTCCGGCGAACACCTTGCTTATTTGTTCATTACCATTAATTCTTGATGTATCTGCCATTCATCTTCCCACTACTCTTTCAGGAAATCCTTTGGGTGCCATCGTATCCAGTATGGCCGGCGCCGTGAATGATTCACCCTATTCGAATGTTATCATCAATCCTTGGTTCCTGGGCGGCCTTTCCATCCTCCTATCTTATCTTCTGGTGGCTGAGATTCCTTTATTTGCTCTGAAATTTAAAAACTTCGGGTGGACAGATAATAAACTCCGATACTCCTTCCTCCTTCTGGCATTGGCATTGTTAATAATATTTCAGTACATTGGTATTCCAATTAGTATACTTTTGTACGTCGTATTATCAATGATTAATAATCTCCTAAACAAGCATAAGAATGAAGTACAGGGCTGAAATAGATGTAATGCCATTAAAAGCGCTACTCGATCCACAAGGTAAAGCTGTTACGGGAAGTATGAAGAATCTTGGACTCGCAGAAATAAAGAATATACGTATTGGGAAACACATTACTCTTGAAATTGATGCTACAACCAAGGATGAAGCTCAAAAGAAAGTTGATGAGGCCTGTAAGAAACTCCTCTGCAACCAGATTATGGAGTTTTATGAATTCGAAATTTTCGAGAACTGATTATTTTAGTTCTATTACGATCCCGCTCGCTTGTATTTTTCCCTTCGTATCATATTTTACCGGGGCTTTAATCTCTTTATCGCTCTGAAATATATTTACGTAATAATAGCCCTGTCTTTTAAAAGTCAGTGGAATTTCGTACTCTCCATCCTTTTTTCTAAACGCGTCCAGTTCCCATGGTGTAAGGATCATTGCAGATTCAGAACTGAAATCATCATAATGTTTGTGGGAAGTTATTTTAGATGGGCTCATGGGTTTTATATCCTCCCTGTAAGCCACCAGGTAATAAAAATATTTCCCTGATTCAGGTTTCAGTTTTATCAGGATTTCTTGTTTTATCAATCCTGTACTGGGAATTTCCAGAAATTCATAATAACGGTCGAGGAATTCTTCATAATACCGGAACTCTTTATCATCACGATAAACTCCTATCCCGACAAAATTATGGTCCTTTGCGATGCAATTCTGTTTATGTCCATCATCGGGAGCCCGCTCTGCCATGAATTCCTGATGCAGTTTGAGCATTTGTTCGGAATATACCTCTTCCCGATCTGCAAACACCTGTTTCTCATTGCAAGTGGAACTCGCAGCATTCTCGCTAACATGATCTAACCCTCCAGCAAACGCATACCGGTGGTAAGGTTTTTCACCTTTCATGTTCCAGTGACCGAGATATTTGTTCAGAGCTGCTTCTTCACACATTTTATTTGCAACTCGCGAAGCCAGGATATCAAGTTTTACCGGGCCCGCATGATATTTTTTCCGGCTTTTGTTTATCTGAGCAAGTTGGAGGATCTTCAGACGAAGAATGTTATCATTATCCTTGTATGTTGGAAGGCGGGATTCCAGATTGTTTAACTTCTGATAATAGACAAATGTGGAATCAGGGGCCTGAGCAAAGGAAATGTTCCAAGCAAAGAGCAGTAAAAAAAAGTTGAACAAATGGCTTGAAGGCTTCATGAATGGCTCCTAAACTATTATTTTCTCAGCTCAAAATTCTTTCCCAAATAAACTCTTCTCACCTGCTCGTCGTTCGCAAGCTCTTCGGCTGTTCCGGCTTTAAGAATGTTTCCTTCAAAAAGAAGATAGGCCCGTTCTGTAATAGAGAGTGTTTCATGGACATTATGGTCGGTGATCAGAATACCAATGTTTTTTTCTTTGAGCTTAGCTACAACAGCTTGAATATCTTCCACCGCAATAGGGTCGACACCAGCAAAGGGCTCATCAAGAAGGATGAATTTAGGGTCGACAGCAAGGCAGCGGGCTATTTCCGTCCTTCTGCGTTCTCCGCCTGACAATCGGTCTCCCAGATTCTTCCGGATATGGTTCAGACCAAACTCTTCCAATAAAGTTTCCAATTTTATCTGCTGTTCCTGCTTGGATAGCTTAGTCATTTCCAGAATAGCCTTAATATTATCTTCCACACTTAATTTCCTGAAAACCGAAGCTTCCTGTGCAAGATAACCTATACCAAGCTTGGCTCGCTTATACATGGGTTCCTGGGTGATATCCATGTCGTCCAGAAAAATGCTTCCTGAATTAGGTTTTATCATTCCGACAACCATATAAAAAGAGGTCGTTTTACCAGCACCATTAGGACCAAGAAGGCCGACAATCTCTCCTTGCTTGACTTCAAAGGAAACACCCTTTACGACCGTCCTGCTCTTGTATTTCTTTACAATGTTTTCTGCCTTTAGAAGCATGAGTGTTCTTTGCGTTTTAAAAAACGATCTGGAATGTACCCCGAAGCCCAAATTTAGCAATGTTTGGATGATCTAGGTAGGATAATCTCCAGAGTGCATCAACCCGGAAGAGTTTGAATATGTTTTCGATTCCTGCACCTACCTCATAGTAAGGGCCTTGATTCAGCGAAGAGAGAGTAGATGGGAATATTAGCAGGTCCCTGTTCTCCTGGCTTACCGATCCGGCAAGGGCTTTACCACTTAAAACCTCTCTCCATTTAAGCTTACGCATGACCGGAATATGATTCAGTAAAAACCCATCAAGGTGATATTGCGCCTGTAAGGTAATGTATTGATCACTTACAAATTCATAATAATTCATCATGTTATAGGCGTAGGGGTCGTAAACATAGGTTTCATTACCACCATGTATTTCAAGGAGTGGATAAGGCAAAGCACCAAATACCTTACCAGCCTGAATCATGTAGTCCAAGTAGCCCAGGGATGCAAAATGCAGGCGGTCATTGATGTTAATCGCCAGTTTGTTATATTGATAATCGCTCTGAAATGCATTACGAAAACCTTTGGTATAGATTATTTGTACAATCGGATACTTTGTTCCTGTCGGAATATGTGAAAAAGTTCCATCAATGTATTTTTCATGCCAGGCTAACCTCCCTACGAACCGAACCTCTGTAGTTTTGATGTAATCTTTCGTGGTAAGAACTCCTTCTTTATTATAATATTGATAAAGAAAATCAGAGATTGGAGTTATCTGTCGGTTGACAAGAAATACTTTGGTATTAAAACCTGTAAACCATTCACGTTCGTAATAAGCTTCCAGTTGTTGTACGTCCGTCATATTGCGGATTGGTGTCCTTCGCAGAAGAGATGCGAATATATTGTCTTGAGTAAAAGCATTCTGGCTCTGACCAAGCAATTCATAATCGGTTTTGTAAGAAATCCCTACAATTTGTCTTGGATTTTTGGTGATGAAAGTCCTGAACCCAATCTTGTACTTAAACTTTTCATCAAGAGTCCCATAAGCACAATAGCCGTTCAGTTCATACCACTTACTGAATTTATCACTGGTTCTTCCTCCAAGCCTGATCCTGCCGCCTTCAATTCTGTTCGTGCTGAAGATATTATAATAGGGACCAATTTCAAGATTACCGGCTATTTTGTAACCTTTGGCTAAAAGGAGAACCAAATCATACCATGTTTTGTAGGTTGGAAGCTTTTGAATGGTATCCATCAACTGATAAATACCTTGCTCGCTTTTTGATAATGAATCCGGCCTAACCTTTCTCCATACCGAGTCAGGCTTATACAGATCATCACTTACTACTAGATTATTGGTTCGGCTATAAAAGTCATCAGGCCGTGGCCTGTTGATACTGATGTGACTATAAATGGCTGTTTTTCGGCCATAGAGACCGGTCTTTTGAGCGGGCATATACATGTCTGCAAAAAGGCGATCCCTGACCAGCATCCAATGCCCATCCTCAATTTCATATTCCTGATTCACCGTCAGCTGGTTTATGAAATTTATATTGGCCCCGGGAACGATTTTCATTTGTAGCCGCTTTACAGCCCAGCTAGTATCCGAAATCCACATGTTTCCGGTGAAAAGAAGCTCCTGTTTTCTCTTTGGTGTAAACTCAATCTGATAACATTTATGCCCACTCAAGTTCACGCTGTCAAGCAAGTAGTAACGGTAATAAAAAAGTCCATTATCGGATATTGGGCTGACAAAATTCTTACCGAATACGAGGATGTTGTTTTCATATAAATTTACATCGAGGTACATATCACCCATGAACTGTGAAATGCTTTTCTGCTCCATGCCGGCCAGTCGATTGGCCCGGATAATCTCCTTTTTCACCACAGGATTACTTTTATAAAAGTATTCCGAAATCGTTTCAGAAATCATAATTGGCAATTGGGGCTTTTCATTGGCCTGGCTACTGTCTACGTGGTCGAATACAAATTTGACTGGTCGAAGCACCTTCCACTTTTGTAATTGCTTTGGAATATCTTTCAAATCAAATTCCATTTTATTGTAAACTTCGTATTCATAAGCAACCACCTTTTCACGGTTGTTGAGGTCTTTGTGCGCGACTACATTTCTGAAAATTCTCCATGCAGGATTTTCGCCGGGGTGGATCACCACTTCTTGAATCGCATTTGTCAATGGTCGGAGTACAAAATTGATTTCCTGGCCCGAATTTCGCTTCACCATTTTCACTACACGGGTGTAACCCAGAAAAAATGCAGCGATTGAGTCACATGGCTGGTCAGTGCTCAAGGTAAAATTTCCTTCTATATCAGTTGTTGTGCCGGTGGTGGTGCCGATGAAGATGACATTTACAAACGGGATGCTTTCATTGCTTTCTCCATCAATGATCTTTCCTTTCACACGGGTCTGTGCAAATGAATTCTGTATGAATCCGATGAGAAACAACAGCAAAAGCACCGCTTTTTTCAGTTTACCATAACAGGGTAACGAATACATGCTTAGATAGGAAAATTTGATATGGGGTTAAAGTACAAAAAATATCAGGAGGCACTGAGCTCTTCCCAGTATTCCACTGCTCTGCGTGTATGCGGAATGACAATGGTCCCTCCAACAATGTTGGCCACAGCGAATATTTCAAAGATTTCAGCACTGGAGATTCCATTCTCTTTGCATTTACCTAAATGATACTTTATACAGTCATCGCAACGCAAGACCATGGATGCAACAAGACCAAGCATTTCTTTGGTTTTAACCGGAAGTGCCCCTTCCATGTATGTGTTTGTATCCAGGTTGAAGAGGCGCTTCAAGACAATATTATCCGCCGAGAGAATCTTTTCATTCATCTTTTCCCTATAGGAATTGAATTCATTTACATTTTTCGACATCGGATTATGATTTAGTGTGATTTTGAATTATTGGGGCCTGAAAGGAATCAGGATTTCTGTCTTATTCGGTCGGCACGTTTGGACACAAAAATACTCACTTCATACAATACAAAGAGAGGGGTCGCAACGAGAAGCTGTGATGTGATATCCGGAGAAGGTGTGATGAAAGCGGCAACAATGAGGATAACCACTATTGCATGCTTCCTGTATGTTTTCAAAAATTTGGGAGTTACAAGGCCAATTTTTGTCAGAAAATAAATAACAATGGGTAACTCAAATACCAACCCCATCGCCAGCGTAAGGGTCGTCACGAGTGAAATATAGGAATCCATAGAGATCCTATTTTCAACCAGCGTGCTCATCTGGTAAGAACCTAGAAAGCTTACGGTAAGAGGAACTATTACAAAATAACTGAAAAGAATTCCGCTGAGAAAAAGGGTGGTTGCGTAGAAAACAAAGCCTTTGGCGGCCATTTTTTCTTTGAGTTTGAGAGCTGGTTTAATAAACCTCCATAATTCCCAGACCAGATAAGGTACAGCCAATATAATTCCACCTACAAGTGAGATCCAAATATGCGTAGTGAACTGACCAGCCAGTTCAAGGTTGATCAGTTCATAGTGACTCTGCCCAATGCACATGGAATCGTTATGGAGAAGAAGATGAGATAATTTACAAAGAACCCTGTAGCTGATGAAATCAGGTTGCTTAGGTCCGAAAATAATAATATCAAATACAATATTGTTGTAGCAGAAAAGTACCACTGCAAGAATAATGACAACTACCGCAGAACGAACCAAATGCCAGCGAAGCACCTCGATATGATCGAGGAAGGACATTTCCTTACCGTCTTTGTCTGTTGAACTTAAAAGGGCCATAAATCGGCGTAAAGATACGAGAAGTCTGTGCCCGAAAAGAAAAACTTGAGAGTAACTAATATTCTAGGTTAAAGGAGCCCTTCCTTCAGCAGATCATGCATATGAATAAATCCAATGTATTTTCCACCTTCTGTGACGATGAGTTGTGTTATTTCGTAAGTTTCCATCATTCTTACGGCCTCTACAGCCAATTCGGCACCTTCTATTCTTTTGGGATTTAAACTCATGATATCTAATGCTTTAAGCGAGTCAATTTGAATTGACTTTTCGAGCATTCGACGGAGATCACCATCTGTTATTACACCAAGCAAACTTCCATTTTCGATGACAGCTGTAGCACCCAGACGCTTAGAAGTAATTTCCATGATTACTGTACGAATATCATCCTGAGGGCTTACTACCGGAATGAGGTTCTGGCTGCTTATATCCGATACCCTGAGATACAATTTTTTACCAAGAGATCCTCCCGGATGAAAGCGGGCGAAGTCAGCTTTTGAAAATTCCCTACAAGAAAGAAGCGCAACTGCTAAAGCATCACCTAGGGCCATCTGAGCTGTCGTACTCGATGTAGGGGCCAGATTATTAGGACAAGCTTCTCTTTCGACTGTACAATCCAGGATAAGGTCTGCCTCGCCAGAAAGGTAAGAGTTGAGATTTCCAGTAAGTGCGATAAGTTTATTTCCTCCCTTTTTCAAAAGTGGGATTAATGCCTTTATTTCTGGAGTGTTTCCGCTTTGGGAAATACACATGATGATATCATTTGTCTGAATCGTCCCGAGATCGCCATGGATCGCATCAGCGGCATGCATAAAAACGGAAGGGGTTCCGGTGGAGTTGAAAGTCGCAACAATTTTAGAGGCCACAATAGCACTTTTGCCGATTCCTGTTACTATGAGTCTACCTTTTGAACTGATAATCTGATGTACACAGGAAACGAAATCATCCCCTACTCTCTCAGCCAGTTTTCTAACTGCTTCCGCCTCAATAAGAATGGTTGCAACTCCCAGTTTTTTGAGTTCGTCGGGGGATTTCAAGGGTTGGTGGTTTTTTTTGATTGAGCGATATAAAATTAGCTTTTGAAAGGAATTTTTATTATATCTTTACGTATGGTTAGCAAAAGTAACTAAATCTCGGAATTTTCACCCCATTTATTGAATTACAGACCCACCCACGCAATGCTAGAAGTAGAATCGATTACCCTCTCCACAGCCTTACAAAAATTTTTTGGATTCAATAAATTTAAAGGAGATCAGGAGCAAATTATCACAAGCGTTCTTGAAGGGCGAGATACATTCGTAATTATGCCTACCGGTGGCGGGAAATCTCTTTGTTATCAGTTACCGGCATTGATCAGTGAAGGGACTGCTATCATTGTTTCTCCACTTATTGCTTTGATGAAAAACCAGGTTGATGCTATCCGGAACTATGGATCAGAAGACGGGATCGCTCATTTTTTAAATTCCTCACTCACAAAAGCCGAAATCCTCAAAGTAAAAGGGGACATAGCATCAGGGAAAACCAAGCTTTTATATGTTGCTCCGGAATCCCTCACCAAGGAAGACAATGTAACTTTTCTAAGAGATATCCATATTTCATTCTTTGCTATAGATGAAGCTCATTGTATTTCTGAGTGGGGCCATGATTTCAGACCTGAATACAGAAGGCTAAGGGCTATTTTCGAAGAAATAGGTAAAGTGCCCATTATTGCTCTCACTGCAACCGCAACTCCAAAAGTTCAACAAGACATTCTCAAGAATCTGGGTATGCAGGCTGCGGACATTTATAAATCATCATTTAACCGGCCAAATCTATACTATGAGGTTCGTCCGAAAGTGAATGTGGCTAGGGAAATCATCAAGTATGTAAAGAAAAACACTGGCAAATCTGGCATAATTTATTGCTTAAGTCGTAAAAAGGTAGAAGAACTTGCAGAAACCCTGCAGGTAAATGGTATCAAGGCTAAACCCTATCATGCCGGCTTGGATGCTACTACCCGTGCACAGACTCAGGATCAATTCCTGATGGAAGATATTGATGTCATTGTTGCGACTATTGCGTTTGGGATGGGAATTGATAAACCGGATGTTCGTTTTGTTATTCACCATGATATTCCTAAATCGTTGGAAGGGTATTATCAGGAGACAGGACGATCTGGCAGGGACGGAGGTGAAGGTAATTGCTTGACTTTTTATTCCTATGATGATATCCTCAAACTGGAAAAATTCATGAAAGGCAAACCTGTGGCTGAGCAGGAAATAGGAAAACAGCTTCTTCTAGAAACAGTTGCCTATGCTGAAACGTCCGTTTGCAGGCGTAAAGTATTGCTTCATTATTTTGGTGAAGGATATACTGAATCAAACTGCAATAGCTGTGATAATTGTCTTCATCCAAAAACTAAATTTGAAGGGAAAGAAGAAATTGAATTGGTCCTTGAAGCCATTCAGGAAATGAAAGAAAAATTCAAGGCAAAAGATATCATCAATGTCTTGATGGGTACGGTAACTGCAACCGGGAAAGCCTATAAACATTTTGAGCTGGAAACATTCAGCAAAGGAATTGACGGCGATAAAAATGATAAATACTGGAATGCCGTCGTTCGCCATGCTATCATCAATGGATTTCTCCTGAAAGACATTGAAAGTTATGGCTTACTTAAAATCACGAAAGAAGGAAAGGACTTTTTAAAGAAACCATACTCAGTTTTAATTACTCTGGATCACGATTATGAAGGGGCAGATGCGGAGGAGGAAGAAGGAGGTCATGGCGGGGGCCAAAAAGGATCCGGAGCTGATGCCAAACTTTTCACAATGCTCAAAGACCTTGTCAAAAAGACTGCCAAGGCCCGAAATCTGCCACCTTATGTTATCTTCTCAGAGGTTTCACTGGAGGAAATGGCTATCCAATACCCGGTTAATATGGAAGAACTCACTCATATTACTGGAGTGGGACCGGGTAAAGCACAAAAATTCGGAAAGCCGTTTGTAGAAACGATTGCCAAATATGTTGAAGAGAATGAGATTGAAAGACCCATGGATATGGTCGTTAAATCTGTTGTAAACAAATCTGGCCTTAAAGTTTATATCATTCAGAGTATCGACCGCAAGTTAAGCCTGGAAGATATTGCAGGCGCGAAGGGCCTTTCCATGAATGATCTTCTAACTGAACTAGAAACCATCGTTGCTTCCGGGACAAGAGTCAACATAAGTTATTATATAGACCAGGTCATTGACGAAGAGAAACAAACCGAAGTATATGACTACTTCAGGGAATCTGAGTCTGACTCTGTAGCTGAAGCCCTAAAAGAGCTCGGAGAAAACGATTACACGGAGGAAGAGATTCGCCTGATGCGTATCAAGTTCCTTTCAGAATTCGGGAACTAAACCTGGTTATGTCTCGGTTTTATTTTATGTATTTCTTGATACGATTTGAAAGCTGATCATAATCGATTGGTTTACAAATAAAATCATCAGCCCCTAAGCCAAGTGTTGAAAGAATAACATCTGCTTTATCCAAAGAAGAAATGATGATGACTGGAATCCGGTTGAAATAAAATTGTTTGAGAAGGCAGAGTAAACTCAAACCTGACATATCAGGCATAAGAATATCACTTATAATTAAATCAAAGTTATTTGATTGAGCCAGTGAAATCGCGTCGAACCCATTTCCGGCGGTTGTTACCTCAATTCCTTCAGGCCTTAGACAGTGGGCAATTGCCTCCAGAGTCAGGGGATCATCATCCACTACCAGAATTTTCATTTTTCGTTTTCTTTAAGGTTTAAGCATCAAGATAAAAAGGTTTGGGATAAGGATTAGAAACCACCAAGGATTACAAGAAAAGATATCACACTCAGACCAACATGATTTCATACATATAGGCTCCTATATGTGTAACGGTGAATCTTTATTTTCAATGAATCTTTTCGGTAAACAAGGGGAATTTGTCGGTAAATCAATATGAAAGCCAAGCTGACCTTCCTCAGTAGAGGAGATTAAGTCTCTTCATGAAATTATCCCGGCAGAGGGCTCCAACAGGTATCGGTTTGTTATTTATAGATATCACTGAATCATCAATGGTATTAATATGTTCCAGCCTTTCGTCTTACTCCGCATTAAAAGTAGCTTTGGGAGTACTTTTAATGGTTTCTTATATGGATAGTGGAATACAATATTTCACAGATTACTTAAAAGACCAATACAATCTGATTTAATGCTGATTTGGTATGTCTTCTTTATGCATCTCGAACTTGGCGTCTTCTTCCTTATATTTCATAATAGCATTGAGAGCATCAGGTACCACATCACTGCAAATGGTAATGAATGACCCTTCCACAGCATTCTTGATGGCATAGCTGATCGCTTCAGATTCAGTAGGAATAATTTTAAATGGGATCAACGGATCTTTAGATTTTATTCCCTGGACGATCAATGCGATAATCTGTTCTCCTGACCTGTTCCTCAAATTTTTATCCTGGCGAATTATGATTTCATCAAACATTTCGGCTGCCAGTACTCCCAGACTGATGATATCTTCATCACGTCTGTCCCCAACTCCGGCAATAATGCCCACCTTGGGTCCTGAGTTAATTTTCTCAAGAAATTTCCCCAGAGCCTGAAAACCCGCAGCATTGTGTGCATAATCAACAATCACCTGAAATTTATTAAACTGAAACAAGTTCATTCTACCGGGAGTCAGAGTAGGTGAAGGGATAAATGTCTCCAACGCAAGTCGTATATCTTCCGTTTTTACATTACTCAAAAAGCCAGCCAGAACTGCTGGCAGGATATTCTGAATCATAAAAATAGCTTTTCCCGAAAAGGTCAGAGGAATATTGACAACCTTTTCAATCCTGATTTTCCAGGTACCTTTACAGATGCTGATATATCCTTCCTCAACAACAGCAGCGATTCCGCCAGCCTGACAATGACGACGGATTCTGGGATTGTGTTCTCCCATGCTAAAGAAAGCAACTTTGCAATCAAGCCCTTTTGCCATTCCATAAACCAGATCATCATCTGCATTTAGGATAGCATACCCATCAGGCAGAACACTTTCCGGAACTACTGCTTTTACGCGAGCAAGATCCTCTAGTGTATGAATATCTTTCAATCCCAGGTGATCTTCCGCTACGTTTGTTACAATTCCGATATCGCAATTATGAAATCCCAGTCCGGCTCGTAATATCCCTCCTCTGGCACACTCAAGGACAGCAAAATCCACCGTCGGGTCTCTGAGTACAAACTCGGCACTTACCGGTCCAGTGCAATCACCCTGTTCCATCATTCGGTTCTGGATGTATATACCATCTGTCGTGGTAAATCCGACTTTATATCTTACGGTTTTCATAATGTGGGCAATCAGCCTGGTGGTAGTTGTTTTACCATTCGTACCTGTGACTGCCACAATCGGAATCTTTACCGGGCTACCGGGAGGATACAACATATCAATCACTGGCTCAGCCACATTTCTTGGAAGGCCTTCCGTGGGTGCAATATGCATACGGAAACCTGGACCCGCATTCACTTCTAATACAGCTCCTCCGTTTTCATTAATTGGAGAGGTGAGGTCAGAAGCCATAATGTCAATCCCACAAATGTCAAGACCTATTATTCTCGAAATCCGCTCGGCCATGAAAATATTGTAAGGATGAACCATGTCAGTAACATCAGTTGCGGTGCCACCTGTGCTTAAATTAGCGGTCGCTTTCAGGTACATAACTTCACCTTTTTTCAAGACAGAGTTCAGTCCCAAACCTTTTTCTTCTAAAATATTCACTGTCATATCGTCAACTTTTATGCTAGTCAATTCCTTTTCATGACCATATCCCCTTCTCGGGTCCTTGTTGACTTCCTCTATCAGCTCTAAAATTGTAAGTTTTCCATTGCCTGTTACCGCAGCAGGGGTCCTTCTTGCAGCGGCTACGAGTTTGTAATTAATAACAAGAAGCCGATAATCATAACCAGTAATGAATTTTTCAATGATTACTGCGCGCGAGATCTTCTTTGCGGCTAGAAAACCTTCGTTCGCCTGCTCCAATGTTTTAATGTTGATTGTTGCTCCCCGACCATGGTTTCCATTGATAGGTTTAATAACTAATGGGAAGCCAAGACGTTTTACTGCAGCATCAATCTCTTTGTCAGAATAAATGATAATCCCTTTGGGGATAGGGATTGAAGCTGCTTCAAGCAAGTTTTTGGTTTCTTCCTTATCGCAAGCAAGCTCCACGGCGATGTTACTTGTAGTACTACTTACTGTAGCCTGAATCCTTTTTTGATTTACCCCATAGCCCAACATTACCAAGGAATGGCGGTTTAACCGAATGTAAGGAATTCCTCTACTCATTGCTTCCTCCACAATAGAGCCCGTGCTAGGACCCAGTCTTTCTTCTTCCCTGAGTTCTCTCATCGTTTGAATATCTTCATCAAGCGAATAATCTGAACCGGCTATCAGCGCTTCAGCAATTCGGACGGCTGCTTTTGCTGCATATATACCTACTTTTTCTTCCATGTAAGAAAAAACCACATGGTAATGCCCCTTTTCACCAGTTGTACGTGTTCTGCCAAAACCGGTATCCATACCGGCCAATGTTTGAATTTCTAATGCAATATGTTCAATGACATGACCTATCCATGTTCCCTCTTTAACCCTGTGGAAAAATCCACCCGTCTTATTTTCAGAGCATCGATGCTCAAGCATGGTTGGAAACATTTTCTCCAGTCGCTCTGAAAACCCTTCGATTTTGTTTGTTGGAAGCTCTTCATACTCACCAATGTTGAGCTTCATCACGATAAGTTTATGTCTCCGTATAGACCAGTAATTCGGCCCTCTCATAGCCTTAATCTCCACAATATTCATCATAGTAACAGGATTTTGTATGAATATACGCTTAATTTACAAGAACCTCAGTGCATGTTCAAAATAATGTAATAATTGCACAAGAAGAGATTAAATCGTCCTTGTGTTTCTGTTAATTTTGTTTCCGTATCAAATTAGATGATCATGAGTATCCCAAAAGGAAAATTGATTTCAATCGGCGGAAGTGAAGATAAAGGAACAGGCATAGAGCCTAATTTTAAGCAAAAGTCGAGTCTTAATTTTTTCGAATTCGGTATTCTAAAACGGATTCTTTCGGAAATGAAAGGACCTGACTCCAACGTAGAAGTTATAACGACAGCTTCTGTTATTCCAGAAGAGGTTGGTGAAAATTACATTCAGGCTTTCGGTAAGCTTGGCTGTAGCAAAATTGGCGTCATTCATATCAAAAACAGAGAAGATGCTCTTTTGCCCGAGTATATTGAACGTATTCAAAAAGCAGATGGCGTGATGTTCACTGGAGGGAATCAACTGCGATTAAGTATGATTTTCGGAGGTACTGATTTTCTTAGAGTCCTTCAAACACGCTATCAGAATGAAAATTTTGTGATAGCAGGAACCAGCGCAGGTGCAATGGCGATGTCAAACACTATGATTTATCAGGGAAGCAGTACTGGTGCATTACTTAAAGGAGAGGTTAAAATCACCACCGGCCTGGCATTTATTAAGGATGTAATTATAGACTCCCACTTTGTGACCCGTGGAAGATTCGGGAGACTTGCGCAGGCTGTTGCGAGTAATCCGGCTTGTACTGGAATTGGACTGGGAGAAGATACCGGGGTTTTGATTAAGAACGGTAATGAAATGGAAGCCATCGGATCAGGACTTATTCTCATATTTGATGGCCACAACATCCGCTATTCTAACATTGCGGATCTACCAGAAGGCTCCCCAATTTCAATTGAAAACATGATAGTACACGTGATGGCGAAGGGCAATTTCTATTATCTGGATGAGCGCAAATTTTATGGAGTCCTTCCACAGACACTCCCCGTAAAATAATGCAAGATCGGATTTATACTCTGTAGATCTCTACCTGAAGTTCCTCTCCGGCTTTCTTTAACCCCCTGTACATTCCTTCCGAGTTGAAGGTCATTGCATGATTTCCAAGATAATCCAGCGCTATTAAGCCCCCCTCACCTCCCATTCTAACCAACTTTTTGTTCACGACCTCGTCACAGGCTTCTTGAAGAGATAAATTTTTATATTCCATCAGACAGGAAACATCATAAGCGACGACTGCTCTTATAAAATATTCTCCATGTCCTGTACATGAAACAGCGCAAGTACGGTTATTAGCATAAGTTCCAGCTCCAATAATAGGGGTATCTCCAACCCTTCCAAAACGCTTATTCGTCATTCCTCCGGTAGAGGTTCCTGCGGCAAGATTGCCACGAACATCTATCGCCACTGCTCCCACTGTACCTGTTTTTTTCTTGCCGTGAGGAGCGGAGCTATGATCCAGCTGTGTGGCCGTAGTATCTCTGATTTCAAGAAGCTGATCATAACGCTGCTTTACAAAAAAATAATCTGATACCTCCATATCCAGATTCTGTAACCGCGCGAATTCAACGGCACCTGAACCACACAATAATACGTGTTCTGACTTGTCCATAATTGCCCTCGCCAATTTGATCGGATTCTTTACACCGCTCATCCCAGCTGCAGCTCCAGCCCTGAGGTCTATTCCGGACATGATTGAGGAGTCCATCTCATTATTTCCGTCATGCGTAAAAACGCTACCCTTGCCGGCATTAAACAAAGGGTTGTCTTCCATTACAACGATGGACGCTTCCACTGCATCCAGGGCATCACCTCCATTTTCCAAAATTTGATTACCTGCAATTAATGCTTCAGTGAGACCTTGCTTATAGGCTTTTTCAAGTTGTGCAGTCATGGAACTTTTCAGAATAGTTCCAGCTCCACCGTGGATGACTAAGCTATATGAATTCTTCATCGTATATATTTTAGTTTATCAAGTGAAAGCCAGTCAAGGGCTGACCCATGAAGCAATTGTTCTTTTACACCCTGTGTGTAAGGCATGGAATGAATTAGATTACCCGGTGCAAGTTCACCCAATGGAAATGGGTAATCACTTCCAAGGGCGATTTTTTCTGCTCCTATTAATTTGACGATATAATCAAGCATAAGAGGTTCGTGTACGAGGCTATCAATCCAAAACTTACCGAGGTAATCCCTTGGATTAATGTTGTTATCTATAGCAACCAGATCTGGTCTGCAATGAAACCCATGTTCCAGGCGGCCTATTGTGGCAGGAAAGCTTCCTCCCCCATGAGCAAAAGCTACCTTCAATCCAGGAAAGCGGGAAAACACCCCGCCAAAGATCATGGAGGCTATGGCTCTGCACGTTTCTGCCGGCATTCCTACCAGCCAGGGTAACCAGTACTTCTGCATATCTTCCTGGCCCATCATTTCCCATGGATGAACAAAAACAGACATTCCGAGCTCTTGGCATGCTGCAAACACGATTTCAAACTGAGGTTCACTCAGATTGAGCTTATTAATATTGGATCCTATCTGAATGCCAGCAAGCCCAATTTTTTTGCAACGTTCCAACTCTTTAACAGCAAGATCTGAGCTTTGCATGGGTATTGTTCCAAGCCCGATAAACCGTTTTGGAAACCGTTCAACAATCCCTGCAATATGATCGTTTAAAAACATACTCAAGTCCAGACAATCATATGGCTTTGCCCAATAACTAAACATTACAGGAACAGTAGAGAGCACCTGGACATCCACATGTTGCTGGTCACTTTCGAGTATGCGCTGTTCTGGACTCCAGCAATTACTCTCTATTTCCCTGAAGAATTTTCCGGTATCCTGCATCATCCTCGCACAACAAGGCTTATGGTGCTCAAGCGAAATGAACCCGCCATAACCAAATTTCTCCTTCCACTTCGGAATGTTTTCAGGCAGAATATGTGTATGAATGTCTATTGTCAGAATTCTGGACATAGGAGGCGTAGACGATAATTTGAGTAAGCTTTATCAGGTTGGTGAGGATATTTCGGCTGGTGCCACAGGAGGTTCCATCACAGTTCCGCATTTCTTGCAGGTCCTCAATTCAATGCTGCCATAAAATTCGGAAAATGTTTCCTGGAACTGAGTCATGATGTTAGTGAGAGAAAAATATTTTTCGAAAATCTTATGGTTGCACTTTTCACAAAACCAGAGCAGGCCGTCTTTCTCGTCTACTTTTCTTTTCCGTTCCATTACTAAACCGATAGACTTGGGGCCACGTCGTGGATTATGGGGAACTTTTGGAGGGAGCAGAAAAATGTCGCCTGCATGGATAGGCACTTCCACAGCCTTTCCTTCCTCTTGGATCTGGACAACGATATCTCCTTCGAGTTGGTAGAAGAATTCCTCACTTTCATTGTAGTGATAATCCTTTCGGGAATTTGGTCCGCCAACAACCATTACAATAAACTCTGTGTTTTCATAAACAACCTTGTTGCCCACAGGAGGTTTCAAAAGGTGACGGTTCTCGTCAATCCATTTTTTGAAATTAAAGGGCCTTCGAATGCTCATAGTTCGCGATTTGAAATTTCCTCTAAGTTATAAATAGATTCCCTACATCGGATTATCGAGGTTTATTTTCTGTAAGGAACAATAATTTTCCGTAAGGCCCAGTTAATCATATACATCCCCTACTCATGAAATCACGTGTTTTTATTCTTCTGGCCGGATCTTTTGGCTATACAGGGGTCCAGGCACAACTTGATTACTCCCGCTTTTATGAGCATTACAAATCCTTTGAACAAAACAAAACGGTCACGCTTTACCTTACCGGTTCTCATATCTATGGAAGATATAATAATGTTAATATGCTCCTTCTGGCAGCAAACTTGCCACAAATCGACCCTAATGCACAAGCAATCGGTTGCGGGGGAATGATTTCGCAGGACCGGTTGATTGCCGGAACAGATGTCGTTGTATTTCACAATATATTCAATGCCGGAAATTATCTACAAACCGGAGCCTTCAACTATTTATTCGCCGGGTATAAGTTTTTTGATGGCAAGAAGTTTGAAGCAAGCATATTGACAGGCTTTGGTGTAGGCTTCATGAATGTGTTCCCGAAGCTTGTGGTTGGAACAAATGGCTCAGATCACACAACGGGTGCAACATCTTCTTATACACTGTACAATATCAGACCCCTGAGGGCCGGCATTTTTCTTTACAACGTTGCCTTATCCTATAGCTACCGCTTAAATCAACGTTTCTCTTTAGGCCTTCTGGCTGGGCTTGATTGCATGCCGGCATCCGCCTGGAACATGGCAAATAGTTCTGAATTCAGTGGCATTACCAAACTGCAGGAAGGGAATGTAAAAGGATATGTGAGCATCACAACAGGAATATGTATAGATCGATGAGGAGATGTTGCGGGAAGGATAATTATTACCTTTGATTCATGAACCTTGACCTAAGTACTAAATCAGCCCTGGTTTGTGGAAGCACTCAGGGCATCGGAAAAGCAATAGCCTTGGAACTTGCTCAGATGGGGGCCAAAGTAATACTAGTAGCACGTAACGAGGAGAGTCTCCGATCTGTTAAGGCGGAACTCAACACATCTAAGGGACAGCAACATGATTTTATTGCGGCCGATTTTACTCGTCCGGAGGAGCTGCAAGATAAAATCAACCGTTATGTGATTCGTAACGGGGCAGTGAATATACTCATCAATAATACCGGTGGCCCTCCTGGAGGCCCCATAGTCCTTGCCAAACCAGAGGAATTCAAACTGGCCTTTTCAAATCATCTGCTTTGTAATCACCTTTTAGTCCAAACTCTTGTTGACGGAATGAGACGGAGCGGTTATGGAAGGATTATCAATATTATTTCCACCTCTGTCAAGCAACCTTTGCATGGATTAGGCGTTTCGAACACTATAAGAGCTGCAGTTGCTAACTGGTCAAAGACCTTGTCCATCGAACTTGGACCTTTCGGCATTACCGTGAACAATGTGTTACCTGGAGCCACCAATACCTCCCGGATTACATCCATTTTGGAAAACAAGGCAAGCAAATCTGGAAAATCTATTGATGAGGTAAAGAAAGAAATGCTCGCTGAAATTCCTGCAGGGCGGTTTGCAGAGGCTTCTGAAATCGCAAATGCAGTAGCCTTTCTGGCTTCCCCTGCGGCTGCTTATATCACCGGGATCAATATTCCAGTGGATGGAGGTCGGACTGGGTGTCTCTAAAGAACTTGCTACGCTTTTAAGAAGTCTTTGAATTGACTTTTAATTTCCAATCAGCAATTTGAACCCTTTTCCATGAATGTTCAGGATCTCCACAGAAGAATCCTCCTTCAGGTATTTTCTAAGCTTTGCTATATAAACATCCATACTCCTGGAATTGAAGTAACTATCGTCTTTCCAGATGCTGTTGAGGGCAAATGACCGATCGAGTACATCATTTGAATTCAAACAGAGCAGACGGAGAAGGTCTGCTTCTTTCGATGTGAGTTTTTCAGGCTTTCCATTGTGCTCGAGTACCTGACGGTTATAATCGAACTTATAGCTTCCGATATGGAATTCGTGTTGCGCGGAATTCGCAATGTTCAGGGTTCTGGTCCTTCTTAGGATTGCTTTTAGTCGCAGAAGCAACTCTTCCATGCTAAACGGCTTGGTAATATAATCATCTGCACCTACCGTAAAGCCTTCGATTGCATCTTCCCTCATGGATTTCGCAGTAAGGAATACAATCGGAACGTTCGCATCCAGTGTCCTGATTTCTTTTGCAAGTGTGAATCCGTCCTTCACAGGCATCATTACATCAAGCAAGCAAATATCAAACTTTGACTTCCGGAATATATCAAACCCTTCTTTTCCGTTCGCTGCAAGACTAGTAAGGTAGCCTTTTGCGTCAAGATATTCTTTAAGGAGTGATCCAAGGTTGCGGTCATCTTCTGCCAACAACACTTTAACTTTTTCTTCGGACATAGGTCATCTATTCATGAAATGAACCCTTCATACCGGTCTGGTAAGATCGGGCAGAAAAATACTGAATTCGGTACCCTCGCCGAGGGTACTTTCAACACTAATAGTACCATTGTGCTTTTCCACTATGGCCTTTACATAACTGAGCCCCAAACCGAACCCTTTTACATTATGGATATTTCCGGTCGGAACCCTAAACAATTTGTCGAATATTTTCTTTTGATTCTCCCCACTTATTCCTATTCCATTGTCTTTTATAGAAATGACAATACCCCCAGGTGTATTACGGGTACTGATCCTGATTTGCGGATTTTCATTGGAATACTTCAGTGCATTATCCACCAAATTATAGATAACATTCGTAAAATGCACTTTATCGACGGCGATTATCGGGTGCTGGGCAAGCAGAGAAGTGGTGAGCGTACCGTGCTTCTGTTCCACCTGAAGTTGAATGTTGCCGATAGCCTGCTCAATTACCTGATGAAGGTCTACATCACTGATACTCAGCTTCAACTCTCCTTTATCAAGAATCGCTGTTCTCAGTACATTCTCTACTAAAGCACCAAGGCGTTTGTTTTCTTCATTTATCACACGCACATAATTTTCTACCTTTTCAGAAGATTTCTCCACAGTCTTATCATTCAATACCTCACAGGCCAGTGAGATCGTGGCGATAGGAGTTTTCAATTCGTGAGTCATATTATTTATAAAATCGTTTTTTATATCCGACAATTTTTTCTGTTGCATAATTGTCGATATCGTGAAGTAAAATGAATAAATAAGGATGCACATCAGGAATGCAGACAGTACAAGCATCATCCACATTTGTCTGACAACGTAATTCTTTTCATTCGGAAAAAAAATGGAAAGGTATTGGGGTTCGACATAAATATTATGCGGAGTGAGGCTTGTTTTATAATGAGAGGAGACGAGCTGACTAACATTTTCAGCATCCGAGGCTTTAACAGGAAGGTTGAGGCTATTGGGTCTGATTATACCAAAACGGTAGCTTGCAAAAATACCTTTGTTTCTTAATTCACCACGAAGCAGTGAATCAAGGGAAGCAGTATCAATCCGGGTATGAATGTCATTCAAAATATCTATTCCGGCCAGTTCATCGAACACATCACTCATCATATCCGAATGTTGTACCATCATCTGTACATGGATACTTGAGGAGTCGTTCCGGTGGAATAGGATTGTAGCTCCAGGGGTACATGGAACATTTTCACGGGCATGAACACAATGTTCCGGGTCCTGGCACTGATCATGTGGCATGGAACTCTGAACAATAAATTCTTCCGTATAACCATTGAGTCTGCTAATCTGAGTCCGGATTGAATCTGCATTTTTAAAAAAAACAACCCGGTTAATCATTGAATCACGCTTCAACATCCACCTCTTTCCATGCTCTCGCATTTGCATTCGTCTTTTGACCTTTTCACAAGCGTACTGCTTTTCGAGTTTATAGACGACCATATTTAAAGCTTCGTTCACTCCCTGCTCAAAATGTTTCTGCTTGAGAGCAATGGCATTTTTTACCCAATAAACTTGTATCCCGATCAGCCCGAACAGAGCCAAACCGGCAAGTAAACTGATCATCTTGACATGCCTTATCTTCATGAGAATAGTACTGAACAGGTAACAAATCGTTCAGTATACAAAATTACACAGAGGAGCGGCTACTTCCTTGTATTAACAAAAATTAACAGGCTGAATCAAAAAAAAACAGACGGTCCTTTTGAGTAGGAACGTCTGCTTTGCTTAAGCCGGCTGTGTTTGTGGTTTTCCCGCTCTAGTGTGAAAAGAAGGGAATTAGAAGCCTCACTGATGGTTAAAGTGGGCCTTGCTGGTTTCATTGAAGGAATAAACAGCACCGGGCTTAGCATCTTTTTGAAGCCTGGAGTCAGAATAAGCTTCACATAGTTTATGGCTCTTACAAGATGGCAGCATCAGGACTACACCAAAGAGGATTAATATCCCCTTAAAAAGGTTAACTCGGCCTTTCTGATTACTTATAATTGGCTTTACCGAGAACGATTGACCATCCTGAATGTTTTTGTTTAATACCATCATGTTTTTGAATTTTGAGGTTTGTATACATTATAGGGGATAAGAAAACTGGATTCCATAAAAAACAGGAAAATATATTTTTGTCCTGCTTTTGTGGAATATCAGAGCTTACTACCCTATACCTTCGGGATAGAATCATTGATATTTGTATTTGCTGGTAAAACTTTGTAGTTTAGTGATAGTGATTTGAAATTCTTTCCTTCGCTAACCACTAAGGCCTTCGGAATTGAAACAGCACCCTAAAAATATAGATAACTTGAGTGATGATGAACTCATTACCAGCTATAAACGTTCGGGTGAACCGTATTATGCAGGGGTTCTTTTTCAACGATTTACCCAACATTTAGCAGTCGTTACCTACAAGTATCTAAAAAAACAGGCGGATGCTGAAGATGCTCTGATGGAGGTTTTCGAAATTATCCTGAGAGATTTGAAGACACATGATGTCATAAATTTCCGGGCTTGGGCTTACAGCGTTACGAAACATCATTGTCTCAAAAAGCTTAAAAGTGAAAATGATAAGAAATTCAAACCAGAATCCGTTCTAAAGCAGATAGCAGACGAAACTAATTATGATTTCGACCCTTATTTACTTGACAACCAAATTGAAGATCTAAAAAAAGCCATTTCGAACCTGGTGCCTGAACAGAGGATTTGCATAGATCTGTTCTATCTCCAGGAAAAAAGTTACAAGGAAGTCTCAGAGTCAACCGGCTTTTCACTGAATGAGGTGAAGAGTTATTTGCAGAACGGGAAAAGAAATCTCAAAGGACTTCTTACAAATACTGTACATGAACCCTGAATCTATAAATTTTTCTTCATTTTCAGATGGCAGGTGTCTTCCGACGGCTACTCTCCGGCAATATATGGATGGAGCTTTGCCAAAGTCGGAATTACACCGGGTTGAGAAACATTTATTGGATTGCGATTTCTGTTCACACATTCTGGAGGACCTGGATGTCACTGAAAATGCGCAAGACCAAATCCTTCGTATTTCATCCAATGTAAATAGCCGCATTTCTGAAATAGTCGGCCTTGCACCTGCTGTGAGCCGATGGAAGGGATACGGGAACTACATCAAGGCAGGAGCAACCCTTCTGATTCTCTTAAGCGGACTGACAGTTTATCTTTTCATAAACCACGGTTCAAATTCTCCAGCAATTTCAGGTATTGTTTCTCCACCCTCGAATAACGTTCCGGCAGTCGGGATACCTAAAGCTCCCAAAGATTCTTCCCAAACAACCCAGGCTATCGAAGAATTTCCGGTTCATACCTCGGTACCTAATTCAGGGCAAACAATAACTGAAAGTACTCCTGCTATTAATCCATCTGCTGTCACTGCTCAAAAGACTGAAAATACATCCCCAAGCCCAACCCATGAAAATAGTCCTTTACCTCCTGCAATTGTTACAACGGTTCCCGCTGGCGATGCAGTTAATGTGGAGGCTCCAATTGAAAAAGAAGTGATTTCAAACCTTCAAATAATAGGAGTAAAAGTTCTTCAGAAGTTAAGTAAAACAACAGGTAACACTAGAAAGTCGAGTAAAAAAGGACAATTGGTTGCTCCGTCAGACAACAGTTCTGCGGCCTACCACCCTGAAGATATGCCCTCCTTCCCAGGAGGTGACGACGCCTTAGAGGAATACCTCGCTTCTGCTTTCAAAAATCCTGTCAAAGATAAACGGACACTCACTGGAAAAGCGGTTGGCGTAATGTTCACCGTAAGTCCCAGAGGGAAAATTTCTGACGTGGAGATCACCCATTCAATCAGCCCGGAACTGGATGTTGAAATCATTCGGCTTATTTCATCCATGCCCCAATGGCAGCCTGGCAAACACCTCACCGGTGATATTACCTGCGTACTTGCACTCACTGTCAAGTAATCAGCCCAGATTTTTTTACTTCCATTATTCGTCTGTTTTTCAGCACTATGCATGTTTGTGTCGTTTGAAATCAAATAAAATGTTTGATTTTATGCCAATAGCTTGTTTGATTTAAAAACATTTTATACCTTGCACTAAAACCACAAACATGCATTTTTCAGATAATATTCGCATTCTTCGCAAAAGACGGAAGCGTTCACAGGATGATGTAGCCACTAGTCTTGGCATAAAGCGCACAACCTTATGTAGTTATGAAAATGGTTCGACTGAACCAAGCATGGATACATTAATGCGCTTTTCTGAATATTTCAGGGTTTCTCTGGATACATTGATTAAAGTTGAGCTCAGTAAAGTCTCCGAAAGCCTTTTGAGTGAAATTGAGAAGGGGCATGATATTGATATTAGCGGAAACAAAATTCGAATACTGGCAACCACCGTTAATCAGGAAAACGAAGAGAATATCGAGCTGGTTCCCCTCAAAGCGAAGGCAGGTTACACCGCAGGATTTGCAGATCCATCCTACATCAAAGTTCTGCAAGCCTTTAGTCTTCCATTTCTTGACCGGAACCGCAAATACCGTTCTTTTGAAATCAGTGGAGATAGTATGCCTCCTGTGCCACATGGTTCATGGGTAGTAGCAGAGTATGTAGAGAACTGGAATTATATTAAAGATGGCTATCCTTATATTATCCTGACCAAAGATGAGGGTATTGTTTTTAAAAGCGTTTATAACAAGATTGGGGAACGAAAATCACTTATGCTCGTAAGCACGAACCCAGAATATCAGCCCTATGAAATTGATATATCAGAAGTATTGGAAGTTTGGAAATTCAGCACCTATATGAGCAAGGAACTCCCCGAGCCCAATCTCTCCAAAGATCATCTCAGCAATACTCTTAAGGGACTTCAGATGGATCTAGCGGAGATAAAGACCGAACTGAAACGAAGAAACGGTGAGCAGATGAGAATTTTTTAAATGCACCTCGTTGCTTTGATAATAGCCATACTGCTCAAAGCCCCAATAGCTTTCTGAACTGAGCTACTGAAGAGACTTTTTCTTCTATAGGTTTCAAAGTGAAGCACGCTGAATCTTTATCTTTTTTTACATTCTCAAACTCATTCGGCTCCAGGATTACCAGGGAGTTTTCTTTTGTTAAAGCCCACAATATGTTTTTTGAATCCGGATTGTAACAAAATTCCTGAAAATGATCGGGAGTAATTGTAAACATTATATTTTTTCCTTGCTCCGTAAGGAATACACGATCCAACTCCAGACTTCGCTTGTGAAGATCGACGAATCGGGCTGCTATCTTTTTCCCATTAGGAAGTGCTTTAGGACACCCTAAACTCCAGATTCCAAAACGACTCACAAGAAACTGGTGTACTATAAAACGATCTTTGGTGGTACTTGAATCCTTCCTTCCTTTCCGATCTTGTGTAATCAATTTTTTGGGAGATCCTCCGACACTTCCAGCCTTTATTTTCTCTTCATAAAGGCTTCGGGCTCTGGTGTAATCAGCTCCGGAGAAAACCGGCTGGACCCTAAAGGAATGAACATCACCAGGATTGATAAAAGTTATGATGTAATGGAACCCATCTACCATACGTTCAACCTTGATATGATCCCATTCCTTCATCGCCAGCTTAGGGTCATAGTATCGTTCATCAGCCCCCAGCTGAAAGCTCACTCCGTCATAAATCATTAATTCAGGGAAAAGTGTTTTGTCGAAAGCAATATCAAACCTCGGAAGGTCAGAGCTTGCTTTCACAGGAGGCCTTATCTTGGAGAGATCTAATGAAGGAGAAAATTGAGTAACTGGGGGTCCGAGGATTACACTACTCATGTATTTCCACTTCTTTACAAGTGTATCCAGATAATAAATACTACAGCTGTTTTCCTTCCTAACAGCGGACATTTGCACTTTTATTGGTTGTTCCGGGTTCAAATACAACACCTCACCGTTTCGGAACGCACTTATTTCAAACATACCAGCACAGTCGAGGTACAATTGAGCGCCAGCTGAGTCATACGACATAGGGATTCCACTCATAAAAAAATCAGCAACGTCGTGTAATTCCCTGAAATGCAGACTAACCTCACCCTTAATAATATTCCCTTTCTGATCTAGAAAAGCAAAGGAAGGAACATGCAGATTTGTACTGTTAGAGTAGTTCAAAACAGTGTCGCTAGCTCCTTTCAGCACAAAAATACTATCAGCTATATTTACGTCTTCGATAGGAGGATGGATAAACTTTTTCTCCACAGAGGGTTTGTTACTTGCCGGAGTCTCCACTTCCTCCCTCCACAAAAACCAAGTGACTACAATAAGGATTGCTGCAACCAGAATGGTGCCATAAAATTTCTTGCTTTTGTAAACTGGCACAGACTTATACTCATTCAGAAACCGATCAAAATCCATCTTATTCCTAAGATCATCATCAGAAAGTTTTTCTTTGTCGTTGCTCATCAATGGCAGAAATAAGATGCAATTATTTCTGAAAGTTAGAAAAAAGCAAGTGATGTGATGCATGATTCGGCATTGATTGCTCAATTGAGGTGAATCAGGATATGAACAAATTCATCTATTCTTCATCGAGCATTTCCATCAGTGCTCAGTTTTCCTCTTCGGATAAATAAAAACCATCGACCGCTTAAATGTTCACAAAATGATGATGCTTTTCCTTCAAACACCCCTTTGACATTGAATAAAACAGTTTACATTTGATTCGAAATTTAAAGGGGGAGGCAGATTGTTAACGGAGCTGTTTAAATTTCTGGTACGGATCTTGGTAAACCTTCTTTAGTCAGACAATAATTACAAATCAAATAAACCCTAAAAACCAAATCAAATGAAAAAGATCAGCCTAGTAATTGCAGCAGCATTCCTCTTCACAGGACTTTCTTTCGCTCAAGGCGACAAAAAAGAAACTAAGAAAGAAGATAAGAAAGAACAGAAGGATAAGAAGAAAGACAAAAAAGAAGACAAGAAAGAAGAAAAGAAAGCTGACAAGCCTAAATAATTCTGGCCGGTTAGTTGACTGTCAACTTCAACTTTTTAAAGCAAAAACTCCTTGGTCTCCAGGGAGTTTTTGCTTTTTTCCCCAAACGCCCACCCGATAACCGGTTTTACCGAATACTAATTTCCTGAAAAACTATAGAAAAGAAAAAACGATTAGCTGAGCTTCAGGAAGTACTCTTTAAAGTTGAAGAACCAGAGGTCTTAACTGAAAGAGTACTTCCTGAAGCGAATGAAGTGATAATAGAAACTAAGATGTGCTTCTCTTAGCTTATGAAGTGAAGATATAAACTGAAAAAGTGTTTCCGCTAGCTCATGAAGTAAATATAGAAAGGGAGAAAGTGTTTTCTTAAGCTCATGAAGCAGGTGCACAAACACAAAGAGTGGTTCCGGCAATTACGATTTTCTCTTCATTGGCTTCTTTACCCGATTTCCAAGCTCATGTACCCCCTGCTTAATTGGAGAGCGTGGTTACGGAAACAGAGAAAGTGTTTATTTAAGCTTAGAAAGTAACTCGGTAAGCTTCTGTACCGTTTTCGTAAGCTTCCATTGGTCATGCATAAGTTTAAGAAAATGGTATGGAAGCTTAAGAAAGTAGTTTGGAAGCTTCCATTTGTTCTTCGTAAGCTTAAGAAAAGGGTACGGAAGCTTACGAAAGTAGTTTGGAAGCTTCCATTTGCATTTTGTTAGCTTAAGAAAACGGTAAAGAAGCTTATGCAGGTAGTATGGAAGCTTCCATTTGTACTACCTCAGCTTAAGAAAATGGTAGGGAAGCTTACGAAAGTGGTTTGGAAGCTTCCATTTGTACTTCATAAGCTTAAGAAAACGTTATGGAAGCTTACGAAATGGGTACAGTAGCTTAAGCTGTTCATTTCGTGACTTAGAAAGCTGGTTGCCAGGGGGTATTTTAACATATCTGGTACTCTTATGTGGTTATATTAAATTTACTAGCTTTGGGTGTTCATATCCCTGTTGAAATCAATTGACTATCCTGCTTCGAAAATGCTGGAATTTGCCAATATTTGCCTTTGAAACAATATAGACAGGCTATACGTACAAGAGTTAACCATTATTTTAAAGTATTATTGATTTGAAAAGAACGCTACTTCTTTCCCTCTTTCTGTTTTCAGCGATAGCCTCATTTTCAAGGGGTTCGGATAAATATTGGGTAGGTGGCACCGGGCTATGGACTGACAAATTACATTGGTCAACAGTGAGTGGTGGCAAAGGGGGAACTGAGATCCCCAGGAAAGAAGACCGGGTGTTCTTCGATGAATCCTCTTTCCAAGCCAAAAATCAGAAGGTAACACTCCCTGATTCCGTCTTTTGCAAAGACTTTATCTGTACCGGATCAAAATTTAAACCCGAATTTATTTCCTCAGGGATTAAACCTGTTCTTCAGATTTCAGGATCTTTCACACTTCCCACCTACAAACGAGTTAGCTTTCATTATAAAGGAACAATCGTATTTTCTTCCTCCTCTTCAGAAACCATTGATTTCAACAACAACCTTTTTGAAGGAACTCAAATCGTATTCAATGGTTCCGGCACCTGGAATCTTGAAAGCGATCTTAATGCAAGTTCATCGACTTCCCTCGTCCATTTAAAAGGAACACTGAACACTCACAATTTTAACCTCTTTTTCGGAAATTATATCCGGGAGGGTAATGAAGTTGGGGAACTCTCTCTGGGAGAATCTAATATAACTATATACAAAGACTGGAAGATCCCTGTCTCCTCTTCCATGAATATTAGCTCTGACAAGGCCCGTTTTTTGTTTACAGATACTCGTTCTTTCAAACATTTTGATAGAAACGCATATCGAATCGGCAATAACATTCATATAGCAACGTCGTGCAACAATCCTCCTCTTACAGTTGTTGTGACATCTGACAGTGTAATCTGTAACGGTCAATCAAACGGTGCCGTGCATGCTGTTGTAAGCGGAGGAAGCCCTCCATATAATTACAGCTGGAGTCCTTCAGGTTGTATTACACCCGATTGCTTTGGTCTTCCGCCACAAACCTACCTTGTTTCAGTTGGAGATGCGAACCCTGCAGACGGTGTTTCCTGTTCGATCGGCGTTTCGGCTCCCGCCCCTGTAGTTATCATTTTGACAATTCCTGTTCCTATAAGTTGTAATGGAGGATGTAACGGAACTGTAAAATCTACAGTGAATGGAGGATGTCAGCCCTATACTTACTCCTGGTTACCTGGAAATCAAACAACCACCTCCATCACTTCCCAGTGCACAGGAACTTATACTCTTCAAATCCTTGATTCTAAAGCCTGCCCTGCTCAGGCAATCAAGAATCTTCTCCAGCCTGCAGTCATTAACCCGATTGGAACCTATACGGTAATTGATTGTTTTGGTGCTTGCGATGGTATTGCAAGTGTCACACCAACCGGAGGAACAGGAGCATATACTTATGCCTGGACCGGACCTGGAGCTTACTCTGCCACCACGGCAACGATTACCAACCTCTGTCCTGGCAATTACACCTGCTCGGTGACAGATGCCAATGGATGCGTTGCTCCAACTACCTTTGTTGCTTCAATCACTCAACCTGCTGCACCGCTGTCATCAACTTTTACCACAGGAAATAATCCACTTGCATGTAGTGGTCAGTGTAATGCATCTACAAATGTGACTATGGCAGGAGGAACGCCTGGCTATACCTATTCCTGGACTCCTGTAGCAGGTGCAACTTCAAGCCTCAACTCGCTTTGTATCGGAAATTATACCCTGGATGTTACTGATTTGAATGGATGTGTTTTTAGTACAGTCGTTCCTATAACCGGTCCACCCCCACTCATTGGGGCGATGTCACATACCGATGTAAACTGCAATGGAGGGGCAACTGGAACCGCTACTGTTACCCCTTCGGGAGGTACCGGAGCTTATACTTATTCCTGGTCCCCCGGAGCTCCAACAGGGCAGTTCACAACCGGAATAACTGGTCTTATTGCTCAAGAATACACCGTTTCTCTTACTGACAATATGGGATGCAATACGATAGATTCTGTTGCAGTTCATCAGGCATCCTTGATTTCCATCACCATCACTCCAACCATGGTAACCTGCTTCGGAGCTGCAAATGGAATAGCTGTGGCTGGGGTTTCCGGAGGGACAGGAGCCTATACCTACTCCTGGTCACCTGGAGCACCTATAGGGCAGTTCACAAATACGATTTCAGGCCTCGCCCCAAACACATACACGGTGTTGGTAACCGATGCGTTTGGTTGTACGATGACCCAAACGATTGTGATTACCGAACCTGCTCTGCTTGTTGCAAATGCATCTGCAACCCCACAGAGTTGTGCATCCATATTTGATGGTACTGCCACTGCCAATCCTACCGGAGGTACCGGAGCATATACTTATTCCTGGTCTCCGGGAGCTGCAACCACACAAACATTAACAAATCTTTCAGCGGGAAATTATACGGTTACGGTTACCGATGCAAGTGGATGTGTTCAGACTCAAGTGGTAACCGTCACGAGCCCCTTACCTATCATTGTTACTCTGACCGGTACGAATATTTCCTGCAATGGAGCTTGTGATGGGACGGCCTCCGCAAGTGTTTCCGGAGGGACAGCACCCTATATCTATGCCTGGACCCCTGGAGCTTCTCCCTTGACCGGAATCTCCTCTCTATGTGCAAATACTTACACCTGCACAGTAACAGATGCAAATAATTGTCCTCAGGCACAAACGATCATCATAACAGAACCGGCTGTTCTGCTTGCAAACACAACAGCTACCCCAGCTTCCTGCGCCGGACTTTGTACCGGCACACTCTGCGCAGCTCCAACTGGAGGAACTATGCCTTACACCTATTCCTGGAGTCCGATAGGTGTAACAACAGCATGCGTGAATAATGTTTGTGCCGGAACTTATACAGCTACTGTCCAGGATGCAAATGGATGTTCCAACACTCAGGTTGTTATTGTCACCGCTCCAACTGCTGTTTTCCCTAATGTGTCGAAGACTGATATCGTCTGCTCCGGACAATGCAATGGAACTGCCACTTCAGCGGCAAGTGGAGGAACTGGGGTTTATACCTATAGCTGGACTCCTGCCGGTTCTATTACCGTGGGTCAAGGCACGAGTTCCATTTCAAGCCTTTGTGCAGGTTCTTATACTTGTCAGGTTACTGATGCAAATGGTTGTACCGGTACTCAAATCATCACTATCATCCAACCTTCGCTCTTGAATGCGTTTATATCCAGTACTACTCCAACCTGCGGAACTTGTCAGGGGGTTGCAACGGTAAACGTTTCAGGAGGAACCGGGGGATATAATTATTCCTGGAATTCAATACCTACTCAATCCGGACCTACCGCCACAAACCTTTGCGTTGGCACCTATACAGTAACCGTTACTGATGTTAACAGCTGTTCTGCAAGTGCTGTGGCAGTGATTACACAGACCGTGATCCTGAGCATTTCGACGACCAGTTTCAACTTAAGCTGCCACAATATTTGTGATGGTGCAGCCACTGCGAACACTGCCGGAGGATTGGCACCTTATGCATATACCTGGGCACCAGCTCCACCTGTAGGGCAAGGCACACAGAACGTTTCTGGTCTTTGTGCGGGAACTTATACTGTTACCGCTGTTGATGCCAATGGGTGTTTTAATTCCGCCACTGCAATCTTCACAAATCCAAGTCCCTTAAGTCCAACTATAACACCAGTTTCAGCTACCTGTAACAGCACCTGTAATGGCAGCATTTCCACGGTGGTTTCAGGTGGTACGGGGCTCTATACCTATTCATGGGCCCCTGGTGGTCAGACAACCAGCTCCATTGCAAGTCTTTGTTCGGGTACCTATACTTTAACTGTTACTGATGCAAATGGATGTGACTCCATTACCCCTATAATACTTGCTGCCCCGCCTCCTATTTTGCCAAACTCTACACTTACATCTCCAACAAGCTGTGCTAGTTGTGACGGATCTATTAGCGTTGCACCTTCCGGAGGAGCTGTTCCTTACACTTATTCTTGGAGCCCAGCAGAACCGGCTACACCAACAGTTAACAATTTGTGTGCTGGATTATATACCGTAACCATAACAGATAATTTTGGATGCGATACTGTAGTACCGATCGGACTAAATAGCCCAACCGGGCCAAATTCAGTCCTCACCCCTACTGCTGCAACTTGTAATGGAGTATGTAACGGTTCTGTCAGCTCTTCTGTTTCAGGAGGCAATCCTCCCTATGTTTCTTATACATGGATACCAGCACCAGCCGTTGGTCAGGGAACCTTGAATGCCTCCAGCCTCTGCGCAGGAGCTTACACTTTTGAAGTTATTGATAATATTGGTTGTATTCAATTTACCTCTACCGCAGTCACTGCTCCCCCAGTACTTGTTTTGACTCCCGTTATAACCAATGTAAGTTGTAACGGAGCCAATGACGGCAGTATTACTGTGAACATGAGCGGAGGAACAATACCGTATACTTATACTTGGACTTCAGGACAGGCTACAAACAGTATATCCGGACTTGCTCCAGGAAATTATACATTCACTGGTACTGATGCGAATGGGTGTTCGCAGACCGTTATTTATCCGATTACTCAACCGGGCATATTCACAGTAGCAATAACCTCCACAAATGTAACCTGTAATGGATTCTGTAATGGTTCTGCTTCCGCTGTCATCACCGGTGGTACTTCTCCATTCGCCTATTCATGGTCGAACGGAGCTCTTGTTTCGAATGTTTCCAACCTTTGTCCGACCACTTACACGGTAGTTGCAACAGATGTTCATGGTTGTACAGCAACTCAGACCTCACTGATTACAGAACCAGCTCCATTTACCGACATCATTACTTCTACTAATGCCACTTGTTTTGGGGTCTGCAACGGAACAGCAATTGCTGTTGGCAGCGGTGGTACTGCACCTTATATTTTTACCTGGGCACCAGGTAATCAGATCATGGACACGCTTACCTCGATGTGTGCCGGCAATTATAGTGCAACAGGAAGTGATGCCCATGGTTGTGTTGCGATAGCGAGTGTAATCATAACAGAACCACCTGCAATCAATATTACACTCACTCCAACCAATGCAACTTGTAGTGGTGTCTGTAACGGATCTATCCATTCTGTTACAAGCGGTGGTGTTGGTGCATATACCTATTCATGGTCACCTGGAGTTAATACGCTACCAGATTACAGTGGGCTTTGTCCTGGAACCTGGACTCTAACAGTAACCGATGGCAATTCCTGCAACGTTTCTCAGACAGCCAACATTTCACAGCCGGCACCCTTATTGGCAGGAAGCAGCGGAACAAACCCTGGCTGTAATGGATCCTGTAACGGAACCGCTACTGCATCACCTGTTGGTGGCACAGCACCTTACACCTATTCCTGGTCGCCTACTCCCGGTGCTACAACTTCCATTAGTAGTCTATGTGCAGGTGCTTATACCGTAACTGTCAACGATGTGAATGGATGTGTAAATGCACAGGTTGTAAATGTTGTTGATCCTGCTGCTATCTCTGGAACCTTTGCCGTAGGCAACTCGAATTGTGGGGTATGCAATGGAACCATGGGTATCATACCTGCTGGTGGAACTATACCTTACACTTATTCATGGTCAACCACTCCTTCTCAGACCACTGCTAATCTGAATTCACTTTGTGCCGGGATTTATCTGGTTAAAGTTACCGATGTCAACGGTTGTAGCTCCACAATTGCTGCTCCTCCACTTAACAACACAGGTGGTCCTACTGCGGATACAATCCATACAACAAACCCGACCTGTTTCATGACTTGTAATGGTACTGCTAACTGTACACTCGTTGTTGGAGGTACACCAGCATTCACTTACGCTTGGTATGACTCTTTAAATAATAATCTTGCGCATACCCTACCGAACATCTCGAATCTTTGTGCCGGAGGCTACTTCCTGAAAGTCACTGATGTTAATTCCTGTGTCTACATTCAACGAGTAGAACTTGCCTCACCACCACCTGTCGTTGCAAATCCAGCTGTTCATTCACCAAGCTGTTCCGGAATATGCGATGGTAAGATTTCCCTGGCCCCGACCGGAGGAACGGGTGCATATACATATTCCTGGACCAGCCCCGTTTCAACGGCGGCCACTGTGACAAACTTATGCCCTGGGCCTTATACTGTTCAAATTACGGATGCCAATCTCTGTGCCTCGTCTTTCACTATTACACTGGCCCCTACTGTTCTTGTTTCCGGAACCTCCAGCCATACCAATCCAACCTGCTTCGGGGTATGCTCTGGTACAGCCACGGTGACCATGACCAGCGGGACTGCCCCATATACCTATCAGTGGTCAGATCCGCTCGCCCAGACCAGCCCAACAGCTACAGGCCTCTGTGCAGGAAACTATTCTGTTACTGTTTTTGATGCACATGGTTGCAACATTGTTCAGGCAGATACGATTACGACCCCAGCTGCTCTAAGCGCTACACCTACTATAAACGGAGCATTGTGTGGAGTATGTAACGGTTCCATCAGTGTTGTCGCTTCTGGAGGTATAGTACCATATACTTATAACTGGAGTAATGGGTCACATATTGCTACAGCAAGTAATCTCTGCGCAGGTCTTTATTCTCTCGGTCTCACTGACGCGAACGGATGTTCTACATCGCCCACCTATCCGATCAGCAATACGCCCGGACCCGGACCTTCTATACTAAACATTACAAATATTAACTGTAACGGAATCTGTAACGGAAGCGCAACTGTTACACCGGTGGGAGGAACGGCACCTTATAACTATAGTTGGACGGTTGGTGGACAAACTGTTCCCTCCATTGTTGGGCAATGTGCCGGACTTTACTACATCGAGGTAATCGATAAAAACGGTTGTATCCGGATTGATTCCGCTACCATCACTCAACCGCCTATTTACAATACGCATCAGATTGTCATCCCTACATCTTGTGCACTCTGTAATGGTTCCATCTCTTTGAATCCAACAGGGGGAAGCTCTCCTTATACTTATTCCTGGACAGGTGCTTTGCCACCATTATCAGCACAAAACAATCTGTGTGTAGGAGTTGATTCGGTGGTGATTACAGATGCAACAGGTTGTGCGCAGACATTCAGTATGGTCATCAACTCCTCAAACAGTCCATCGATAGTAAATTCCCTTAAGAACATCGTTTGTAATGGAAGCTGCAATGGAAGAGACTCTGTGGTTGCAAGCGGCGGATCCGGTGGCCCTTACACTTATTTATGGGCACCTAGCCCTGGAGTAGGTCAAAATACACCTAACGGGTCAAGTATGTGCCCTGGAGCTTACATTGTTCAGGTAACAGATGGCTCCGGTTGTGCAAATTCTGTCAGCTTTACAGTTACTCAGCCCTCGGCCATATCGTTCAGTGCTCCACAACTGACTAACCTTGTATGTAACTCCGTATGCAATGGTAAAGCAACACTTAATGTTTCAGGAGGTTCTCCTCCTTACCTCTTTTCCTGGAGCCCTGGAAGTGGCTCTACCACTTTGACTGATTCTATGCTCTGTGCTGGAAACTATACGCTTCATCTGACTGATAATAACGCCTGTATCGACAGCCAGATGATTACGATTACATCACCACCTGCACTTACTTTTACGAATACAATGGTTGCCCCTCCATGTGATAATGTGGCTACTGGAAGCATCATTACTCATCCAGCCGGTGGGGTTGCACCTTATGCTTATTCCTGGTCTGGCCCGAGCGGCTTTACTTCCACAAACATGAATCTGTTTGGATTGCTCGGAGGAGATTACACGTTAACGGTGAAAGACACCAATGGCTGTCAACAAGTTATTGCAGATACGCTCAAGCCGTTAATCTCTATGGAAGCGAATGCCGGCCCTAATAAATCATTCTGTACACTAGGCGCAGTGATGCTTGACGGTACCTTGAGCGTAAATGCTTCTTCATATGCGTGGTACCTGATGCCAGGCTTTTCTCCACTAGTAGGCGCGACCATGCAAACCATGGTAACACCCCCAGCAGGAGTTACAACCTATGCTTTGATCACCAGTAATTCAGGTTGTACAGATACAGCACAGGTTACAGTAACCTCTAACCCCCCACCAGTCGTCTTTGCAGGCGTGGACCAGAGTATTCTTACAAACGGAAGTGCCGTTATCGGTGGTAATCCTACCTGTCCTACTGGTGTTTTGTATCACTGGACACCTTCGGCCACTGTAAATGATTCCTCCAATGCGAATCCTGACGTTCACCCATTCACAACCACAGTCTATACCGTTACGGTGACTGATGCAAACGGTTGTATGGCAAGTGATACCGTAATGATAACGGTACTTCCAGAGCTTATCATTTCAAATGGTATTACACCAAATGGAGACGGTGTGAATGACCGCTGGGCGATTGATAATATCCACAAATTCCCGAACAACGTTGTGGAGATCTATAACCGTTGGGGTGAATTATTATTCCAGGAAAAAAATTACCAGGATGACTGGGATGGAACGTATAAAGGTCAGCCTCTTCCGGTTGGAACTTATTACTACCTGGTCAATTTGAATGATCCTCTTTATAAAACAAAATATTCAGGCTCAATAACCATCATGAGATGATGAAAAGACTCTTAACATACATATTCTTGCTGTCTGGGGCTGGATTACTCAATGCTCAGCAATTGCCCCATTTCAGCCAATATATGCTGAATGACTATGCAGAGAACTGTGCAGTCGCGGGAAAAAATCCATATATCGAAGCATCTTCTATCAACAGATATCAATGGTTTGGAATCACTGATGCTCCCCGGACTTATCTGCTCAGTATCAACGGAGGTCTGAAAAACCCTCACTTCGGGGTAGGTGGCCAAATATTTACAGACATAACCGGACCCTCACGCAGGACTGGTTGCTACTTGTCTTATTCCTATCATGCCAAAATCACAAAGGATATTAAGATTTCTCTTGGTGTACAGGGTGGGATACTGCAATATATGGTCGATGGCTCTCAAATAATCCTGCATGACCAGGGAGATCTGGTTATGAGCAATGGCCTTCAAAGTGTATTGATGCCTGAGTTCGGTTTTGGAGCATATGTCTACAATAAGGACATCTGGTATGTAGGATTTTCCATTCCTGAAATAGTGGAAAACAAGCTTAGGTTTTTCGATTACATGGCAAGTACACAAAGTGTAATTCAAAGGCATTACACACTTATGGGCGGTTACAAGTATCCTATCAATGAATTGTTTACTATTCAACCTACTTTTATCGCCCGCTATGTTGATCCTGCCCCTGTTCAATTCGACATTGGAGTAAGGGTAATCTATAGAAACAAAATTTGGGTAGGAGGGTCTTATAGAAATTTGGATGCTATCGTTGGGTTAATTGGATATACATTCAGGGACAATATCACCATTGGTTATGCATATGATTTTGCAACTACCAACATCCAGAACTACAGTACTGGATCACATGAGCTTTTTGTAAGTCTTCGCTTCAACCGCCCCCCTGCTAAAAATCCTTAAATTAATTTCAATGCTTTAGCCTGGAACAGGCTCACTAAACCATTCCAGATTACCTATTGTGCAGGCTGTATATTACGGAATCCCACCATCCTTTATAGTACCAGTTTTCTCTGAAATGAGCTTCTTTTATAAATCCGAGCTTGCTCAGTACCTTTTCTGAAGCAATGTTGGCAGGAGCAATATTAGCCTCGATGGTATGCAAATTTAATTCATGAAATGCGAATGCAGAAATTACCTTAAGCGCTTCAGTCATCAATCCCTGATTCCAAAGGCTTGGCTGTATTTCATAACCAATTACACCTCTCTGATGTCTCCAGTCAATGGAGTTAAATCCCGCAGTTCCTATTAATTCATTTTCCTTTCCCAAAAAGGTTAATCCCCACCGGATTCCGCCTTGTGTAGTGAAGTCGCTGTTAAATTTTTGAATTAGGTCCAAAGCTTGATTCATAACAGTGAAAGAATCGGCTCCTCGGAATTTCATCACTTCAGGATTACTGTAAAGCATAAAAAGAGCTGCAGCATCCTCCTTTACAATTTCCCTGAGAATCATTCTTTGCGATTCAAGTCTGGGAAATTTTGACCACGCGTTATTTTTCATAAAATTTCATCTGCTTTCCGGTAATCCTTTACAGTTTAGCCTTGCTCAACGCTAAATTGCAAAATTAAAATGGAGTCAACATATATTAATTATGATATATGTTTAATTATCTATATTTGCAGGATAAATCCACCAAATGCTTAGGTCTCCCGTCACCGCCTTGCGAATTGAGCATGCGGCAGAAATGTTAAAAGCTCTGGCTCATCCAGTAAGATTAAGTATTGTTGATCTGATCGCTCATAATCAAGCTTGCACAGTGAGTCAAATTCAGCAGGCTCTGGGCCTGGAACAAGCCGTTGTTTCTCAGCAATTATCTATTCTCAGAGGGAAGGATGTACTCATTTGTTTAAGAGCTGGTAAGAACTCTGTATATTCCATGAAGTATCCGTGCCTTTCTGAAATTTTAGAAACCTTAAAAGCCTGTAATTCCTGAACGATGGAGATAGCGGGATATACAGCAGCTATATTGATTGGAGTCAGTCTGGGTCTAATCGGTGGAGGGGGATCAGCTCTTGCTGTTCCGGTTCTTGTATACCTGTTCCATATCCCTGCACAAAAAGCGGTACCTGAATCACTCTTTATTGTCGGCATTGCTTCTTTTACCGGGGCGCTATCATACATGTATAAAAGGTTAGTATGTGTAAAATCCATGCTGGTATTTGGCCTTCCCTCAATCGTTACTGTTTTCTTCACCCGAACCCGGTTATCTCCAGCAATACCTGAACACCTGCAATTCACAGATACCCTTAGCGTAAGTAAGGATGTATTTTTGTTGCTGATCTTTGCCATACTGATGCTAGCGGCTTCTTTTTCTATGATCAGACCAATGAATCTGACTGAGCCGGAAGCCGGAAAAAATACGGATAAAGGATACCCTTATATACAAATCATGCTTGGAGGTTGCTGTGTTGGATTTCTAGCAGGATTAGTAGGTGCAGGTGGAGGGTTCCTGATTATTCCAGCCCTCGTAGTGCTTGCGAAGCTACCGATGAAAAGAGCTATCGGAACATCGTTGATGATCATTGCAATAAATTCATCGATTGGTTTTATAAGTGACATTCGAAACCCGGAACCGGTGCATTGGCCTTTTCTGATATTATTCTCAAGCCTTTCAATCATTGGAATATTCGCAGGAATGTATCTATCAAACTTCGTTTCCGGTCCCAGGCTGAAGCCGGCATTTGGTTGGTTTATACTTGCTATTGGAGCTTTTATAATTTCGCAACAGTTATTCCTTGGCCATTAATTTAAACGCTAAATCTTTTTATCATGCACATTGAACAGATGTATACAAATTGTTTAGCAGAAGCTGCGTATTATGTTGAATCAGAAGGAGAGGCTCTTATCATAGATCCGATACGTGAAACGGAACCCTATATTAAGAAGGCAAGAGAAAGAAATGTTCGGATAAAATATGTACTGGAAACCCATTTTCACGCAGATTTTGTTTCAGGTCATATTGATCTTGCCAGAGAAAGCGGTGCAGAAATTGTATTTGGTCCAATGGCTGATACATCCTATAAGGTTCACCATGCTGCAGATGGAGAGATACTCCAGGTCGGCAAATTAAAGATAAAAGTAATTCATACACCCGGTCATACACCTGAGTCAACATGTTATCTATTGTTTGACGAGATGGGAAAAGAGTATTGCATTTTTACAGGTGATACTCTGTTTGTAGGTGATGTGGGCAGACCGGATCTTCTGGATGGAAAAATGAGCAAAGAAGAACTTGCAGGGATGATGTACGATTCGCTCCGCAATAAAATTCTTCCTTTGAATGATAACCTTATCGTATACCCGGCTCATGGACCTGGCTCAGCTTGTGGCAAGAATATAGGGAAAGAAACCTGGTCCACACTTGGGCAACAGCGGAAAACAAACTATGCATTGCAAAAGATGGATCGCGAAGCCTTCATTCAGGTTTTGACAGAAGGTATAACTGCTCCACCTCCCTATTTTTTCAAGGATGCAGAGATCAATAAAAGTGGTTATGCAGAAATTCATTCTGTTATTAAAAAAAATCTTCGACCACTTACTGTCGCTCAAATAAAAAGCGAAATAGCTTCCGGAGCTATGATTCTTGATACCAGAGCTCCCGAAATTTTCGAAAAAGGATTTATTCCACGGTCTATTAATATCGGCCTGGAGGGCAGTTTTGCAATCTGGGTAGGAACCTTGATTGATATTAATACACCTCTGGTTCTTATTACGGAAGCAGGGAAGGAGGAAGAATGTATTCTTCGCCTTGCACGGGTAGGATATGAGCAAGTCCGGGGCTTTCTTAAAGGCGGCATCGAAGCATGGAAGGATTCCAATCTAAAGCTTGATCGTATTGAATCAGCAAGCCCTGAAGAGTTTTGTTCCCTGATTAAGGATGAGGAGGAAGTGATCATAGATGTACGCAAAAAGGGCGAATACGATGCTTGTCATGTTCGTGGTGCAAAACTGATGACTCTCTCTGAACTCGAATCAAACATTCGATTCTTTGAGCCCGGAAAAAAATACCTGATTCATTGCGCCGGAGGTTACAGGTCTATGATCGCAGCCTCCCTTTTAAAACTACATGGTATTTCCTCATTCCGGAATATACATGGTGGAATCGCCAAAATTAAAGAAGCCGGCGCTCCCCTCATTGAGAACAAATAACCTAAAAAACAATAACATCATGAAAATCAAAATTGTCAGTCTAGCACTTGCACTTATGTTCTCAATTGGCTTAAGTGCGCAACAAGATGCAAAGTCGCCGGTTGTAGAAAATGTAGATGCGAAGAAATTCAGTGAAATGCTTCAGAAAAAAGATGGGGTATTGATTGACCTGAGAACTCCAGGTGAAATCGAAAAAGGTTATATCGCAGGGTCAAAAATGATTGATTATACAGAGAACACTTATAAACAGGAGTTTGCTAAACTTGACAAGAACAAAACAACCTATGTATATTGTGCCGGGGGTGGCCGGAGTGCTGATGCAGCGCAGTATCTAAAAGACCAGGGCTTCAAGAAGGTAGTGAATCTGAGCAAGGGCTTTAACGACTGGAAGAAAGCGGGCTTGCCGGTGGAGATAAAGAAGTAAGTAAATCAAAACGGAAGCCCGATTTTTGCATGGCCTCCAGATATCTGGGTAAGGTATAATACAAATTCGTCTGAGCTTTTAAACTGTCGTGAAAAACAACGATAGAACCGTTCCTGGAATTTTTTAGTGTGTTTTCGAGGCATTTTTCTGAAGAGGTGTTTCGGTCAAAATCTCCGCTTAATACATCCCACATGACGACCGTATACCTTAGCCGGATTCGAGCAGATTGCGACTTTTTTAGCCGGCCGTAAGGAGGACGAAAAAAAACACTCTTCACTGAATGTGAGCAGGTAATTACATTGCTGAGATATGTTCTTGAATCGCTTTCCCAACCGTTGAGGTGATTATTGGTGTGGTTACCGGTCAGGTGTCCTTCAGCTAGGATTCTGGCATACATTTCAGGATATCGCTTCACATTTTCACCCACACAAAAAAAAATTGCTTTTGCTTTATATATTTTCAGCTGATCCAGAACCCATCCGGTAATTTCGGGATGAGGTCCATCATCGAAACTCAAATAGATAATTTTTTCATCTGTTTTTACCCTCCATAAAAGTTCCGGATAAAACTTTTTAAGAAGGAAAGGAGGGCGTACTAAATACATGATGATCGGAAAGAATTTATGTATACGGTCTCGTCCGGCTCACTCCTGGTCAGACTGGTTCATTGGGGCAATCGCTTGTGCCTTCGCGCCTATTTTTTCATAGCGTGTTTTAAATTCCTTTCCAAGCACGGAATCTTTGTATTGTTCAGTCAACTGAACAAGTCCCTGCAGAATAGAAACAGCTTGCCTTGCATTATTTGAAACATTTCTTGAAGGATTGTCTCTCTTAAGCCCGTATAAATAATTCACTTCTCTCTCATAGATATCAAAGAGTCGAATAGCGAGTACTTTACATGCATCTCCACCACCCACTCTGTACCAATTTTGCACCAGATAATACATGGCTCCGTCATAGGGGATGTTCCGTTCTGGCATCACAGCCATGCACTTTTCAATGACTTTTCGAGCGGAATCCTTCTTTCCTTCTTCAATCAATGCTTCCGCCAGGGAACTCATTTGAAGACGTAGGTTTACAGCCATTCGCATATTGTTTTCATCCATATAAATGCTAGGGCTATCCATTCCTCCCCATACAAATTTCTCCATAATATTTTTATAGGTAATACTTGTATTTTGTCGCATTTGTTCTCGGCCTCTTGTTCCGGCATTTTTGCTCTTGATGGGAGTTAGCCTGTATGCAAGTCCTTCAAGCTGCAAATAGGGCTGCAGATTCATATAGCTTTCATCTCCTGTGGTCACCGCAAAATAAATGGGTCTGTCCCAATTATTGGTTGCAAGTAGATCGAGCACCATCAAATCATTCTTCATCAGCATCTGGCTTGGTTTCTTCAGAATGAAGTCAATATTGTTTACAATCAGACTATCCGGAGTATCTAGAGGAACTGTTCCGTTTTCTTTAACTTTTTTCCGGTCAACCGGAATCCTGATTTTGTTCGTCGGAATGTAATCAATCGGTGCCTGATCTGCTCCTTGATACAGCTTTTTGGCAGGATCGTCGCTGGCTACAAAGTCAATGAGTTCCCGGCAGGTAAAGTAACCATCAAGTCCTTTGTCCATCATATAAACCACATTGCGCTTTTCAGCAACATATTTATCCGGAGTGAGGGAGAAAGGAACAGGATCAGAAAGGTAGGCCTTACGTTTCATCTGATCAATATACCAATCCGTTTGAAGAAGACTTAGGTTAACTACTCTGACATCCGTTCTGAAGTTCTCTACTTCCTGAACATACCAAAGCGGGAATGTATCGTTATCCCCATTGGTGAAGAGTATTGCATTCTTTGCACAGGAGTTCAGATAATTCATTGCAAAATCACGGCAAGTATAACGGTGAGACCGATCATGATCATTCCAGCCTTCTTTGCCCATGATTGCCGGAACCGCCAACGTGCAGCAAGCAGTAGTCAGAATAGCTGCCAAATTAGGCGAGAGGTATTTTTTGATCATATCCCAGATGGCATAGACTCCCAATCCGATCCAGAACGCAAAGGCATAGAATGAACCCGCATAAGCATAATCCCGCTCCCTGGGCTGGTTAGGAAATTGATTCAGGTAAATTACAATTGCCAACCCGGTGAAGAAAAATAACAGGAATACAACCAAGGCATTTTTCCAGTCTTTATTGATCTGATAGATGAGTCCGATCATTCCTAACAACAGTGGAAGAAGATAGAATCGGTTATACCCTTTGTTTCCGGTAATACTCTCGGGAAGGTTATCTTGTGGTCCAAGGTTTATCTTATCCACAATCGGAATCCCGCTTAGCCAGTTCCCATCTAGTGGGCCTCCGTGGCCCTGAATATCGTTTTGTCGTCCTGCGAAATTCCAAAGAAAATAACGAAAATACATCCACTGCAATTGGTATTTCACAAAATAAACCATGTTCTCACTCCAAAATGCAGGTTTAACCAGAGTCTCTGACTCACCTCCATTTGTAAAGGTTACCTTCTCCCCTTTTCCATCTCCGTTAATACCTGCCCATTCCTTGTAATCTCTTTCATGGGAAGAGCTCCACATCCTGGGGAAGATCGTTGACATTGCAGGGACGTAGTTATATCCACCACTCTCTTTGCCGTCATACACCATTGAATAGTTTTTTTTCTTATCATCCTTAATGTAGACCGGGCTTCCTCCTTTATATGGATTATGCCGGTCAACCGGTGTATTGAAATAGGGACCATAGGTAATCGGCCAGTCGCCATATTGCTCTCTATTCAGATAGGAAAGAAGTTTTACTGCATCCGAAGGGTCATTTTCACTCAGAGGTGTCTTTGCATTAGCGCGAATTACCAACATAAAGAAAGATGAATACCCAATGATGAGCACTGCAAAAGCAAGTATCCCAGTATTGAAATGTATATACCCTTTTTTTCTGCTATATCTTAACCCTATGATGATGAGGGCGGTTATTGTCATAAAGTAGATGATCGTTCCTGAGTTAAATGGCAGGTGAGCGCCATTGACGAAGAAGAGTTCAAATTTTGCAGCGAGCGAAACTACCTGTGGTATGATGACAGCCTGAACCATACCCAGGATAAATACAGATATGACCCCGGTAATCAGCACCCCTACATTCGTGGTTTTGAATTTTTTGAAATAGTACACAAATACCATTGCAGGTATTGCAAGGAGATTGAGCAGGTGAACACCTATAGACAAGCCGACGAGGTATGCAATGAAAATAAGCCAGCGATTTGCGGTACCTGGGTCTTCTTCGGCATCCCATTTCAGGATACTCCAGAAAACAATGGCTGTAAAAAAGGAGGACATGGCATAAACTTCCCCTTCCACCGCCGAAAACCAAAATGAGTCTGTGAATGCATAAGCCATGGCGCCTACAAATCCACTTCCCATAATTGCATATAGATGTGCCTTGGTTAATTCCTCCCCTTTTGCAATAAACTTCTTAGCAATGTAGGTAATGGACCAAAAGAGAAAAAGGATTGTAAAAGCAGAACACAGCGCTGACATAATATTCACCATTTTGGCTACTTTTCCAAGATCTCCAAAAGCAAGGAGAGAGAAAACTCTTCCTATCATTTGAAATAGAGGCGCTCCCGGAGGATGCCCAACTTCCAGTTTGTAAGAGGTGGCTATATATTCTCCACAATCCCAAAAGCTTGCGGTAGGTTCTATTGTAGAACAATATATGATAGCAGCGAGAACGAAAACGATCCAGCCGATTAGATTATTGAGTTTTTTGTAATTTGTCATTTCAGAGTCTGGTGATCAATAGCCTGCGAATTTAGGAAAAATAGCGATCTGAAAATGAGGACCCTAAGGTCTAATCAGGCTTTAATATCCCGCCCTTCTCTTTCCTGGATTACAGGCTTTAGAAATAATTTTTGCCGGAAAAATTAAATTGCTATTTTTGCAATCCTTTTGATGCCCTATCGTCTAATGGCAGGACAACTGATTTTGGTTCAGTTTGTGGTGGTTCGAATCCATCTAGGGCAACAATAGTAAAACACCC
>PLYR01000041.1 GCA_003153435.1 Bacteroidota bacterium
ACGGAAATCTTTCAGTCGCTAATCAAACGACACTCACTAGCCTTTCCGGTACTGGATATAGTATGGTGGTTGCTGACCCTAATGGGGTTCTATATCCGCTTTCATTTGCAGGTCCAGGTTCTGTTGGAAACCCTCTTCCGCCTGCCTTCAATAGCTGTTATCCCTGGACGACTTGTGGAAATTCATTTCTCCCAGCCGACATGGCGATTTTAGGGACTACCACACCTAACGATTTAATTCTTCAATCCAACGGAATTGAAGGTCTGAGGATTGAAAAAGCATATGGAACCATGCTTTGCGGTGGTGGCGGATCTCAAGTTAATCTTGGTTCTGCTGCTGGGATAGGTTTGAATTACGGGAACGGGTATGTGGGATTCAACGCCACCAGGGACCCCAATTTAGGAACATGGAGGGCACTAAATCATGCTGCTAATAATGCTGGTAGTATGATTTGGGCAAATGGAGCCGGTCAGATTTATTTCTCAATGCTTCCGAACACTGGGACATCAGCAGATCAGACAAATGTCCCGGATGCAACAGTAGTTGCGAATACGGCCTTCACGATTCTGCCGGTTGTGGGTCAAACGCAAGTTGCAGTAACGTCTTCAACGGCTACGAATGCTACGCTTTGGACAATGAATAGTGTAAACCAATATGGTTTTGGTGTTGATGCGGCAGGATTTGGACATATCTACACGAATACAAGTAGTCCAGTATCATCAATGACATTTGATAATCTGGGAAATGTTGCAATAGGCACATCAAATATGACAAGCAATGGAATAACTTATGCTCTTTCTGTAAAAGGGCAGATGCATACTGTTGAAGTTCTTGTTGAACCTGTTACCAGCTGGCCTGATTACGTTTTTGAAAAGAATCACAAAATGCTTTCTCTTGGAGAGGTGAAGCAGTATATTGATTTGAACGGACATTTGCCTGAAGTGCCAAGCGCTTCTGATGTCAAGAAAAATGGAATTAATTTAGGTGAGGCAGATGCACTCTTCCTGAAAAAAATCGAAGAGTTGACGCTCTATTTGATTGAAATGAAGAAAGAGAATGAGGAATTAAAGAATCGTCTTTCCAAACTTGAAAAACAACATTAATCATGAAAATAAAATATATCTGTTGCCTGTTTTTTCTTGGGTTGTTTGGGAATTCCGTTTTTTCACAAAGCGAGGATGCTGCCAATCTAGCTAAATACTGGAGTTACCGTACCAGGCTTAATAACTATTTTGTGTCAGTTGGTCCAGATCAGGGCCAAAGTGTACCTTGCTCTGTAAGAAACCAATATGGAGATGAGTTGTCGCTTGGTGATGGCCCGGTGTATATGGGTTATTACCTGGGAGTTTTGTCAACAGAATATCAGCTATTAGGGCGGAGCTACCAGCCGACAGATCAAGCATTAACTGAACTTAAATATGCGTTGAAAGCCCTGAGAAGAATGGACATCCTAGCGGACCAAGAATGGATTGGATTCACTGGCGCAGCAAATCCTGCACCAACAGATATGAATGGATTTACACTTAGAGATGATATTCCAGTGAACTTTTTACGACTTCATACTGAATTAAACGATGTTTGTGGAAGTCAGATAGGCTATAACTTAAATGATGGCATTCCTGGGCAAGATGGAAAGGTTACCTCTAATTATGCCCTCATTCATGATAATATATATTCTCCTTTGTTACAAAACGGCAATATGGAAAGCTGCGATCACTCATATTTCACTCCAAGTGTTGATAATATAATTGGGTTACTCATGGGTTACGCTTTGGTGGAAAGATCTGTGGAGAAAGGGTCAATTGCTTTTATTGACACCTATTTAACAAAAATAAATGGAACTGTAACATATGATGTAATTGACTTTGTATCGGAGGTGCAGCAACAAACCACCCTTCTAACCCAATATCTGGAGAATGGAGAATTCATGGCATCAGGCGCAGGAGAAGAGTGGAATTGCCATTATCCAGATGGACTTCAACTTTGTAATAAGCAAGGAGGGGATGGTCTTTTTTGGTGTTATGGCATAGCAAAGGCTGCCCAGTATATTACAGGAACGACTTTTAATAATTTTATCCCAAGTGATGCAGAGTTTTTGTATGATAATTTTGCGACAGATTTAGGTCGTCCTGGTTCCAATGACCGTCAAAATATTCGACTAGCCATGATTTGCGCCGCAATATGTGATGACTGGAATGGAGACGTTAAGGGATCTATTGTGCATCAAGGCCAATGGGAAGGGTATGGTTATGAGATATTTTATGGGCTCTTAAATCGGTATCTTAATTCACATTCCATTAATGATGCTCCTTCAATTGACAATTGTTCTGTACGCGATTTGCTCACGAGCGCTCCTCAAACGGGCCCCTATTATCATACAAGGACAATTTCTCCCGCGGTGCCTCCTACATATATTTTGGGCGTTGAAGTCGATCCAGGTTCACCCGCAGTGTACGCTCTTTATGCCGCACCTAGTGGTTGGGGTAGTTCTTATCGTTTTTTTGCAGACAGTCCACAGCAAGATGGTGGTGGAGGATTTACTGGTAATTTTAACGGGTTGGATTACATGCTTCTGCATAATCTGTTTTACCTGGCCCAGAATCCAATTACTAGTACAACTATCTCGGGATTTTATCCTGCGATTGCTGGGTTTGGCACACCGGAGGGATTTTACCCAACACCATATATACCAACTACAGACCCTCGCTCAATAATTTCAGTTTCCAATCTCAGTGTTGGCTCAGCAAATCTCGGGGCTTTGGGAGGATCACCTACTCAAGGTTATGTTGATGTGCTTGGGAGTACCAAAGGCATTGACATAACCAGCCTCTCGGTAAATAACGGGGGACATTTTCTTGCAAATTGTCAACCGTATTCGGGTTGCGAACCTGATTATACTGCTTTTGATTTACGCACAAAGAGTACTACAGTAGGTGGTCATGGAAGTTCTTCTCCACCACCGATAACAAATAACACTCAATCATCTCTTAATAGTGATGCTCTTGGAAATTACCCTAATCCTGTAAGTTCAGAAACCACATTTAGCTTTAATTTGGAAAAGCCTGAAACGTGTACTCTCGAAATTTTTGATTTGTCTGGAAAAAAATTAAAAACACTGATTCAAAACAAGGCATTAGATAGTGGCGCATATAACCTTTCATTTGATTTGTCTGATTTAGGCGATGGTATCTATTGTTACACACTTTACAAGGGACCTCAAAAACTGACTAGGAAGTTGGTTAGATTAAGTAATTAAAAAATCAAGAGAGTCTTAAGATTTTTTGTTAAGCAATGATTGTAAATGGATTGAATTACCATTTCATTAATTTTTCTTATATTTAAGAGTTTATGGCGCTTTTTAAAATGAGGGTTACGAAAATATGTTTATTCAAACGAAGATCTTAAAGGTCAAATTATTTCCGTTTTGCATTGTGATAATTACTGCTTTAGCTATTTGTTCATGTAAGAAGGATTCGCCCAAACTTGGCCCTGACCAACGGATGTCTGTTCCTCAGCTCCTTATTGACTATGGTTACTTTAAACCTGGAACCTACTGGGTTTACCAAGATAGCGCTAGTCATGCTCGAGATAGTATATACGTTACTTCGTCAAGGCAAGGCATTGATACCCTATTAGCTACACCCGATCAATCCTATAATGGCTATTATGGCTATTATGATGTGTATACACTTAGCACATTTGAGGCTAGAAAATACCACAATTGGGTGAATACTGTCTTTACATTTAGCGGAATTTCAGAATTGAATGTATATAAATTTATTGGAGCGGACTCAATTAAAGCTACTGATCTAATGACTGATTATTTGGTCGTTGGCCAATTTCCTGGTGGTCATCCTGTAACTTTTGAAAACCAATACGATAGCCTTGAGCAATCTAATGTGTGGTATAAAAAGGTCCTCTTATTTCATGATAGTAAGAATGCAACCCAAAACAACAGTGCAACAAATACTTATCTTGCTAAGAATGTGGGTGTAATCCGAAAAGAAATCCTTACTCCGTATAAGGTCTGGAACCTGGTCCGGTATCAAATCGTTCAATAAGTGGCAAAACTTTTTCTAAAATGTAGAGTCTTATTTGTTGGTTTGTTTATTACGATATTATTTAACTCTTGCACATATTCTTCTTTTCTGCACAGAAGATATGAGTCAGGGGTATATATGGAGCATCTAACACCGACACAGATCGCTATAATCTCCACTCCTCAGGCCCCAATACTTCATTCGATGGAATGTCCTATCAATACAAAATCTATATCCTCTTATGGACATGGGAGGAAAAAAGTATTGAACGACACAAATCCCCACCATGACATTCTGCTTATAAGCCCATCTCTTAATTTGACATATCAGCCGCTAATTAAAAAAGGCATTGAAGCTATTGTAACTTTGAAGCCGCGTTCAAAAATCACAAAATTATTTATAACTCAAGAAGGTAAACCTAAACGGTCAGGTTTGGCTCGGACAACTATCGTAATGGCATTCATATCTCTAACTTGCCTCTGTCTTGCAGTCCTCGCAGATTTGTTAACATACATAGTAGGGCTCAATTATTCAATGTACTTCTTACTAATGTGCTGGGGGCTATTGGGGATCTCGATTCTTACCTGTGGATTAACCCTCATGCTCGCTTTGATATGGCTAATTGCTAAACTGGTACAAAAAAAGAAAGTTGAGAAAAGAAAGCAGGGAGGGGCTTAATTCTCTGCACTCCTGTTATTGATTATGACAAAAAAAAGAACCTCTTTTATTTTTATTGTTTCCATGATGTTGATGGTTCAACTTCCCGGACAAATTATCACAACAATCGCTGGAAACGGGACCAGTGGGTATACCGGAGATAATGGCTCTGCTTTTACTGCGGAACTTAATATACCATTCTTTATTACCACCGATAAGTATTATAACATTATATTTTCTGACCAAGGAAATAGTGTAGTTAGAAAGATCAATTCATCCAACATCATAACAACCATTGCAGGAACCGGAGTTGCCGGATATTCCGGTGACGGGGGCCTTGCTACATCGGCCCGGATAAATAAGCCGATGGCGCGGATATGTCGGGCTGCTTTGTGTGAAGGATATCCGTGCCTATTTTAAAATGCCCAATGAGATCAATTGATAAAAGGGATTTGCAATCCCTGCTATTGCTGCTTTACATTTAATGATTTACCAAAATGAACTGAAGTGTCTGATAAATTTAAAATCAGAGATACTGAGTACGCTCATTTTCTAACAATCACAGCAGTTGGATGGATTGATTTATTTACGCGATTGAATCACTCCAATGCAATTGTCGAGTCATTGAATTATATCCACCAGAACCCAGTGAAGGAACGATTTGTTGAAAAACCAGAAGATTATATTTATAGCAGCGCAAAAAAACTATGCTGAGTTGGAAGGAGTATTAGAAGTAGTTGTGCTTCCTCATAAGCCTTTGTTTCTTAGTTGACAGACTTGATGGATTATAAATCCAATAATAAATTCGACGAGATTGGCGGCAAAAAAAAGGGGCACGGATACGCAAACACACAACCCGCGCGGCATATCCGCGCCATCGGGTTATGAGGATCAAATGTTAACAAGGAAACTGGTCAAACTAAATAATTAAATCGCCAATTATTAATGTTTCATAAAATTCTTCAAACCGTATCAAGTTCAGCGTCTCTATTGCATCTGTAGAATTTTCTTATATTCGCTTATAAGCTATCTGTTCTTCAATATTTGAACAAATGGTCATTCAAACACATACTCAATCAACGGTTAATGAAACCATTATCCCTTCTTTCAATACTAATTTGTATAATTCTGATTTATTCCTGTAAGAAGGATTCGCCAACTCTCGGTCCGGACCAACGGATGTCTGTCCCTCAACTCCTTATTGACTATGGTTACTTTAAACCTGGAACCTACTGGGTTTACCAAGATAGCGCTAGTCATGCCCGAGATAGTATATACGTTACTTCTTCGTGGATTGGTGTTGACACCATCCTCGCCTCACATTCTCAAAACTATAATGGTTATTATGGATATTTTAATGTGTATACGCTTAGCACTTTTGAGGCTAGAAAATACCGAAATTGGGTGAATACCGTGTTTACATTTAGTGGGATTACCGAATTGTCTGTATATAAATATATCGGAGCGGATACAATTAAAGGTACTTATCTAATGACTGATTATTTGGCCACAGGCCAATATGACAGTGGTTATCCTGTAGCCTTTGAAAATCAATACGATAGCCTTAAAATATTGAATACGTGGTACAAGAAAGTTCTTTTGTTTCATGATAATCAAAATGCAACACAAAACAAAAGCGCAACTAACACTTATCTTTCAAAGAATGTCGGTGTAATCCGAAAAGAAATCCTTACTCCCTATAAAGTCTGGAACTTGGTACGCTATCAAATCGTTCAATAAGTGTTTGTCAATTTTCTTAAACTCAAAGGCCCTCTAATTACTGCGGTAATCGCGGCACTATTAAGCTCTTGTGCTTCCCATTCTTTTTTGTGCAGAAGATATGAATCAGGAGTTTATCTAGAGCATACAACATCAACACCCGCACCCGCACCTACACTCTCCGTTCGTCGAACACATGTTTCTGATTTTAGCAAACAACTTGCCAGTGTTGAATATCACGTGTCTGAAACCAAGGAATTTAAGGGGATCCAAGACCTTAAGCAGCACCTGTTTCCCGCCCTTCCTTCAAGAGGAACTCCTAAAAAGGCCTCAGAGAAAATAAGATGTAAAGACATTGTGCTTTTGAAAACCTATTCAGAAGTAAATAAAAGTCGAATAACCAACGAAGAAAATCCTGCAGTATCTATTTTTGGCTGGCTGAGTAAAGCCATGAAGTGGTTAGCCTGGATCTGTCTTGGTGCTGGAGTCGTTTCATATATCTGCGCGATATTCCTGCAGTATGAAATTGCCTTAGCTTTCCTTGCATTTGGGCTGCTTGGGGTTTCGCTACTTGCCGGTCTATTGTCATTTATCTTCGGCATGATTTGTCTGATTGCTATACGGACTGTCAGAAGGAACGCGGAGAAAAGAAAACAGGGAGGGGCTTAATCAGGCGGGAATTCCTTGATATCACTGCAATTTTCACATAAAACAGAGATTTTGCGCTCTGTTTCCTCTATTCATTCCGATTATTCCTTCTTAGAGATAATAAGAATTCAATAATTCGTTTTCCAGAAAACAAGGAACTGGTCTCCTCATTTTTGCCCTTCTTTCTGGTCAGAACTTCGATGGCTAATTGCACAGTTTTCCCGAGGGAGGTACTGACCATTCCGTTCACTGTTTTCTTGGCCAGATAGCCTGCTGCAATTCCCAGAGCCGTATCTTCTCCCTTTTTTCCCGCTTCCTTATCCGACACAAAATCACGTACGGCACTTTTTATCAGATTCCCTGGTTTCAGACTTTCCCCGATGGACTCAAGTTCCATTTTCATCAGGGCCCATTCCTGGGTTTGCATATCCTCCAGTTCAAGGATTGCTCGCCGGAGATCGGTAGAGTTAGTGATTGGTTTCATGCTCATTTGGAGTATTCAAGAATTTTCGAATTAGGAAATTGTAGAATTTCGCCTTAATCCTTGAACGGGTTAAATAAAGGACTATACCTACTAATCCGTAAAACAGGGCGACCACCCCAAACCCGTAATAATTTGCTCCCAATAACTTCCCCAGCCAAAGACTGACTCCGATATTGACAAAAAAGGCAAATACAAGCATGCAACTGAATAAAAGAAATTTGGAAAAAAGAGTCGACGTCAGATCAGATGCTTTGTCGACTATCTTCAGCCTAAGCAATTCATAGGTTACTTTTCCGTACTCACTGGTCCGCTTAAGGAGAGGTTCCATTAATTTCGTTAGCATAATTTTACCTTGAAGTAGCTTTAAAAATTTATTGGTTAATCCTTTACCTGCTCCTTAAGGTGGGTGGCTCCTTTTTTAAGTTCGGCAAGAAAATCTTCCAGCTTCTTCTCCAGATCATCTGTTGCCGTTTCTCCTTTGTTTAAAAGCTTTTTTCGGGTCTCACTGCCTTTGTCGGGCGCAAAGAGTAACCCTAAGGCTCCTCCGATTGCTGCACCCAGCAACAAAGCGCCTATCGTCCGCATTGGGTCTGTTGAATTTTCCATTTTATTTCGTTTTATAGGTTTAGTGATATTAGATCAAGCCCTTTTGTTTCCCCGAATCAGATTCAATAGAACGGAGATGAGGGCAATGACTAACAGGATGTGAATTAAAGCTCCTGCATTGTAACCCAGGAAACCAATGGCCCAAATGATAACCAGGATCACCGCGATGGTGTATAATAGATTGTTCATTTTTTTAAGTTTTTAGTGGTGAAAAGCTAATCCGATTGTAGATACTCCTGTTGAAAGGTCCAGGTATACGCCTAGGAAATTTGTACAGTGGTATTCTGCTCCGATATGTGCATCCAGGAATAGTGGACTTGGTCCGGGATAAACGTTACGGTCGCCCAGGTATCCGTTATCCCAGGTCTGGTTGACAATGGCGAAGCCAATAGATGCAGCCAGATAAAAATCCCACTTTGGACCGGCATTCAAGAGCTTGTCGAAGTAGTAAGTTCCTTTCAAGCCAATCGGAACAACGGTCTCTCTGTAAGAATAGTAACGATAGCCATCGTGGGGATTACCATAATAATAATCATTCCCGGTGGTGTAAAATCCAACAAAAGGAGCCAGCGTAAACGAATGGGCCACGTCAAATTCATAGTTCAGGTTTACCACAGGCACCGGATGCCCGATATATCCGTAATATCCTATTCCCACACCTGCATTTAAGGTATGCCCGTATTTTTCATAGTTAGGCTGGATCCTTTCAGTGGGAGTTGGCTGTTGATCCTGAGCCAGGATAGACCCTGCAGCAAAAAGCAGGAAGAAAAGGGATGTAATTGCTTTCGTTTTCATGGTGTTTGTTTTAAATCGTTTAAGTATGGTTAGCGCTTTTGGTTCAGCTGTTATTTGTTTTCCGATCCGGTAAGCTTTCTGAATTTATCTCCCAACTCATGCATATCCTTACTAAAAGACAATTTGAAAGCTTCCCATTTCTCTTTACTATCAGCCTTGAAGTCATCCATTCGTTTTTTCATATCTGTGTTTTCTGTTTCGAGTGCGGCAATCTTTTTACGATACTCTTCACGGGTCTCTTTCTTTTCTTTTTCAATCCGGGCTTTGAAAGCAATAATGCTCTTATTATTTGCCTCGATGCTGTCAGCGGTTGCTTTCCTGAATTTTTCCATATCAGCTTGATAATCGCTGTTTGCCTGGTTGAGGTCGGCTTGTGCTTCGTTTACATTGTTTTGAGCATTTTCCACCTTTTCTGCCGGTGTTTTGCAGCTTGCCCAGGCGAGCCCGATAAGTATGACTGACATTCCAAGAATAGTTACTGATTTTTTCATTTGTTTTATTTTAATGATTTGAATTACTTGTTTCTTTTCGGGATTATAACCCCTGAATAAGTTTTTTTATTTCTTCTTTTGTTTTTCCGAGTTTTATCTGGAGTCTGCCCAGCATCTCATCTTGCTTGCCTTCGATGAGTAACAAATCGTTCTCTGTTAGTTCTGCAAATTTTTGTTTGAGTTTTCCTTTTGTCTCGTTCCAGTTTCCTTTTAATTCAGTTATATTTTCCATAGCTTATGTGTGTTTGTGCAGCTGATTTACTGCTCAACAAAGGTGGGGGGAGAAGGCTCTGAAAGTGTTACAAAAACGTGCTGAAAAGTTGTATTTTTCACAGAACCTATTCGTTTTTTCAGTTTCAAATAGGCGAAAGAGGATTTCGAAAAATAAGCCCCGTGGAGCCCAAGGCGCCACGGGGCTTATAAATTATAAATTGAGAAATCTATTGCTCGGTAATAGTATTCCCGGCCATCACCACCGCACCGGTTCTTGCTAAGCCTCTTCCCTCCAGAGTGGCGCCGGTATCAAAGGTAACCGATTGCATGGCCATAATGGTTCCTTTAAAAACAGAAGTGGTTCCGAATGTAGCCGAGCTGCCTACCTGCCAGAAAATATGGGAGGCTTGAGCCCCTCCGCTGAGGATTACTTTACGGCCGGAAGTGGTGGTCAGCGTGGAAGCAATCTGAATAATAAATACAGCGGATGAATTTCCTTTCGCGTCGAAGGTAAGATCGCCGGAAGAGATGGCCAGAGAGGAGGTTGACTTATACAACCCGGGTGTAAGCGTAAGCCCTCCTATATTACCGGATAGCGTGACGATATCCGTGCAGGTTCTGCCCGCCGCATCATTATAGGCTGCGGTCAGATCGAGTTTTGCCTGGGTGGCAATACCATCATTGATATGTAATGTTCCATTCAGTATTCCAGGAGGAAAACCTCCAACCGAAGTTCCGGGGCTTAAACCCATATCGCCGGTAATAACTGTTGCTCCGGTGCTGCTGATAGCAGATCCGGCAAGGAGAGCCAGACTGGCAGCACCACCCATAGCTACTGTAGACTGAACGGTGGTTTGTACCGGTATTACGGTTGAACTCGGACTACCAGAGGGGTAACCGTTTCTTTTTTGCAGGCTCCAACTAAAAAGAGGGAAACCAACGCTATGCTGGCTATGCGTTTGTTCGTTTTCATGTGATTTGTTTTGATTTGCCGTTTCTGGAGGCACAGGTGTGAATTTATTTCACTTGACAAAGATGCAGGTTAGAGTTGCTCTTCGTCTTACACAACAAGAGGAGTAAGTTGTGAAAATCACATATTTAGGGAAATGCAAGTAAGGACAGAGCGTACTACATTCTATCCATATACCAGCCAAGCTGCTTTTCCATCTTTTGAATCTGGAAAGCAGAAGCGAGTATTTGCCTGATGCGTATAAAAGCGGTCTCACTTTTTATGACGTAATCAAAGGCTTTGTGGTGCATGCACTCGACAGCCACTTCAATCTTATCCTGGGAGGATAACATGACAACAGGAATACTTGGTTTGCTTGCTTTGATCTCATCAAGAATTTTTATCCCGTTCATCGCCTGGGTTTCTATTCCGTCGAGGTGATAGTCAAGAATGATAGCATCCGGATCTTCCGAAAGGTGAGCAAGCAATTGTTCTCCGGTAGAAAATGTTTCAATGATAAATTCGTCCAACTCCAGAAACTCGTGCGCAAGCAGTTTCAGAAACACAGCGTCGTCATCGACCAGGAATAGTTTTTTCTTTGCTTCTGTTTTCATGAGTTTTTGTTTTTTATAATCAACAATTCTGCTTTCAGCTCGTGACAAGCCTGTACGCATACCTTTTCAAGTTTATGCACCATATCTGATATTTCTGCCGACTGCAGCTGGGCACCAGCATAATCATGCACTTTTTTTGCCATACTTTCAAAGTCTTTATGGATGCCGACTATAGAAAAGGAAGGAATTAGTTTATGAACGGCACTCTGCAAGGAATTCCAGTTCTTTTCAGCGAAAGTCTTTTTCATTGCGGTAATCAATGGAGGAGTTTGCTCCAGATAGAGGGAAATCATTTCCAGCATCAGCGTGGGGTTTGATTTCGTTCTGGTATTTAAATACGTCAGGTTGGTGTATTTTATTTGCTCCGTCACTTCCGGGGGTATCTCTTTGGGTTTGACTAGCAATGATTTTTTCACCGATCCAACAATTTTGCTGTAAAGCAGTTTCTCATCTACGGGCTTGGCAATATAGTCGCTCATGCCCACTGCTTTGCATTTGGCCAGGTCAACAGTGGTTACGTCGGCAGTTAGTGCAATAATGGGGATCTCTAATTTCAACTTGTTCCTTATATACTCTGTAGCTTCAAAGCCGTTCATTTCGGGCATCTGAAGGTCCATCAAAATCACATCAAAGGAATCGTTCTTCAGCTTTTCAATGGCTATTTTCCCATTGGCGGCTAACTCACACCCGAATCCGAAATCGTCCAGAAGGGTCTTCATTAAGAGTTGATTGAGCCTGATGTCTTCCACTACCAGGATTTTGATGTTGGGGATTTCGGTATCCAGTTCCAGAGCACCTGCATCAAGTTCGGCTTCCGCTTTTGTTTTTAGAAAATTCAAGACAAAACTGAAGGTGGTCCCTTCGTCTATTTTACTTTCCACCCGTATCGTTCCGCCTTGGGGTTCAACCAGCTGTTTCACAATGGCCAGTCCCAAACCGGTTCCTCCGTATAAACGGGAAGTCCCGCTGGAAGCTTGCTGAAAATTCTCAAATATTTTCTCAATCTTATTATCCGCAATGCCTATTCCGGTATCCTTTACCGAAAATTGAATGGTGGCTGTTTCCTCATCCTGCTTTAGCAGATCTACGCTTACGGTAATAGTGCCCTGGTTTGTAAACTTCACGGCATTACTGACGAGGTTCAGGACAATCTGATGGAGGCGAACGGGGTCACCTACCAATACCTCGGGGATTTGCCTGTCATATTTGGTGATCAGCTCCAGGTTTTTTTCCTGAATTTTCGTCTCAAATAAATGCAACATAGCCGATATCGACACCGACATCTTAAATGGCGTTTGCATAAAGGTCATTTTTCCGGCATCTACTTTGGCCAGATCCAGGATGTCGTTGATCAACACAATCAGCGCATCACCACTGATCTTGATTGCGGACAAATATTCTTTTTGTTTGGTAGTTAGTTCCGTTTTTAGCACCACTTTCGTGAACCCGATAATGGCGTTCATAGGCGTACGGATCTCATGGCTCATGTTTGACAAGAACTGCTGTTTTGCCTTTACGGCATCTTCTGCAATGCGTGTCGCACACTCCGCTTTGCTCTTCGCTTCTTCCGCAATTTGAGTGGCCAGCTCGGCAAATACCTTTGCTTCGATCAGCTCCGTTTCGCTCCGCTTCTGTGCCGTCACGTCTCTAGCTACAATTACAACCCCGAGTACGCTTCCTTTGTCGTCTTTATATACTGAGCCATTAAACAGCACATCGGTGAGCTTTCCGTTGCAGTGTCTTAAAGTCAGCGGGGAATCGGCAACCGATCCCATAGCAAATACTTCCTGGTATACTTCCCGTGCTTTTTGTGGTTCCGTAAAATAGTCGAAAAAGTCGGTTCCGGTAAGGTGTTCCCGGCTCACCCCGGTGATGTTAGCCAAAGCCTCGTTCATATCTGTAATCTTCCCTTCCGGATTGATGGTGACCAGTGGATCCAGACTGGCCTCAATCAAACTCCTTGCATACTGACTTTCGTGCCTCTTAGCTACTTCCATTTTTGCCGGTTAAATATTCTTATTTTATTCTTTTGACTTTTCGCGCAAGCCCTCATTACCGATTTCTTCAATCGGAGTCCGCTTCCGGTCTTTCAGTTTGGTGAACTGCGAAGGAGTCAACCCGGTTACTTTTTTAAACTGATTGGAAAGATGCGCAACGCTGCTGTAATGCAGCTTATACGAAATCTCCGTGAGATTCAGCTCTTCATACAGCAGCAGTTCTTTTACTTTCTCAATCTTATGAATAATAATAAATTGCTGAATGGTAATCCCCTTCACTTCGGAAAACATGTTGGAGAGATACGTATAGTCGTAATTCAATTTTTCACTGATATAATCCGAATAGTTAGTCTTAGGCGCTTCTTCCGAAAAATGGATCATTTCGGTAATCACGGTTTTTATTTTCTCAATCAGCACCGACCGTTTGTCGTCCATCAACTCCAAACCTGAAACAAGGAGGGCGGCTTTCAATTGTCCGAGCTGGTCGGAAGAAAGCTCCTCCATGATTTCAACTTCTCCCAGATCAACAACAATAAAGTGCAGGCCCAAACTTTTCAGGGCCTCTTTCACCGCCATTTTACAGCGGGCACTAACCATGTATTTAATATATAGCTTCAAATTAATCCTGTTTGTGAAAGGTTATAGTAAAGGTGAGGAGCTTTCGGATGGAAAGCACCATAAGTAGCCGTAAAAGAGTTACATATATCACGTTTATATCAGAAAACGAGTACTGTAAAAATAAAGAATTCTTTTACCTGGTCAACCCATATACACAGGCAACCACAATTCCCACAGTGACGAAAGTGAGCAAGAAGATGGATAAGTACCTCGAAATACCGAATTCCCGGGTCAAGATCCGAAGAGGTTCGGTAAGGATGGTATAGATCAGCTTGGTAACCTTTGATCGGGCGCCGATTCCTTTGAGTACAAAGTCCTTCGCTCCGGCGCGGAATGATTCAACGGCTACGGCCATATCCTCGTTACCCGAGAGCATAATTACATTTGTTTCAGGATTGATGGCCTTGATTGATTTCAGGACTTCCACACCATTTTTCCCTTCCATGTAGTAATCCAGGATGACGATGTGAGTGTCTTTGTCTACCACTGCCAGACAATCTTCTCCGTTATCGAATGTGGAAATTTCAACATCCGCTCCGAACCTGTTTCCCAGGTAATGCCTGAGATCCGCCACAACCAGGTGATTGTCGTCTACGATGTATAAATTCAGTTTTTTGGTTTCCATGGCTTGCCTCCTTCGTTTAAATAAAATGATGCATTTGATTTGTCCTAACAAAGGTGGGAACAAGTGTCACCTTATTTCTTACACGCTGAAACCGGGATGTTGTAAATTTTACAGATTACAAGTCGGGTGAATATGTTTCCGGTTTTACATGAAATGAAATCATGAATTTATCTGGGATGACCTTCTCCCTGATGTTCCTGACCCCCTGGAGGGTGAGGGGCCGGAGCAGGTTGTGGGGGAGCACTGTGCTGTTGAGGAGCAGGTGCTTGCCGTTCTGGCGGTGCATTATGTGGAGCCGGGGCACTGTTGTTAGCAGGCGGAGCAGAATTATGCTGCTGCGGCGGAGCAGTATTATGTTGAGGTGGGGGAGGGGTATTATGCTGAGCAGGGGGAGCATTATTATGCTGAACCGGAGGAGCATTATGTTGTGGGGCCGGTGAACTATGCTGGGGAGCAGATGGAGCATGTTGTTGAACCGGAGCATTGTGAGGAGCCGGAGCGGTGTTTTGTTTAGCCGGAACGGGTTCATGTTGAGCCGGAGCAGCGGCGGGCTCTTTGCTATGAGGAGCTGGAGCAGGGGTGTGATCTGCAACGCCAGCAACCTTGCTAATTCCTGTGGTAGCGGGTTGTCCTTTGTTCACTTTGGCGAATTGATTCTTGTCTTTACCGGCAGACTGTTCATGTGAAACTTGTGCGGAGTTAGACCGGATATGATTTTCCTTCATGGCTGTTTGCTCAGTAGCTGTGGGTTTCGCGGTGGTTCCTCCCTTTCCATTGAAGCTGGAACGGTTTCCGGAATTGCTGTGGACTTCGGTCCGGTTTACATAGGTGTTATGAATAACGGTTGTATTCACATTGGTTACTGCGGTATTGTAGCGAAAGGATCCTCCCTCCCAATGTCCTCCTGAATATCCTTCTCCGTCGTATCCATGTCCGTAACAAACTCCTCCATAGTATCCGATATGAGGGCCCCAGTATCCGGCACTCCACCCATAATACCCATCATTATATCCCCAGTAACCTGGTGTCCATAAAAAACCGGACTGTGCAGGATAAATCCATACTCCGGGTACCCAGTAATAATCATCGTCGCTATAGGCCCAGTAACCAGGAGCCCAGATATATCCATCTATCGGACATGCTGGTTGTACATATACAGGAATCATTGGAGGTGCAACGATGATTTGCACACTTACCTGCGCAAAAGAATGGGTGCGTTCTGCCAACAAGACTGTAAGAATGAGTAATAAGAATGTCAATTTTTTCATGTTAATCGGGATAAATGTTAATTCCAGTAAACGACCACGGATTTGATTCGATGTGGTTTCATCATTCGGAGAGCACAAAAGTGATCAATGCACATGCAAAAGGATTACATACTAGTGGAAATGGATTGCATAAATCACAGTACAAACAGGCATCTATTACCAGTGTTTCTAGGATTGAGGTCAGGATATTTCACTCTAAAATTAACATGTTCATCACGCGCTTTCGCGTGATGAGCGTGTCTTTGATGTTTGTTTATCAGGTCATTGCCATAACCAGAAAAGTATTGCAATATGAATTGTCATTTGAAAAGAAAACTTGAAGCCACCGCTGATTTACATCCCCCACATATAAAGCGATGATATTTTGATGTACGTTTATCATGATGAAACACCAGTGCTGGTGATGCTCTGATCCACCTGGTGATTTTTAAGAATAAAACCTATGAAAAGTTCAATGCTCTCCAACGCAGAACAGGCTTAAGCTTAGAACCAAGGGATCTAATGATTCTCCTCCCTTGATTCAAGACTCTCTCTTTTTAACAAATGCCGGAGACAAAAATCAGTTTTCGGAATAAATCGCTCCCAATGAAAACATCTACCCCAGGAAGAGGCCTGGCCTTCATGATGCCGGTATTTATGTCTTGCTTCGCAATGCCGGCTCAAACACATCACAATCCTGTTGCTGCAAATAAGGAATGGAATATTCAGGAACCTTTCAAGTCGGAAGTGTTCATTGAAAACAAAGGACAGTTCGATCAACCCGACGGCCAGGCGGAAATGCAGGTGCAGTATGGAATAAATAACGGCGGATTGAAAATGTATTTCTCCCCGAACGGATTAAGTTATCATATTATCAATATCCGTCCGAAAAGTGAGGAGGATGCGGAAGAGGCCAGGGAGGAACTGGAACATCCGGATGCAAACACCGATGAAAAAATCAAAGATCATTTTATAGATCAATCAGCCTATGTTCATCTGCAATGGTTAGATGCCAATCCGGATGCAAAGCTTTTGGTATCTGATCCCGTTCCTGATCACTATTCCTACATGGTACTCCATAGCAAAGGGAAACCGGTTTCAGTCACGGCGAGGGCTTTTAAAAAACTCACGTACCAGAATATCTACCCCAATATTGATATTGAATATTGCTTTTCGAAAGATGCAGGAAACAAGGTGGGGGTGAAGTATACCATTATCGTACATCCGGGAGGTGACCTGGCTCTTGTGAAAATGAAATACTCCGGAATGAATGGAATCAATATGGATCAGGCCGGAAACATTATCAACTTTATACCAGATGGTACAATCACAGACTATGCTCCGAATCTTTCCTATGTAGGCAATGAAAAACATAAGAAGAAAGTAAAGTTCATCCTGAAAGAGGAGACTGTTTCTTTCGATGTGCCCGATTATGATCAGCTTCAGAAATTAGTGATTGATCCGTTTGTATCTGTCTGGAGCAATGCACCGGGGTTCACCACTATTAACGATGGTTATACGGTCAGGGCGGATTACAATCACAATGTATTCATCATGGGTGGTGGCACCTCCACCGGTGGAGGAGGCTTTCCGGGGAAGAATTATGAAGTGAAGAAATTCAATTCGACCGGTGTTCTGCAATGGACAGCCATTACAGCATCTCCGAATCTGGGAGATTACGGCGACATGGTCGTGCTTCGTTCCGGAAAGGCTATTGTGGCCCATGGATTCGGAAGCGGAAATACGGTTTATATGTTAAACCCTGCTACCGGAGCAATCACTACCGCCTTCAGCGCTAAGAATGAACCCGGATGGCGTTTCAGCTATAACCTTAAGCAGAATAATAATGTGCTCTGGGTAGGTGGAGGAAACACCAATGGGGCTCATCTCTATAAGACCGATACGAATTTTGCAGCGGTAACAAACTATTGTCCCTGGACCACCGCAGGCACTACGGAGGATATTTGTTACCTGGCTCAGGATAATTCGGGGAACACGATCTACGTAACCAATACCACCAACAGTAGCCCCAACTCTTCCCTTACGGCTCCGAAAATGGTGAAGACCTCCTTGTCAGCACCGGGAACAGCTAGCTGGAAAGTCAATGAACCTTCGTTGATGATGGAAGCGGGACAGGGAAGCTTTATGAATGGTGGAGCCGCCGGTTTCGCCAGAGGCTGGTCAACCGGTGTGAATGGTATGGTGGTTTGCAGTGCAAATGTTTATACCTACGATGGTCACATCATCAGAGCCTATAACGGAGCAAACGGAGCCATGCTGAATACTGCATTACCAGGGGGGGCTTTTGATAAGTATTCAGGAATTGATGTGGATAGTTGTCACCGTATCTATGTAGGATGCGCAGGAGTAGTCAAGCGGTATAGCTCTTCTCTGGCTTATGATCAGTCGATTGCGGTATCGGGAGATGTGTATGACCTGAGATTCGATCCTCAGGATGACAACATCCTGTATGTTACAGGAAAAGGTTTCGTGCAGAAACTAAATCTGAACACGTGTCCTACTTGTATAGCGGGGCATGTAACCAACCTCGCAGGATGCCGTCTGGGGGCAGCGCAGGTCGATTCTATCTATGATCCCAATGCTGTTCCTCCTTTTACCTATAACTGGAACAACGGTCAGGTTACACCTAAAGATACAAGTCTCCTTGCCGGAATATATGTGGTAACCGTTACAGACAACAATACCCTTTGCCCGAATATCTGGAAAGATACGCTGGTGGTAGGCGGAAGTCCAACAATTCTCACCGCCAAAGACACTTCCCGCATGGCTGTCTGTAAAGCCGATAACGGAAGTGCTACCGTCACTCCGAATGGAACGGCGCCTTATACCTATAGCTGGTCGCCTACCGGGGATACGACAGCCACCATCACTAATCTGTCACCTGGAACTTATACCTGCACCATCCATGATGCAGGAGGATGCTCCTTTACCACGAGCACGGTGGTCACCTACGGTGGAACAATCACGGCAACGGGAACACTAAGCAATGTGGCCTGTTTCGGTAATTATTCCGGCAGCGCTACTGCAATCCCTCTTACCGGTGCAACGCCTTATACCTATAGCTGGTCTCCATCAGGAGGGAACGGAGCCACCGCTTCGGGTCTTAGTGCAGGTACTTATATCTGCACGCTTACCGATCATAATGGTTGTGTTACCTACGATACGGCTCTCATCTCTCAACCTCCAAGTGCGTTGAGCGCCATCACCACAGCCACCACCAACGTGAATTGTTTTGGTGCTTCCACAGGAACAGCTTTGACCACACCAGCAGGAGGAACCAGTCCTTATACCTGCTCCTGGAGTAATGGTCAGACCACTTTTTCTGCCTCCGGCCTGACCGCTGGAATCTATACCGTGATCATCACCGACCATAACGGTTGTTCCGTGAATCAAACCGTCACCATTGCCCAGCCTTTGGCACCGCTCACCGATTCCATCACGGTGAATTCGAATGTCAACTGTACCGGAATGGCAACGGGAGCAGCCACCGCAAACCCTGCAGGGGGAACGAGTCCGTATTCCTTTTCATGGAGCAGTGGACAAACAACCGCCTCTATTTCCGGACTTATCGCTGGAAACTATACGGTGACTTTAACCGATCAGAACGGATGTACCACTTCTCAGACGGTGACCATATCCCAACCTCATGGAGCGCTCTATACAAACATCACTCTGGTCTCTCCGGTCAACTGTTTTGGAACCGCTACCGGATCGGCACTGGCACAGCCCGGTGGAGGAACATCTCCTTATACCTACTCCTGGAATAACGGACTCACCACTCCCACGATCTCCGGACTTCCCGCCGGAATATATACGGTTTATGTAACCGATCATCATGGTTGTGGAACGATTAAGACGATAGCTATTACGCAGCCTTCTGCTCCGCTAACTGCAAATGATTCGACTGTTGCATCGACCTGCATGAAGCAGAATGGTTCTATTACAGTATTCGTAAACGGAGGAACACCAGGGCTTGGTTATACATTCAACTGGAGCCCGGCTCCTGCAACTGGACAAACCGGCCCGAAAGCAATCGGGCTGCCGATGAATTTGTATCACTGCCTCATCACCGATTCGGCAGGCTGTACCACCAGCATTGGTGATAGTGTTCGGAATATCGGAACCTTTCCTGTTCCTCTGATCAGTATGGTCGGAGGAGCGGTATCCTGTGCGGGAGACAGCATTCTCCTGATAGGCCACGGAACAGGAAATTATCTCTGGACTCCGGGAGCCTGGACCAGCGATTCGATCCTGGTTAAAACAACAGGCACCTATACCTTGACGGTTACGAACGCTTGCGGAACGGCATCCAAGCCAACCACCATTACGTTCAACCCTCAGCCGAATCCTGTCCTCACGGGATCAGCAGATTTCTGTTTCGGTCAAACAGATCAACTGACTGCTTCTGTCACCACCCTGGGCCCGACCACTTACCTCTGGTCGCCGGGAGGTGCCACGACTTCTTCTATCCAGGTAAGCACCAGCGGTACGTATACGGTGGTTGCAACGAATGCCTGCGGCAGCACCACCACTTCATTTACGGTGAACATGCATCAGGTGACTGCTGGTTTCACGGATAATCAATTCAATGGAATTGCTCCGCTTCCTGTATTGTTTACCAATCAGAGTTCCACGAACACCGTGACCTGGTATTGGAATTATGGTGATGGCACTACAGGAAATGGAAGCGGAGGGTTGCATACGTATTCAACGCCTGGAATTTACACCTGTATACTTATTGTGGAGGATGCATATGGCTGTCTGGATACCACTTCGAAAATAATTTCCGTTCGGGAATTACCCTCTTCCATTCTCGTCCCAAATGTATTCACTCCGAATGGGGATGGCAGCAATGATATTTTCTTCATCAATATGACCAATATTATTTCTCTGGATTGCACTATTTATGACCGCTGGGGAGTAACACTGGCACACCTGACCTCTCCGGATCAGGCATGGGATGGGAACACGCCTTCCGGGAAAAGAGCTTCGGATGGAACCTATTATTATATTCTGAAGGCCAGGGGTGGAGATGACAAAGACTATGCACTGACCGGCTTTCTGATGTTGATTGGTAAACAGTAGGAGCGCTAGCGCTTAATAATACTATCAGTTACAGCACTGGCTAATGCGGTAGAATCACTCTCTTCAGGAATGAATACTTCTCCTCTGGAAAAAGACTCTACATTAAGATCGCTCAGTTTGAGGCGATCTTTTTTCTTTTTCACTTCTCTCAGAGCATTTTCTTTTTTCACAAAGGCTTCTGTTGCAAGGGCGTTTTCCAGGGTTGTCCGGGGTTGATGTCCTTTGTAAAGAGGCATAGAACTGGCCACTGGTTCTTCCTTGCTGTATTGAATCAAGGTTCCGTTTTGGGCATCATGAACCAGATCGGCAAAGCCATAGGTTCCGGCAAAGGCCATACAGGCCACAGTAATTCGAAGAAAGTTTTTCATGGTGGCGGTTTATCAGGATTTGAGGGTTTGAAGATAGTTACGGCTCCTGCGGGCAATTAATAGTTCTGCTAGAGCTGCATTGCCCAGGACACTTATCCAAAGAGAAATAGCATAGTTATCAAAAGCTCCGAGGCCGGCGAGGAGGAATACGATGTGATAGATCCGGAAAGTGACAGCAGTGAGTGCCATTGCATAAGAACGGATCATCCAGTTCTTATGAGAGACGAAGTTCCGCTCCATCGCAGCCGCCGTAAACCCTTTATAGGTGGAATAAAACCAGAACACCGCCATCATCATAAAGCATAAGCGTTCTCCTACTCCTCCTTTGGCAAAGAAAGTCATGTAAAAGCCCGAAGGGGCACCAATGAGGAGCACCACGAACACATAAATCTTACCGGAGATCACATGAATAGCACTGCGTTTTTTTAGAATCCAGGAAGAAAACTGAAGCAGAGCAGTCAGGATACACAGGCTCCCGGCAGCAATATGAAGGTAGAAACTCCATCTCCAGATGGTTTTTGCATACAGAACCCCTCTTTCCTGAAGAAATGTGAAGTTCCTGCTAAAGCTGAAATAAGGAATGGTGTTGTAAACCAGCAACAAGCTGCAAACGATCACCGGCACCCAGAAAAGCAGCGTTACCCCCAGAGTAACCAGTTTACGGGATTGTACAGTCTTGAGTATAGCCTGCATAAGATTAAAGTTTAATAGGGGGGATAGCTGTTAAACGAATTTTTGCCCGGTTTCGTATTTCAGATGCATGATTCGTGCCAATTCCACAATTTTCCCTTTGTTTCCATAAAGATATGGGGTCTATCCAGGATTAAAGAGTCCCTTTTATTATCTGCAGGGATTCCCTGATTGGTCGTTGTTCCGGCACTCCTAATATTATCTTAAAGTGAGAGATATATGTTTTATCAAAAAAAGGGTTTAACTTGTTCTTTCAACTCCCACTTAGCTAAACCTTTCCGGCATGAAAAAACATATACACGGTATCATCGTCTTATTAATACTGGCTAGCCCATTAGTAACGAGCGCACAAACGGTGCAGTATTATCAAACCGGAGAAGAGTTCTCCGGACCCATGAATAGCTGGAAAAACGTAAAAACGGTGTTCGGCGCTATGGGAGATGGAGTCACCAACGATGCACCTGCTATAAATGCTGCATTGTTAGCGATGAAAAATTCGGCAGCGGATAGCTTCAACGTACTCTATTTCCCTGCCGGAACATACCTTATCAATGACTCACTGTATAATCCCGGCAATGGATATGATGGGATGACCATTGTAGGAGAAGACCCGGCAACGACCATTATCTCCTGGAATGGGAATGTTGGAGGATCGATGTTCTACCTCACCGGCTGGTACCTCAAAGTCAGCCGCCTGACTTTTGAAGGGAATAACCATGCCGGGAA
>PLYR01000028.1 GCA_003153435.1 Bacteroidota bacterium
TTCGGTCTGCCAAGATGAGAGAGCAGGATTACGGCTCCGCCGTCTTTTCTTATTTTTTCAATCGTTCGGAGCGCGGAACGAATCCGCGTATCATCTCCAATCTTGAAGCTGGCATCAAGTGGGACATTAAAATCAACCCGTACCAGCACTTTCTTTCCTGAAAAATTAAAATCATCTACTGTTTTCATGGGATATTGAGCTTTAAGATCGCTCAAAATTAGCGGTTTCCATGAAGTTCAATAGTAATTAAGAGAGAATTAATTAATTCTTCCCAAGAGTTCTGGCTTTGTTTCTCGACACACACTCTACTTCGAGTGAAATACACCCTTGTACGCTCGAACAACGCTCTTGTTCTTTAGAACAACGCNNTAGAACAACGCCCTTGTTCTATCGAACAACAACCTTGTTCTTTAAAACAACACTCTTGTTCTTTAGAACAACGCCCTTGTTCCTTAAAACAACACCCTTGTTCTAGAGAACAACACCCTGGTTCTATCAAACAACACTCTTGTTCTAGAGAACAACACCCTTGTTCTATCAAACAACACTCTTGTTCTTTAAAACAACACCCTTATTCTATCGAACAATACTCTTGTACTCTAGAACAGCACCCTTGTTCTCTAGAACAACGCTCTTGTTCTAGAGAACAACACCTTTGTACGCTGGAGCAAGAGCATATTACGACCTGCATGGGGAAAATTCACCTGTTTTCTTGAGAAATAGATCCTGAAAATGCTTAAAAAAACACCATTTCAGGATCTATTCAATGAGCTGTGTCTCCATTTCCTGGAGGCTCTGTCAGGCTAATCTTAAGGAGAAACTAATTATAAGAAGTCATTAGCCAGATTAGCCAGTTCACTGCGCTCCCCTTTTTCAAGCGTGATATGCGCATAGAGCGGTTGATTCTTGATCCTGTCAATGAGATATGATAAGCCATTACTTTGGGTATCCAGGTAGGGCGTATCGATCTGGAAAATATCACCGGTAAATACGATCTTGGTGTTCTGACCGGCACGGCTGATGATGGTCTTCACTTCATGAGGGGTCAGATTCTGGGCCTCATCAACGATGAAAAACACATTGGAAAGACTTCGTCCGCGAATATAGGCCAGTGGACAAACAACCAGCTTCTCCGTTTCCACCATTTCATTCAGGAGTTTGTGTTCCTTGTCTTTTTCACTGAACTGACTTCGGATGTATTTCAGGTTGTCCCAAAGAGGTTCCATATAAGGATTCAACTTTGATTTAATATCACCAGGAAGGTATCCAATGTCCTTATTACTAAGCGGAACGATGGGTCTTGCCAGATATATCTGATGATAATTTCTGCGCTGTTCCAGGGCACCTGCAAGAGAAAGAAGGGTTTTGCCGGTTCCTGCAACTCCTTGTATGGTAACCAGACTGATTGAAGGATTCATGATAGCATCCAGTGCAAAAGCTTGTTCAGCATTCCTGGGGTTAATCGCAAGGGCACTTTGTTTTCTGACGCGTTCTACCTGGTGAGTTGTTGGATTATAATGACAGAGCACAGATTTCTGCCCGTTCTTAAGAACAAAGTAGTGATTCGCAATTGGTTTTATTTTTTTAAGGACAACATCTGCACCGCAGGCTCCCTTCTCATAAATCTCATTTATCGCTGCAATCGGAACTTTATCCACGGTGGTACGGCCGGTATAGAGTTCGCTCAGATCCTTGATTTTTCCGGTTTCGTAATCTTCTGCGGTAAGGCTGAGTGATTTGGCCTTAAGCCGGAGATTGATGTCTTTCGTAACCAGTACAACCTTCCTGTCGGGATAGGTCTCTGCAAGGTGAAGAGCACAATTTATGATCCGGTGGTCAGCTTTTCTTTCCCCGAAAACCTTTTCTGCATCTACAGATGCTTTCTGGTTCATCTCAATCTTAAAGAGGCCATGGCCTTTGCCGTTGATATTGATCCAATCCTGCAATGTGCTGTTCCCGGATATCTTGTCGATATACCGGATAAATTCCCGGGCTGAGAAGTTCTTAGTATCGTTGCCCTTTTTAAAATTATCAAGCTCTTCCAAAACTGTTATCGGAACAACAACGTCGTGTTCCTGAAAACTCTTTACTGCATTGTGATCATAAATGATGACAGAAGTATCAAGAACGAAAATCTTTTTGTCTTTACGCATGAGAAAGATTTAGTGTTACGATATAAAACTATAAAACACATCCCCCGGGTTTTTACACCTCTTGATAAAGAAATGAACATTAATTTGTTTAAAGCCTCATTTTTTAAGTCCTTTTTCCAACCCCAAGCGTTCAGAAACATTAGTTATTAAGGGTTTTTAACTCTCCCCAATTAAATCTTATTGCCGGTTAATTCCAACATATTCTTAACATAACTCCTTGGCTTTTGGTGATCTCCGGATTATTTATCACCTTTAAAACTCCAAAAACATCCTTCAATCCTCCTCCTCATGAGAAAACACCTTACAACGGTATTGTTATGGTCAGCTCTTGCCATCCCGGCTATTCAAAATGCCCAGACCAAGGGAAGCAAGTCTTGGCTTGACCTGATCCAGGACAAGAACGCAAGCTTATATGATATTCAGAAAGCTTTCTATGCCGATCCTGAAAATCCTTTCTCTGGAAAGACTATTGCAGGCAAAGAGGAAGAACAGGAAAACGGAGGCTATGAACAATTCAAACGTTATGAATACTTTGCATCCCCAAGGGTTTATCCTTCCGGGAACCGTTCCCAATTATCTCTGACGGTGACGGAATATCAGAAATATCAACAGGGGCTCGCTCAGAGCAGAACGGGTCATCAGATCGCTGCATCTAATACCTGGTCATACTTTAATCCAACCGGTATTCCAGTTGGAGCGGGTGCCGGCAGGGTGAACTGTGTTACCCCAGATCCTGCCAATCCAAGCATTCTCTGGCTTGGTACCCCAGATGGAGGGATATGGAAGTCAACAAATGGAGGCGTGAACTGGACAACCAATTCCGATCTTTTTCCAGATCTTGGAATTTCTGATATAGCTATACAACCTGGAAACAGCCAGATTATGTATCTGGCCACAGGCGACCGTGATGGTTATTATACCGGCGGTGGTGGCCATGTATATACCTATGGTATTATGAAATCAACAGACGGGGGTAGTACATGGACTAATATTAGTACCATGACCATTACATCCAATGACATGATGTCTCGATTGTTGATTGACCCTTCTAACACACAAAATATTTATGCCGCAGGAAGTTTCGGCATTATTAAATCAACTGACGCAGGAGCTTCCTGGAACTCTATTATGCCAAGTGGTGATCCAATATTTTCAATGGAATTCAAACCTGGGAATTCCTCTACCATCTATGCAGCTGGAAAAGGCTTCTATGTTTCTACTGATGCCGGTAACACCTGGTCTAATTCAAGTACAGGACTTCCTTCAAGCACTTATCGTATGTCGATCGGTGTAACTCCAGCCAATTCAGCTTATGTATACATCTTATCTGCTGACCCAAGTGGAAAAAGTATCAACGGAGTTTACCGTTCGACCGATGCCGGTCTTTCCTTTTCAACACAAATGACCGGACCTCCGAACCTGATGGGATTTAATCAAGATGGTTCCGACGGAGGAGTTGGACAAAGCTTCTATACGCTTACGCTTGGCGTCAGCCAAACCAATGCAAATGAACTGATGACCGGAGGAGTGAATATGTGGAAATCCACCGACGGAGGAGCAACCTGGGGTGCTCAGAGTATTACCTATTGGGCTGATACCCATACCGCTGCTGATTATGTACATGCTGATATTCACCAGATATTGTATACCGGAACATCTTCTGTTCTTGTAGGTTGTGACGGTGGAATATTTAAGACTACAGATGGCGGAGCCAGTTGGACCGACCTATGCGGGGATCTTCAAATCGGACAATTGTACGGAATGGGAAGCTCTACCAGCAATCCGAATTATGTGATTTCCGGTTGGCAAGATAACGGCACCAACCTCATGACCGGAGCTTCCACCTGGAACTCCGCATTGGGAGGAGATGGTATGTTATGTTTTGTGGATTATTCCAACGATAATAATCTCTGGGGTGAACAGTATAATGCCAGCTTTAATGGCAGTACAGATGGAGGTGCTACTTGGAGTTCATTGCCTTCTCCAAGCTCTGAATCAACTGCCTGGTCAACACCCTGGAAACAGGATCCCAATTCAGCCGGTACCATTCTTGCCGGAATGACAAATCTGTATTCTTCCGGTGATGGCGGAAATACCTGGAGTATGATGGGTTCCCAACCGGATCAAAGCCAGAATGTAAATCAGTTCGCAGTGGCTCCTGGAAATTCACAGGTGATTTACGTTGCAAAGAATTCCGGACTCTATAAAACTATCAATGGAGGAGCTTCATGGAGTACACTGAACGGGTTGCCGGCAGATGCAGTTACCTATGTTGCAATCTGTCCAACCAACTCGAATATAGTTTATGTAACCCTTTCAGGTTATGATGCAGGAAATAAGATTTACGTTTCTTCCGACGGGGGGAGCACGTGGACCAATTATTCCACTGGCCTCCCCAATATCCCCGCTGATTGCATTACATATCAGAAAAATTCGAATGGTGCAGTGTATGCCGGGATGGATGTAGGTGTTTATTATCGTGACAGTACACTCTCCTCGTGGCAGCCGTATATGACTGGTTTGCCGAATGTGATTGTGACTCAGATAGACATTTACTATCCGACAGGCTCCCTCCGTGCCTCAACGTATGGTCGTGGAATCTGGCAAGCACCTGTTTACACGCCTGTGGCAACAACCCCACCAACATCCTTATTCTCTGCAGCTGCTACGACCCTTTGTGCAGGAGCAGGTCTTAGCTTTACAGATCATTCTTTAGGCACCCCCACTGCTTGGCAGTGGAGTTTCCCTGGTGCCGGCACAACCAGCTCTACAGCTCAAAACCCATCAGGGATTGTATATGCTACTGCAGGAACCTATTCAGTAACTTTACTGGTAACGAATGGGGCAGGAAGTAATTCTTCCACACAGGTTATCACTGTTGCTGCTCAACCCACTGTTGGTGCTTCCGGAGGAATAACAACTTGCGGAGGTGGTTCAGCCACGCTTTCAGCGACAGGTGCCAGTTCTTATGTATGGAGTCCCTCCACCGGCCTGAATACAACCAGCGGATCTTCCGTCATAGCTTCTCCTGGTAACACAACTACCTATACAGTGACAGGAACCGCTGTCAATGGTTGCAGCAATACCGCTACAACAACCATGACCGAGCTTCCTTTACCTGTACTGCAATATAACCCGACCACTCCTACCATCTGCCCATCAGGAAATGTCAGCATCACAGTCTCCGGATCTGGAGTTGTAAATTATTCATGGTCCCCTTCAACAGGTTTGAGTGCAACGAATACTGCTACAGTTATTGCCTCTCCTTCAAACACGGCTACTTACACAGTAACGGGAACCGATGGAAACGGATGTATAGGGACAACGACAGTTACTGTAACCGTGAATCAGAACCCTGCAACGCCTGATGTATCCGAATTCGGAAGCCTCCTTAGTACTTCTGTAACCGGAGTCACCTATCAGTGGTATCTGAATGGTACTCTCATCCCTGGAGCAACCGGGCAGACCTATACTGGCACTGTTTTCCCGGCAAATTATTCGGTAATGGTTACCAATTCAGGGGGATGTTCTTCAACTTCAAATTCTTATGCAGCCACAGGAATTCATGACCTGAGTGCAACTGCTGTTTTCCAAATTTCTCCAAACCCAAACAACGGTGTATTTGATGTGTATCTGAATGTACAGGATGCGGGGGAATATGAACTGAACTTGTACAATGCACTCGGACAGAAAATTCTCAGCGAAAAAACCGGAAACCTGAATGGATCATATCACAAAACCTTTGACCTTAGCAAATATGGTTCAGGTGTATATATGATTTCCTTAAGTAATTCGAACCATATTTTGGTTAGAAAGGTACTTGTGAACTGATTCGTCCTTCTCGAAGTATAATTCATACCGATAAATTAGAGGTTGCCCGAAAGGCAACCTTTTTTTTGCTAAACAAATGAAATCAATCCAATGGCGGGAACATTTTTCCTAACTTTGTAGTGGAATTCTTTTGGTGTTTCTGAAGAAATAACTAATCTTACACTCTTTAAAAACAAATCTCATGCTTCTGAATGTCACCGGTTCCTCCTTGGATTATTTACCGATACTGATCATGTTTGTGGTTGCGGTTGGATTCGTAGTATTTGTGATGCTCGTGACACATCTGCTCGGACCGCAAAAAAAATCTAAAATCAAGCTGGATGTTTTCGAATGCGGAATTGAACCACAGGGAAATGCCCGGGTTCCATTTTCAGTGAAATACTTTCTGGTCGCCATTCTCTTCGTATTATTTGATGTGGAGGTAATCTTCATGTACCCTTGGGCAGTAAATTTTCACGAACTTCATGCAGTAGGCTTTTTTGAGATGATGACTTTTATGGGCTTTATGCTTATTGGCTTTTATTATATCCTTAAGAAAGGTGCCCTTAAATGGGAGTAAAAAATTAGTTGGCGGTCGCAGTAGACAGTTAAAAAATTAACATGAACACAAAAGAGGATATTCTGATAAAACCAAAACCTTCGGGACTCGAAGGCCCTGGCTTCTTTGCTACTTCTATAGATAAAGCAGTTGGGTTGGCAAGAGCAAATTCCCTGTGGCCCCTTCCGTTCGCCACCTCCTGTTGCGGAATTGAGTTCATGGCTACCATGGGTTCTCATTATGACCTCGGTCGTTTTGGTGCGGAGCGCTTGAGTTTTTCACCAAGACAGGCTGATTTATTGATGGTGATGGGGACCATTGCCAAGAAGATGGGCCCAATCCTGCGTCAGGTTTACGAACAGATGGCAGAACCCAAATGGGTCCTTTCTGTAGGTGCATGTGCTTCCAGCGGAGGAATTTTTGATTCTTACAGTGTTTTACAAGGCATTGATCGGATTATTCCGGTTGACGTCTATGTTCCAGGATGCCCTCCACGACCAGAACAAATCATTGACGGTATTCTGAAAATTCAACAATTGGTTGAGTCGGAATCAATAAGGCGGAGGGACACTCCGGAATATAAAGCTTTGCTTTCTAAATACGGAATTGAGTAATATGATGGACCAACAGCAATTGCTTACTACCATTCAGGATCAGCTTAAATCAAAAGTTGGGGAAGGATTTGTTTCAGCAGAGCAAGCTTTTGATTTTCCCGTGTTTACTGTTAAGAAAGATCACCTTATTGAAACGCTTCGTTTTCTAAAAGAGGATCCCGAACTTAATTTTCATTTCCTCACCACCTTATGCACAATCCATTTTCCTGAAAACAAAGGTCAGGAATTTTGTGTGATGTACCAGCTGCACAATATGATGAAGAACTACAGGATCAGGGTTAAAGTATTTATGGCAACCAATGATGCCCATGTGCCTACAGCAACGACCCTGTATCCTACAGCAAACTGGATGGAACGTCAGGAATATGATTTCTTCGGGATTATCTTTACCGGTCATCCGAACCTGAAGCGGATACTCAATATGGATGAGATGAATTATTTCCCTATGCGCAAGGAATATGCCGTAGAGGATGGATCAAGAGAAGATAAAGACGATACTATGTTTGGAAGATAATATTTGAAATGAGCAAGTCTAAGCACAAGATCCCAACAACAGAAGTAGTTACTGCCGAAAAGAGTATTGATAAACCGGCAGAGAAGGAATACTCAACCCTGAACCTGGGTCCAACCCATCCGGCAACTCATGGAATTTTTCAGAACATCCTGAAAATGGACGGTGAGATAATTATGGAAGCCGAGCCAACGGTTGGTTATATCCATCGTGCATTTGAAAAAATTGCAGAGCATAAACCATATAACCAGATTACTCCTCTTACAGACCGTCTGAATTATTGTTCCTCTCCCATCAATAATATGGGATGGCACATGACCGTTGAAAAGCTTATCGGTGCTACTATCCCTAAGCGAGCTGAATACTTGCGTGTAATAATTATGGAACTTGCTCGTATCTCCGATCATATCGTATGCAACACGGTTATAGCGGTAGACACAGGAGCTATGACAGGATTCCTTTACATGTTTCAGTGGAGAGAATTGATCTACGAAATATTCGAAAGTATCTGTGGGGCTCGATTGACAACCAATATCGGCCGTATCGGCGGACTTGAGCGGGATTTTTCACCGGTTACATGGGCTAAGATTGATAAATTCCTTACTGAATTTCCAACGGCCTTAAAAGAATTTGACAACCTGGTTACCCGTAATCGGATATTCATGGACCGCACAGTTAAATGTGGTCCGGTTTCAGCGGAAATGGCTTTGTCATATGGATTCACCGGCCCTAATCTTCGTGCAGCTGGTGTTGATTATGATGTCCGGATTGCAAACCCTTATTCATCCTATCAGGATTTTGATTTTAAAATTCCGGTAGGTACCGGAGGTGATGTTTTCGACAGGTATATGGTACGTCATGAAGAAATGTGGGAGAGCTTGAGCATTATCCGTCAAGCAATAAAGAATCTTCCCGATGGTGCATTTCATGGAGAGGTGCCTTCTTTCTATCTGCCCCCGAAAGAAGATGTTTACAATAATATGGAGGCCCTCATCTATCACTTCAAAATTGTGATGGGAGAAATGGATGTTCCGAAAGGAGAAGTATATCATTCGGTTGAAGGAGGTAATGGAGAACTGGGTTTTTATCTGGTTAGTGATGGAGGAAGAACCCCTTACCGTCTGCATTTCCGGAGACCATGTTTCATTTATTATCAGGCATACCCTGAAATCATAAAAGGCGGAATGCTTTCAGATGCAATTTTGACGATGAGTTCCATGAATGTCATTGCCGGTGAACTGGACGCATAATAAAGCTTAGGAAGGAGGCAGTTTATATCTGCTATTTGGCAAAGAAGACTGAAAAAAAATATGGCTGCAAATAAGAAAATAGAATTCAGCGAAGAAACGCTTGCGCTTTGTCACAAGCTTATAAAACGTTACCCTGAGGGGAAACATAAATCTGCATTGATTCCTATACTTCATCTGGCCCAGGCAGAATTTGATGGTTGGCTCAGTCCTGAAGTGATGGAATACGTGGCTTCCATTCTGAAAATTCAGGCCATTGAAGCATTTGAAGTAGCATCTTTCTACTCTATGTTTAATCTGAAACCAGTAGGGAAGTGCCATCTCGAAATTTGTCGTACCTCATCTTGCTGGCTTATGGGTGCAGAAGACGTAGTGAGACATCTTGAAAAACGACTTGGGATCAAAGAAGGAGAAACTACACCGGATGGTATGTTTACTATCAAAACAGTAGAATGCCTTGGGTCATGTGGTACAGCACCAATGATGCAGGTAGGAGCCGATTACTACGAAAACCTGACGCTTGAAAAAGTAGACCAGCTTCTGGATAGGATGAAGGCTTCCGGAAAGCGGAAAAGTTATACTGACGTTGCTGAAACCAGACCACTATAGTTATGGGAAAGAAGCTGTTATTAGAACATGATCATGTTCCTGGAATTAATTCCTACTCCGTTTATCGGGAGAAGGGAGGATATGCATCTGTTGAAAAAGCACTGAAGACCATGACACCGGAATCTCTGGTGGAGGAAGTCAAAAAGTCGGGACTCCGCGGAAGGGGAGGAGCTGGATTTCCAACAGGCCTGAAATGGAGCTTCCTTGCCAAGCCTCCGGGTGTTGAACGTTATCTTGTTTGTAATGCAGATGAATCAGAACCTGGAACTTTTAAAGATCGCTACCTCATGGAACGGATTCCTCATCTCCTCGTGGAGGGAATGATTACATCCAGTTTCGCACTTGGAGCAAAGAGTTCTTATATATACATACGTGGTGAATATTTTTATGTAGCCAAAATTCTGGAAAAGGCAATTGAAGAAGCCTATGCAAACGGATGGTTAGGCAAGAATATACTCGGAACAGATTTCTCTCACGATTGTTATGTTCAGATTGGGGCTGGAGCCTATATCTGTGGAGAAGAGACCGCACTGCTGGAATCTCTTGAAGGTAAACGCGGCAACCCAAGGATCAAACCTCCGTTCCCTGCTGTTGCCGGATTATGGGGATGCCCGACAGTTGTAAATAACGTTGAAACAATCGCTGCTGTTGTTCCGATTGTAAACCAGGGAGGAGAAGCATATGCACAAATCGGGATTGGAAAATCCACCGGTACAAAATTGATTTCTGCAAGCGGGCATATTAATAAACCAGGTGTTTATGAGCTTGAATTGGGACTTCCAGTTGAAGAATTTATTTATTCAGAGGCTTATTGCGGAGGTATTAGAGGAGGTAGAAAACTGAAAGCTGTTGTAGCCGGAGGGTCATCTGTCCCTATTCTTCCTGCCGAACTTATTCTCAAAACAGCCAAAGGAGAACCCCGTCTGATGAGTTATGAATCCCTTGGTGACGGAGGTTTTATTACGGGCACCATGTTAGGATCCGGAGGGTTTATTGTGATGGATGATACCACAAGCATTGTTAAAAATCTTTATACATTCTCCCGTTTTTATCACCATGAAAGTTGCGGACAATGTAGTCCCTGCCGTGAAGGCACTGGTTGGATGGAGAAAATCCTGCATAAAATTCTTGATGGCCATGGTACACTGGCAGATGTGGATCTGCTTTGGGATATACAAAGCAAGATTGAAGGAAAAACAATTTGCCCTCTTGGTGAAGCCGCAGCATGGCCCGTTGCTGCAGCAATACGCCATTTCCGGTCAGAGTTTGAAGACTATGTGAAGAACCCGGGAAATATTCAGGATGTGAAGCATTATTACAGGCTCAATAATTTACAACCCGCTTAAAAGATGCCAAAAGTAACGATAGACGGACATACCATTGAGGTTCCTGAAGGAACAACAATCCTGAATGCGGCTCGCATGATCGGCGGAGAAATTGTTCCTCCTGCCATGTGTTATTATTCTAAACTAAAGACGAGCGGCGGATATTGCCGCACTTGTATTGTTGAGGTTAGCAAGGGTTCTGAAAAAGATCCACGGCCTATGCCTAAGCCTGTTGCATCGTGCAGGACTACTGTCATGGATGGAATGGAAGTAAAGAACCTGACCTCTCCCGCCCTTCTCGAAGCTCGTGCCGGTGTAGTAGAGTTTCTGCTGATTAATCATCCCCTGGATTGCCCAATTTGTGATCAGGCAGGAGAATGCCATCTGCAGGACCTTGGCTATGAGCACGGAAAAGCCAAGACGCGTTATGAATTCCCCCGCCGGACCTTTGAGAAAATCGATATTGGTAATTACATAAAACTACATATGACCCGGTGCATTCTCTGTTACCGTTGTGTAAAGGTAGCGGAGCAGTTGACTGACGGACGTGTTCACGGTGTGATCAACAGAGGTGAGGTGAGTGAAATCTCAACCTATATTCAAAATGCGATCAAAAATGATTTCAGTGGAAACATGATTGATGTTTGTCCTGTAGGAGCACTGACAGATAAAACTTTCCGTTTCAAAAGCCGGGTTTGGTTCACTAAGCCGGTAGATGCACACCGGGATTGCAAAAAATGTTCCGGCAAAGTAAGACTCTGGGAAAAAGGGGAAGAAGTCCTGAGGGTTACTGCCAGAAAAGATACATATGGTGAAGTGGTTGATTGGATTTGCAACGACTGTCGTTTTGAAAAAAAGAAGATTGGGGATTGGATCATTGAAGGTCCTGCCAAGATTGACCGACATTCTGTTATTTCGGCAAATCATTATGAATCCTTGAACCAACTTAAGCTTGCGGTTGCCAGACAGAGGAACAAAGGCGGAAAGAAGCCTGCTCTCGGTGAAGGAGCATTGAATCCAAATAATATTTGATTATGGAATTTTCAACCTTTGTTATTTATAAAGTCATTCTGGTGCTCTGCGTTTTTACGCTTGCATTGGTAGTTGCCATGTACTCGACTTATGCAGAACGTAAAGTGGCTGCGTTTCTTCAAGACAGACTAGGGCCGAATAGAGCAGGACCCTTTGGAATTCTTCAGCCTCTGGCTGATGGACTCAAGATGTTTATGAAGGAAGAAATCATTCCGAATGTTTCCAACAAGTGGCTCTTTATTTTAGGCCCATCTATTGCTATGCTTACCGCATGTATGACCGGGGTCGTGATTCCCTGGGGGCCAGCATATCAAGGCGCCAAACATATTTTCGCCCTGCAGATTACCGATGTCAATATTGGAATTCTATACTTGTTTGGTGTAGTATCTATTGGTGTTTATGGAATTATGATCGGAGGCTGGGCATCTAACAATAAGTATGCCCTGCTCGGTGCGATCCGGGCTTCTTCACAGATGATCAGTTATGAAGTGGCCATGGGCCTTTCGATTATAGCGCTGATCATGACCACTCATACATTAAGTGTAGGTGAGATCGTAGCACAACAGACCAGCTGGCACTGGAATGTTTTATATCAACCCCTCGGCTTTTTGATCTTTATTATCTGTGCGTTTGCAGAAACAAACCGTACACCGTTCGACCTTCCTGAATGTGAGTCAGAGTTGGTAGGTGGCTACCACACAGAATACAGTTCCATGAAACTAGGATTCTATTTGTTCGCGGAATACATCAATATGTTTATTTCATCTGCAGTAATGGCCTGCCTTTTCTTTGGAGGTTACAATTTTCCATTCCTCGGCAGAATTGCTGTTGATCACCCGATGTTGTTTACGATACTGGGCTTTATGGTGATGATGGCCAAAACCTGTTTTTTCATTTTCTTTTTTATGTGGATACG
>PLYR01000057.1 GCA_003153435.1 Bacteroidota bacterium
TGCATCAGCTCATTCATAGCATGAATATGTCGGAGAAGCGGTATTTCAAGATCCACTCCTCCCTCCATACTATCGGTAAAACGAATAATTACATCCGGCTTTTTGATTTCATTGAATCTCAGGAAAAATATGATGAGCAGGAGGTGAAACAAAAGTTTAAAGGAGAAACCTTTATCCGTCATCTTCCTTCCGAAAAACATTATCTCTACCAGCAGATTCTGGATGCCCTCAATGCCTATAATCAGGAAAAGACTTTTTTGTCAAGATATGCCAATACACTGGTCTCTATTGAAATACTCTATAACAAGGGGCTTTACAAGCATTGCCATAAATTAATCCTGAAGTCGAAGGCGGAGGCATACAGTCTGGAAAAATTTGCAATCCTTCAGCTCTTAATTCATTGGGAAACTATTCTATTCATACGGGATGAGGATGAAAAGAATCTGAGCAAGAGTCTTCAGGAAGAAGGTCGGCTGTTGGAGGCCATGCAGATTCAGGCGGTATTGATGGAGTATGCTTTTCAGATTCAGATCCAGATCGACAAAGGCAATATTCCTTCTGATTTCGCTGATGTGTGGGAGAAAAAGTTGAGGGCCCGGTTTCCACCCAGAAAAGAGGTAAACAGCTTCTGGGCCACCTATTATTATTATTCAGGAATCGGGCTACTTTCTTCTCTGAAAAAAGATCTTCTGGGGCGTTACGACTGTTATAAGCAGATCAAGAAATTGATGGATGAGGCCCCTCAGTTTATCCGTGACCTTCCGGCCATCTATCATCTGAATAACAATAACCTGGTGAATGCGATGTTTTATCTCTCCAAACTCAAAGAGGCTGAAACGCTCATCATGGAGCAATGTGAGATGATGCAATCGAGCGTGTCGAAGAACCCCGGGCTCTCCACACGTGTTTACCTGAATACCTGCGAAAGTCAGTTGTTTCTTTTCTATCGGACAAAAAGATACCAGGAAGGATGCAGCCTCAACCGCAGAATTGAAACGGAACTAAAAAAGATCGGAACAAATCCTGGCCCTATCGTGTTCGACCTTTATTTTATGATGGGTGCGATGGAGCTTGTTTCAGGCAATCACAAAGCATCTACCAGATGGCTGAATAAAATACTGAACAGCGAGTACCAGTCGAAGGTGCGCAAAGAACTTCAGATCAATACCCGGCTGCTCTATCTCATCATCCTGCTGGATGAAAACGATGTATTATTTGAGAACCGCTTGAATACCTACAAAAAATTCATCGCTCAGGAAAACGGCCTCCTCCTTCATTCCAAAATATTGGATGTCTTGCAGGTATTCGGGGAAGAAGGTCTCTCCGCTAAAAACAGACCTTTGCTGAAAAAGAAATGTGCGGAGATCAGAAACGAAACGGAAAAATTAAATCAGGAAGCGATCAATAAACAATTTGATTTCGCTGAATGGATAGAGGAAAAATTACGGGTTTCCTGATGAGGTGCAGACAAGGAAGCAATCAAATTTTTATGTCTTTTATATTTAACTGAAGAGAAACGATCCCGTTATATTCATTCTCTTCAATGGTATAACAAACATCAAAGGGTAATTTCCGGGCTATGGAAGGAAGATATTCTCCCAACCCGTTTGCACAGATCTGACGGGCTGGAGTGTGTGATAGGGATCTGTGCTTGCGGAGCAATTTAAGCTGAATCATCTTAATAATTGAAGGCACCTGATGGCATGGACATGTCGGGCTGTTTTGTGTGAAGGATATCCGTGACTATTTTAAAATGCGAACACACAAGCAGCGCGGCATTCCATCCAACCGTTCTTTCAGGTACTGAAAGTGAAGCGGCTAGATACTCAGTTGTATTGTTTCTCAATCTTGGGAATCCGCGCCATCAGGCAAAGTAAAACGTAAATGAGCCGGGTTGATAGTGCATTTTTTAAAGGCCTTAATCCAAAACAACTTTCTTAACTATCCTTTTACCTACTGAATCCACCAGATTCACAAAATATATCCCTTTGGGTTTATCACTGACGTTGATGGTTTGGTTTTGTGAAGTGATTTTGACGCAATAGACTTCCTGACCAAGAGTATTTACAAAAGAGAGCATGTATTTTTCATAGTGAACGTTAGAAATATTAACAGAAAACTCCCCTGACGAAGGGGTTGGGTAAATGTTTATAGAAACCGTTTCGGTAGATATATTTTCTTTTATTCCCATTAATAAACTGCAAGTATCCACTTTACTACCTCCTTTATATTTGGCAAGTTTGTTAACTCTTAACCCATTGATGGTATCACTTGTAAGCAAGTAAAGAGTATCCTGAAAAAATGCTAATCCGGGTGAAGCATCTACATTGGAAGTAGGTCTGATTCCATAGCCACAATATTTATTTCCATCCCATGAAGCTAAACCTAAGGCCGGTATATTGCCTGCAAAACCAAAAGCTCCACTGAAATAAAGCAGGTTATTATGGATTTTCATGTCTTCAACAATGACATTACTGTTATAAGAATTATTTACATCCTGAACACCTGTTCCCACGGATCTCCAATAACTCCCATTCCATCTTTCTAAACCATTTCCAACATTTCCTTCGCTTTTTAATATATTCCCACTTACATATAACTCCCCGTTAAAAACCTGCATAGCAGAAACATTGCAGTAAGTACCCCTAAGATAATCTCCGACGCCTACTTTTTGCCAGATGCTACTTCTATAAACCATTAAATTCATGATCGTATCAAGTGAAGATTCAATACTTCCTCCAACGTAACAATCACCATTATAATAAATTACATCGGAAATACTGTTTCCATAGGGATAGAGAGGAGGAGGAAACCCAAACACATCTGACCAAGTTGAACCATTCCACTTAGCAATACCATAGGCTGTGATTCCTCCGATTTGTGAGAAATTTCCCATGACATAAAGATCTCCATTTATCGCCTTAAGCTTACCAACCCATGAATCGATATTGTTTCCAAGCGACTGCCAAGTTGCTCCATCCCACTGTGCGAGGTAGGCAATGCTTTGGCCACTAATGGTCTGAAAATCTCCGCCAACTATTAGTTTATTGTTATAGATAGCTAAAGTTCTTATCAAATTATTAACCGTGTCAATCTTTGTCCAGCCAGCACCATCGTAAATCCAGATGGAATTCAGACTAAAGTTTCCACTTCCGTCCAACGCGATTGCACCAGCTACATATAACTTATTGTTGATTGTATCCACACAAGAAGCTCTAACCTGACTTGCGGAAACAGGAAGTCCAGCAGGTATCCAATTTTGGGAAAAGGAAGAACCTGCCAGAATAATGAATAAACCGAAAAAGGCTTTTTTCAATTTTTAATGAACTTGGCTACATAAATTTGCGCTCCGCTTTTCGCTTGAACAAAATACATCCCTTTAGACAAATCACTTACATCCAACGTCAGTTGCTCTGTATGCCCTCTTAAGGATATTTCTTTTACAACTTGACCTTGAATATTATAAATATACAAGGAAATATTTTCGTTTCCTATTTTTGAAAGGTTTAAAATGACCTCATCCCCTGCAGGGTTAGGGAACAACTCTATTGAATTCTCGATAGCTCTATATTCTTGAATGCCGGTTAT
>PLYR01000003.1 GCA_003153435.1 Bacteroidota bacterium
GGGATATAAAAAGGTTTACTTTTCGACTGGTAAACGTGTCTCATTCCTGAAATACGTTTTGCTGTATGTGCTCCTTGAGATTTTAGGTGCAAGTCTCCTATTCCGGTTACATGAAGACGAAAGTAATACTATTCCTACTTGTTTTGATCTGGTTTTTATCTCTGCCTGAAGCTTCGGGCCAGTCGTGCTCGAATGCAACCAATCTTCCGAATGTCATTAACTATTGTTCCGGCAATGCTGCCTATACCAATGTGCCCGCTCCTTCGGGTACCTTTACCGCCGCTTCCTGTTGGACGACCAATCCCACCCAGGATGTCTGGTTCAGTTTTACGGCTACCCAAACGGATGTGCTAATGTCTGTAAGCGGATTCGGATCGGGTGCCGGCACTATCAATAATCCCTGCATCGCCTTGTATATAGGGCCCTGCGCTTCCACGCTTACGGAGATTGGCTGCAGCAATGGGACCAGTGGCACTTCTCAATTATATAAAGGAGGTTTGGTTCCGGGTACTCAATACCTGATCAGGGTCAGTTCAACCGTAGCGGATAAAGGGACCTTCAAACTTTGTCTGAATAATTACACGCCTACGGTAAATCCAGGAGCCGACTGTAACGGTGCGGCTTATCTCTGTAATAAAAATCCCATCAGCGTAGCGGGACTGAGCGGTGGAGGCACCAATACCCATGAACCGGAAATCACTTCCTGTGCGATGGGGACCGTAGAAACAAATTCCTGTTGGTATTATTTCACCTGTCAGACCAGCGGCACCTTGTTGTTTGATATTATTCCGGCCAATATCACCAACGATATTGATTATATCCTCTATTCCCTCGCCGATACGAATGTCTGTGGAACCCGTACTCCGATTCGTTGTGATTATTCTTCTTGTATAAACTCCAACGGTTCCACAGGACTCAATGCTACGAGCCCCGACAGCTCGGTAGGCTCGGGTTGTAATCCTCCACAAAACTCGTATACCAAGCAAGTCAATCTGGTGGCGGGTCAGAGCTATGCACTCTTCATTAATAATTTTTCTACCTCCAGCGGTTTTACGATTAACTGGGGAGGCACCTCTACGTTTCTGGGCCCTACACCGGTCATCACAGCAAGCGATACCACCATCTGCGCCGGTAAAAGCATTACTTATAATGGAAGCAATTCCAAAAACTGGAAGGAGCTCTATTGGAATTTCAGTTCGGGAGGAAGCCCTGCGGCGGATACCGGAGCGGGTCCTTTTACAATTAATTACAACACACCGGGTAATTATGTAGCCATCCTCGAAGGAGTGGCCAAAGGAGGCTGCACCACAGTAGCCAGTCAGAATATTATTGTACTGCCTCCACCGGTGGTGACCATTGCTGTTCCCGATACACTGCATTGTCTCCCGGCCCCGGTCACTCTGAATGCAAGTTCTCCTGCTTCTCCGGTAACCTATACCTGGAGCGGGCCGGGAATTGCGAGTGGGGGGAATACGGCTACACCGGTAGTCAATGCTCCGGGAACTTATACGGTGACGGCCACTAACAGTATCGGCTGTGCAGGCAACACTACCGTGGATGTTTATTATGCAGGTCCGCCCAATCTCACTCTTTCTTCAAGCAATGTATCCTGTAGCGGGGGCAGCGACGGGGTAATTACGGCGAACTTGTCGGCTGCCGGTCCGTTTACTTATTCCTGGAGTCCTGCCGGAGGCAGCGCAAAGACCGCTTCCAACCTGGGCCCTGGAAACTATACGGTTATTGTGACAGACAAGAATGGATGTTCGGTTTCGGATACGGTCACCATCACCTCCCCTGCTCCGCTGGTGGTGAATGTCACCGAGACGGATGCCACCTGTGGAGCTGCGAATGGAAGTGCCATAGCAACAGTGAGTGGAGGAACCGGCGCCTACACCTATTCCTGGAACACCACTCCGGCACAGCACAGCGCTAATGCCAATAATATTCTTCAGGGCGTTTACATCATCATGGTTCAAGATGCAAAAGGATGTACAAAAACCGGAACGGTTACGGTAAACAGTATCGGCGGCTCGGTGCTGGTGCCCTGGCATGTGGATGATAAATGCAATGGAAGCAGCGATGGAACCGCAGCCGTGAATGTAAGCGGTGGAACATTTCCTTACCAATACTCCTGGAACACGGTGCCGGTCCAGACCACAGACACCGCAACCGGTCTGAAGGCAGGGGTCTATACCATTACCGTTACCACCGCCAATGGATGTAAAACCTCTGCTACGATTACCATCACTCAGCCTGCAGCTATTCTTTTGAGTGCAACCGTTAGGCCTGAACATTGNNCTCCGCCAATGCAACGGCTCTGCATGGAGGAAATTATACCGTTAAGGTAACCGATGCGAAAGGATGTACTCAAACGCTTTCTAAAACAATACCCAATATTCCAGGACCTATTGCGTTGTTCCAGTTCAACAATGCCTGTGTGAATGCAGCTTGTTCCTTTACAGACAGCTCCGCAGGATCTGTAAGCTGGACCTGGAATTTCGGAGATGGCACTTCCTCATTATTGAAAGATCCAAAACATATTTACAATACCGCAGGAAACTTTCAGGTTACGTTGGTCATCACCGATATCTGGGGATGCAGAGATAGTACAAGCAAGCAAATCACTGCTTATCCATTACCGATTGTTGCATTTGGCGACTCCACTTTCGGCTGCTCTCCGGCTACGGTCACTTTTGTAAATCACAGCAGTCCTCCGGGCTCCACCTACTCCTGGAGTTTCGGGGATCATAGCAGCTCATCGCAGATTAACCCGGTGCATATTTATACAAATAGTAGCGCCTTAACGGTGAATACCTATACCGTGAGTCTTACGGTCACTTCTCCTAAAGGCTGTGTAGATTCTCTGAAGAAAAACAACTACGTAACTGTGTATCCAATCCCGGTGGCTTCTTTTACGATGAGCCGCGAAGTGGTGGATATCACAGAGCCCTTGATCAGCTTCTATAATCTGTCCACCGGAAATAATTTCAACCTCTGGAGTTTCGGGGGACAGGATACTTCCTCGCTCATCAGCCCTGTCCATACCTTTCCGGATACCGGCAGGGTGGATGTTTGCTTAAACATCCGAAACACCTTTGGTTGTGTAGACAGCGTCTGCCATGAAGTGATGATCAAACCGATCTGGTCCTTTTATATTCCGAATTGCTTCACGCCGAACGGAGATCATCTGAATGATGCATTTCTGGGTTATGGAGCAAATATTTTAGAATACCGGATGATGATCTTCGATCGCTGGGGCAACCAGGTATTCACCGGCAACAATCTCACCGATGGCTGGGATGGTCGTGCCAACGGGGGAACAGCGATTGCTCAAGAGGATGTATATGTTTATGTGGT
>PLYR01000078.1 GCA_003153435.1 Bacteroidota bacterium
ATCTCTCCATCAATACAAAAAAACCCACCGAAAGGCTTTCTGTGAATATAGAAACCTCTTTGGGATTCAACAGCCAGACAACCTTCCGGAACATTGTAAGCGCCACACGAGCTCCGAACGACTGGACAGGAATGGACAATTCCAGAGATCACAATCAAGGTTCTTTTGTGCAGTTGTATGATTATCCAATTCCGCAAAAGGCAGAATTCTTTGCACTTGGACTGGGACCTTATTTTAATTCACTAGGTGTAACTGCCACCAATTCTACCTGGAACAATACTTATTTTCTTTTGGGTTTGATTCAGCTTGGTCTTCTCGGAAAAGCTCAAATCAATGATCAGAATGCCATTACTGCAGCTACCGCACGTTATAATATTGGTCCATACCATGCAGAGGCTTTTAATATTGTAAATAAGGCGGCAATTAAATCGGATGAAAGCTTTCCGAATACATGGCAAAGTGTCAAGCGGAAGGCGCTTCCGGAGTTTTATCAGAGCTTCTCTGTGACCGATGAAAAGACTGTATTCGGAAGGAGCCTGGGCCTTGTACTTGGATTTCAATATTCCAGTTTCACCCAGTATGACCCCGGGTCAACGAAATCGATCCTCTATAGCCCCGTTGTTCTACCTGGGAACAAAACAAAAAATGATACCCTCAGTCAGATTTTCAGCGCTGAGACTCATTCATGGAGTGCTCTTGTTAATCTAGTTTATACTTTGAACCGGAACAATAAGATTTCCTTTCTCTTTATGCCGAATGTGGTGGGCGTAAACACCGCAATACTTGCTATTGATACCAAGGCTCTTCGTGATCCGTCCACTGCCTTACAGGATATCAATCAATTCTATGAGACGCGCAGGCAATTGATTTATCAGCTTGGAACAGAACACTACCTTCCGGGTCCTCAAATAAAAATAACGTTTGATGTTTCTTATACTCTTGGTAACAGCACCGTTCCGGATGCAAGAGATGTTGCACTTCCCATAGGACCCGATAAGAACGGAGTGGATCTGGGAGGAGAACGAATCTACCGTTATCTGAGTGAAAATGTTTTTCATTCCCGATTGTCAGCCGAATTACCAGTCGGAAAACAATATGCAGGATTGATGCGGAAATTAAAAATTGGTTGCGATCTCCAGCGTGATGACAAGCGAAGCGACCAGTTTAATTATTACATCGCCGGAGAACATGATGAATGGTTTGTGCCAGGACATCAGCTGGAAGATCCTTTCAGCATCGACAAGTTTGCTCCCCGGCCTTATAATTATAATGGGATCAATATCCTTACCGTGCAGAAGTATTACAACTATGTAGGTTTGCCCTTTAATCATTTCCTGGGATATACCATGGTTAAGTCAGCTTATGCTATGGGTGATTATTCACTTACCTCCCGCCTGAGGGCCTCCGGAGGATTAAGGATAGAATCCTCTCAGCTTTTCTGGGATGTAGATCGATACGATTCATTGGGCCTTGCTTACAATGATCCTCGAAGACATTGGCTGGATTCCAAGAAGCTGAACAACCCTGTTAATATCTCTGAAATAGATTATCTCCCCTCTGTCAATCTCATCTATAAACTCCGTGATGAAGAGCTCAGTCCACAACTGCTTCGTTTCAACTTCAGCCAGTCGGTGGGCAGACCCAGCCTGAGGGAAGCAGGCGATATGGCCACGTATGATTTCGAATTTCAGACCATCACCACAGGAAATCCTCTCCTGAAAATTGCACTCATCAATAATTATGATCTCCGGTTCGAATGGTACCTGAGGTCGAACGATTATCTTGCTGCTAGCGCTTTTTATAAGGACATCAAAAACGATATAGAGCTCACCAATTTCGGAGGTGCCCTTGGTTATACCTGGCTCAACAACCCTAATATAGCCCATGTGCAAGGCGTTGAGCTGGATGGAAGAAAGAAATTAACCAAACATATTGACTTCTCCGCTAACGCGACCTTTACCTATTCCCGCACCCGTTTTGAAAAGCTGTTTCCTTATGCGAGTGGAGGATTTATCTCCGGAGGGTATGTAGATCATCCCATGTTCGGCCAGGCTCCATATGTGGTCAATGCAATGATTACTTATTCATCAGAGAAATATGGTCTTCTCACCTCTTTGATCTATAATGTACAAGGTCCAAGGATTGTCATTGAAGGAGGAGCGGCCTACCCCGATACTTATGAAATGCCACGCAACCTGATCGATCTGATGGTTTTGAAATCGATCAGCAAACATTTCAGTGTGAGACTGAAAGTGAAAAATATCCTGAATGCTCCTGTGCTGAGAAGTTACAAATTTGACCCCGGTTACATTTTATTTTATGACAAATACACTTATGGAACTGATTATATTCTAGGTCTCATTTATAAGATTTAACGATTCAAAATAAAAACCTGAATGAAAACAATTTTCCGCTTTACCCTGATTCTTCTTTTTGCTTTCTCCTGGAAATTAAAGGCCCAAGTGAAAAATGTAAAAATAGAAACCTATTACATTTCGGATTCCAAAGATGCTACAGATACCACCGGTTCTATCCTCCCTCCTCATTCAACAACCTACCGCATCTTTGTTCAGATAGCGCCGGGATGTATGGTAACAAGGGTATTCGGAGATCAGTACCATCAGTTGATGTTTGCAAGTGACTCCGTGTTTTACAATCACACTGCTGACGGGCAAACCTTTGCAAACAAATTTAATTATGCGCACTTTTCTGAAGGAACTCTTCCGCTCGACACCTGGTTAACCATTGGTCAGGTTTCTGTAACAAAGCCCACAGGCAGAACTTATTTCGGCACACCGAAAAATGAAGACAGAGATGGATCGATTGTGGGGGGGCCACATAGCGATGGAGGCAGTGCGGGTGTTCCAGGAGGAATTCTCATGAACAACGATTCCGGAGCAGGAATACCGCTTACATCGGAAGATGGGTTGGATACCATGTCTTATTCAAGAGTTCCTGCAACTGGAGGATGGCTGAATTTTGGGTTCCTCAACTCACAAAGTATCGATTCCACTATTTTCGGATCAGTCGTGAAAAAAAATATTTTCAGCAGTAACAATGCTTTCCTCCAATGCAGTGGAGTGGGTGGTATAAACCGGGATAGCAATCAGGTCTTGATTGCCCAGTTAACCACCAATGGAAACATCAGATTCACCCTTAATGTGGATGTATACGATAGTGTAAACCATATCGTTTATCGTTCAGTTGCCGCCACAGATCCTTCCGATTCTTTAAATACAGTAAATGGTTCACATGTCGATCCGAAAATAGTTTATGTTCAATCGCCTTACCTCAACTATCCTTTAATCTGCGGTTGTAATGACCCTAATTATCTGGAGTATAATCCCATGTATGGTTGCCTGGATTCTTCGGCTTGTAAGACTCTTGCCGTGATCGGTTGTATGGATACGATGGCCTGTAACTATGATCCTGCGGCTAATTTAAATGTGCAAGCCCTTTGCTGTTATCCTGGGCTTTGCCAGGACAGAGATATCAGTATCGTTTGTCCCACGCTTAACGTAAACGAATTGCGATCCCAATTGCAGTTTGATATTTCTCCCAACCCTGCTTCAGAGCTGCTCTCCGTCGAAATCACTTCCACCATAACCAAGCCGCTGGGAGTAGAAATCATTGATCTTTGGGGAAGATCTGTTTTGAAACAACAAACGAACTCCAGTCTTTCGGGTTATAATCTTCCTATTGATGTCTCTGGCCTCGCCTCAGGGCTATATCTGATCCTGATTAGCGATGGTGCTATCACCGGATCCAAGAAGTTCGTTAAATATTAATACTTCTATAGATGAACAGAACCAAATTTCATAAGACCGGAAAGCTGACGATTGCAATCCTTCTTTTTCTCTCCACCTTCTTCATTGCCTTATTAGCAGGAGGGTGCAAGAAATCGAATCCGGCGCCTGCCACTCCCGATACTGGAACAATGACCGACCGTGATGGAAATGTCTATCCTACTGTTAAGATTGGAAATCAATGGTGGATGGCTCAGGATCTAAAGGTCAGGACCTATCAGAATGGAGACAAAGTCATTTTGAAAGATAGCACGGCAGGTGTTACCTGGAAAGACACCTCTGCCGGTTGCTGCTATATTAATTTATCGATCGGAGTTCTGTACAACTGGTACGCTGTAATGGATTCAAGAGTGCTGATCCCTGTAGGATGGCATTTGCCCAGTGATCAGGAATGGAAGATACTGGAGAAACAGCTCGGGATGTCTTCTGTAGATGCGGAAAAAGTAAATTGGAGGGGAGGAGATGAAGGAGATATGTTAAAGCGCAAAAAAGAAGCTATCAGTATTTCTGGTGCCTGGCAAGATTCCTATGATGTGTATACGATCTGGCCGAACAACCAAAGTGGTTTCACCGCTCTAGCCGGAAGCTGCCGTATTTTTAACGGGCTATGGAGTGATACAGGAATCGGAGATACAGGATTCTGGTGGTCCTCCACCCTTGCACCCACTCCACACCTGGAGGAGGCCTGGTACCGCTACCTGGATTATAACAAAGGCAATATCTTCCGTTTTTATGGGGATAAAAGATATGGCTTCAGCGTACGATGTGTGAGAGATTGATAAAACAACCCAAAAGCGACTAAGAACTGTATATTTGCATTATGAGAACAATCATAATGTATTTCCTGCTGCTTACCTGCGGCTTTTCCGCCTTCGCTCAAAAAAAGACTGAATATTTTGACGAAGAGCAAAAGCACAAAAAGAGCGAAGAGTTGTATAAAAGCGGACTCCTGGATGGGAAGGCAACCTATTGGTATCAGAATGGTACCGTTGCCAGAGAAGGTCTTTTCAAGGACGGGATGGAAGATGGAAAATGGAAGTTTTATTATGAGGACGGGAAACTGAAAGCAGAAGAATTGTATGTCTACGGAAAGAAACGGGGAGTCTCTACCTATTTCTATAATAATGGCACCAAAGCTACTGACGCCTGGTTCAAACAAAACCTTCCGGACAGCATATGGATCACCTATCATAAAGACGGAAAGAAACGCAGCGAAGAATCCTACAAAGTGTTCTTCGCAGATTACAAATGGGGCTCAAGGAAGCAAGGCAACTGGCGCTATTGGTACGAAAATGGAGAAAAGGAAAGCGATGGAGTTTTCAAAAACGACACCCTCGACGGGGCATTTACCAGCTGGTATAAAAACGGACAAAAAGAGAAAGAAGGCGTTTATAATAAAGGCAAGGAAACAGGTAAATGGAAGCGCTGGCATGAAAACGGAATACTGAAAGAAGAAATAGAGTATAGAGACAGTATCCAGTATATCTGGAATATGAACGGTTTCAAAGGTGATAAAATCATAAAAGACGGAAATGGAAAACTAACGCTGGTTTATGAAACCGGTAAGAAAAAAGCAATTGGAAATTACAAAGAAGGACTTCAGGATAGTACCTGGATTTTCTATACACCGGCCGGTCAGAAAGATTATGAACTTGCTTATGTAAAAGGTAAGAAGGAAGGACCGACCACCTATTGGCATGAAAAAGGAACGGTCAGTCTCACTGGCTTTTATTCGAATGACCGTAAATCAGGAAAGTGGACGTGGTTTTCTGAAAACGGAAAGAAAACGATCGAAGGTCCTTTTGTAAATGACCTGCGGGAAGGCAAATGGTATTACTGGTTTGATGACGGGGGAAAAGAATCGGAAGGGTTCTATCATCATGAGAAACAGGATAGCCTTTGGACCTACTGGTACAAAAACCAGCAGAAGTGGAAGGAAGGCCCTTTCAGAGATGGACTCAAGAACGGCAAGTGGACCTTCTGGTTCGAGAATGGGCAGAAGCTCCAAGAAGGGACCTTCTTAAAAAACAGAGAAGAAGGCTTATGGACCTCCTGGTATGACAACGGAAATAAAAAAGATGAAGGAACTTTCAAAAATGGTTTTATGGAAGGAGCCTGGAACGGCTGGTATGATAACGGACAGAAGAATTACAGCGGAACCTACAAGAATGCCATGAAAGACGGGGACTGGATCTTTTGGTACGATGACGGAAAAGTCAAGGAGTCAGGATCTTTTGATGATGGACGGAGAAAAGGGCATTGGGTGTTTTGGACCATTAACGGAACTAAAGACCGGGAAGGGAATTACAAATTCGAAAAACCCGATGGGTGCTGGACTTATTATTATCCCGAAGGAATGATCTCCAGGACAGAATGCTACGAAGAGGGTTTGCTTAGCGGGAAAAGTGTTACGTATTACAAAAATCTCAAAGTGATGAGTGAATCAAATTATATTATAATCACTGAAAAAGAGAAAATCGCCACAAAGACCAATGGAAAGGCAGTTTATAAAAAGCGCAAAGTAAGTGTACATGACGGCGCATGGAAATTCTACAACGAAAATGGAGAACTTCAGAAGACCATCATTTACAAGAAAGGTGTGAAAGTCAGCAGCCAGTAAACGGACTACTTGACAGTCTTCGCATCACCAGAGGAAGTGCGCTGGCCGGAGGTCGTCTTCGGTGGAGCTGGTTTTCCGGAGCCTGAAGACATCTTCCAGGTCAGAAAGAGCAGCAACCCAATAGCAACCACACTGCCTATTACGGTGAGCACCAGGTTAATCGTTTCTTTTCTTTGAATTTCTGCAGCCTCCTCGGCCTGCTCTTTAGCTTTAGCCACAGAGTCCGCTGCCGTCATCGGTTTTTTTAACATCAAGTCCGAGGACTGAGACTTAAGCTTTGCAGAATCAGGGGTTTCGGAGTGAGCTACTCCATTCAGAAAAAGGAAAGAGCAGAATAAAAAAATAATTTTAGCGGACCTTTTCCATCCACAGAGCACATGCTTATTTAGGGTAGTATTCATGAAGAGTTGTTTTTTTGTTTTTAGGCTTTAGTTTACCTATAACATCAATTCGTCGTAAAGATACATCAATTTGTCGTCTTTTTTACCACTTTCCTTTCAAATTTATTGACCTATTAATAATTTGGTGATTCCGGAATTTCGTCTTACATTTGCAACCGGTAAAAGCTAAAAAAGAATAAAAGAGGGGACTGAGTCCCCTCTTTTATTTCCGGCAAAGGGCATGATTCAGGAAGAAACCATTGTAAAATTAATCGGGGAGAAGCTGGCGGGAACCACTAAATTTCTGGTGGAAGTAAAAGTAAAGCCTTCCAATAAGATCATCATCTTTATTGATGATGCAGCACAGGGGTTAGCTATAAACGACTGTGTTGAATTGAGCAAGTTTGTGGAGAGCCGGTTAAACAGAGAAGTGGAAGATTTCGAACTGGAAGTTTCCTCCCCCGGAATGGATCAGCCGATGCTTGTGCTTCCTCAATACATAAAGAGTATTGGACGACAAGTAGCTGTGATCCTGAAAGACGGAAACAAGCATGTAGGGAAACTTATTGCTGCCGACGAAAAGGGGATTGTTATAGAGAAAACAACACGGGAGCGAACGGATGCTTCCAAGAAAAAGAAAGAACTGATTACAGAGCATATACAAATCCAGTTTCCTGAAATGAAAGAAGCCAGGAAAATGGTGTCTTTTAACTAAAAACCAACATAAGTCTTTAAAAAAATGGAAAAGATCAATCTCGTTGAATCATTTTCGGAATTCAAAGAAGTAAAAAACATCGACCGGGCCACGCTCATGAGTATCATTGAGGATGTGTTCAGAAGTCTGATCAAGAAAAAATTTATCAGCGATGAAAACTTCGATATTATCGTCAACCCCGACCGCGGTGACCTCGAAATCTGGCGCAACCGTACCATCGTGGATGATGAGTTTGCAGAAGACAGCTTCGATTTCAACGAAAACATTCATATCAGTCTTGCTGACGCCCGCAAGATTGAGCCCGATTTTGAAATCGGTGAAGAAGTAACCGATCAGCTTAGTCTCGAAGATTTCGGCCGCAGATCTGTACTGGCTATCCGTCAGAACCTGGTTTCCCGTATCCTGGATCTTGAAAAAGACAGTTTGTACAAAAAATATAAAGACCGTGTCGGAGATATTCTTACCGGTGAAGTATATCAGACCTGGAAGAAAGAAACCCTTATTCTGGATGATGAAGGCAATGAACTTATCCTTCCGAAATCAGAACAGATTCCTTCTGATTTCTTTAAGAAAGGTGATTCTGTTCGTGCGGTGGTTGCCCGTGTGGAAATGAAGAATAATTCTCCGGTGATTATCCTTTCCCGAACTTCTCCTGTATTCCTCGAAAAACTGTTTGAACAAGAAGTTCCGGAGGTATTCGACGGTCTTATCACCATCAAGAAGATTGTTCGTGAACCCGGTGAACGCGCTAAAGTTGCAGTAGAATCTTATGACGACCGTATCGATCCGGTTGGAGCTTGTGTAGGTATGAAAGGATCCCGTATCCATGGTATCGTTCGTGAATTGCGCAATGAGAACATTGATGTAATTAACTTTACCAATAACTCTCAGCTGTTCATTTCCCGTGCATTAAGCCCGGCTAAAATCACTTCCATCAAAATTGATGACGAAACCAAACGTGCGGATGTATATCTGAAACCCGACCAGGTTTCCCTGGCCATTGGTAAAGGCGGACATAATATCAAACTTGCAGGTAAGCTTACCGGCTACGAAATTGATGTATACCGCGATACTCAGGAAGATAATGAAGACGTGGATCTGGAAGAATTTGCAGACGAAATTGAGAGCTGGATTATTGATGCCCTCAAAAATATCGGATGTGATACCGCAAAGAGTGTCCTTGAACTTACGAATACAGAGCTTGTAAAACGTACTGACCTTGAAGTGGAAACCATTGACGAGGTTCGGAAAATACTGCGTTCTGAGTTCGAATAAATCAAACAGGGATATTTGTAGGCTAAACCGTGCTAAAATAGGCTGTTTAGTCTCACAATAATTTCTGATCTTTGTAGGGCAGTATCTATTGACCGCCTTGCAGGACAATACCGGAATTTTAACATTAATTAATTCCGGAAAGAATAACATTAAAACAAAATATGTCAGAAACTGAAAAGACAATCCGGTTAAGTAAGGTGAAAGCCGAATTGAGTGTTCCACCCGATAGAATGATCTCCTTTCTTCAGGCTAAGGGCTTCCAAATGGACAGCAACCCAAACCAGAAGATTTCGGAGGATATGTATATCCTTCTTCAGAGGGAATTTGCGCCAGAACGGGAAATGAAGGAAGAGGCGAAAACCCTGAACCTGACATCCAAGCTCAAAAAGGAGACGATTACCATTGAAGCCGATTACAAAGGAAACGAGCCAAGAAAAGATCGTGAAGAGGATGAGGTTGTCATTAAAGACCTCAATAAAGGAATAAATCTCGGCCATTCCAGAGAAACAAAAGCTGTTGAAAAGGAGGTGCCCACTCCTGTAAAAGAGGAAAAAGAAGCAGAAGAACCTACTCGTGTAAAAGCGGAATCAACAGTTTCGGTGAAAGTCGTCGGAAATGTAGATCTTGATTCTATCAACAGCAAGACTAAGCCCGATAAAAAAGGGAAAGCAAAGAAAGAAGACAAGGTAGAAAAAGAGGCCAAAAAAGTTGTAGAAAAAGAAGAGAAACCAAAGAAAGCAACTTCCAAAAAAGCAAGTAAGAAAGAAGCCGAACCTGTAGAAGAGACCGTGGTGGTTCCACCCGTGGCAGATGTAGAGCCTGTTAAGACGGAGCCGATAGAAGAAGAGCAAGAACCCAAAGTTCCTAAAGAAGAAGAACTATACCGCCGACCGGTTGATAAACCTGCAGGGCCCAAAATCATGGGCAAAATAGAGCTTCCTGTAGAACCTGATAAAAAGAAACCCATTGCATCTTCTTCCTCTGGCTTTGAAGGCGGAAAAGGAAAGAAGAAACGTAAACGTATTAATAAAGGGAATGAAGGACAACCACCTCCTTCTGAATTCAACCGCTTTAAACCCGGTCAGAGTGGTGCAGGAACAGGTCCTGCACGTAAAGGCCCGACCCGCAGTACTCCCCGTCATGAACTTACCGAAGTTGAAATTCAGGCACAGATCAAGGAAACCCTTGCCCGTCTGAGCGGAAATACCGGAAAGTCAAAAGCAGCAAAATACCGTAAAGAAAAACGTTCCATGGTCAGCCAGAAAATGGCTGAAGAGGTGGAAAGACAAGAAGCGGAGAAAAGCGTTCTCAAAGTAACAGAGTTCGTATCGGCTAGTCAGCTTGCAAGCATGATGAATCTCCCGGTTACTCAGATTATTTCAACGTGTATGAACCTGGGGATGTTTGTTTCTATCAACCAGCGTCTGGATGCGGAAACCATAAGCATTGTTGCTGAAGAATTCGGATTCAAAGTAGAATTTGTAAGTGTGGAAGTTCAGGAAGCGATCAGTGATAAAGAAGATACGGCTGATGAACTTATCGCCCGCCCACCGATCGTAACCGTTATGGGTCACGTAGACCATGGTAAAACATCCCTGCTGGACTATATCCGTAAAGCAAATGTAATTGCCGGTGAAGCCGGAGGAATTACACAGCACATTGGTGCTTACCGGGTGAGTTTGGAGAATGGAAAAGACATTACTTTCCTCGATACTCCCGGTCACGAAGCATTTACCGCCATGCGTGCCCGTGGTGCTCAGGTTACCGATGTAGCCATCATTGTGATTGCAGCAGACGACAGCGTCATGCCTCAAACCAAGGAAGCCATCAACCATGCTCAGGCAGCGAATGTACCGATGGTGTTCGCCATTAATAAAATTGATAAACCAGGTGCCAATCCTGACAATATCCGTCAGGCCCTTGCACAGATGAATATCCTCGTGGAAGAATGGGGAGGAAAATTTCAGTGTCAGGAAATTTCTGCAAAGAAAGGAAGCGGCATCCCTGAACTACTCGATAAAGTATTGCTCGAAGCAGAAATGCTTAACCTCAAAGCAAATCCCGAAAGAAATGCTGCAGGTACCATCATTGAATCATCGCTCGATAAAGGACGTGGATATACTTCCACTATTCTTGTTGAAAAAGGAACGCTCCGTGTTGGAGATGTACTGCTTGCCGGTTGTTACAGCGGCCGTGTAAAAGCTATGCATAACGAACGGGGTGCAACAGTCAAAGAAGCCGGTCCGGCTATGCCGGTTCAGATCCTGGGTCTGAATGGTGCACCACAGGCAGGTGATAAGTTCCATGTGATGGATGATGAACGGGAAGCACGCGAAATTGCGACCAAGCGTCTCCAGTTACAACGGGAGCAAGGAATCCGTACTCAGAAGCACATCACTCTGGATGAAATCGGAAGACGTCTGGCCATCGGAGATTTCAAGGAATTGAATATCATCGTGAAAGGTGACGTAGATGGATCTATTGAAGCCCTGACCGACTCTTTACAAAAGCTTTCCAGCGAAAAGATTGTGGTGAATATTATCCACAAATCGGTGGGTGCAATTACCGAATCTGATGTATTGCTTGCTTCTGCTTCCAATGCAATCATCGTTGGTTTCCAAGTAAGACCTTCTACTACTGCCCGTAAACTGGCAGAGACCGAACAGATTGATATCCGCCTCTACTCCATCATTTATGATGCCATCAACGAAATCAAAGCAGCGATGGAAGGTATGCTGGCTCCTGAATTCGAAGAGAAGATTGTATGCAACATTGAAATACGCGAAGTCTTTAATATCACCAAAGTAGGAACCATTGCAGGTTGTATGGTGCTCGATGGAAAAGTAACCCGCAACACCAAAGTACGTGTCATCCGCGATGGTATCGTTATCCATTCCGGTTCACTCGGATCTCTGAAACGTTTCAAAGACGATGTGAAAGAAGTCGCAACCGGTTTCGAATGTGGACTAAACATCCAGGGTTTCAACGATATTAAAGTCGGTGATATCGTGGAAGG
>PLYR01000037.1 GCA_003153435.1 Bacteroidota bacterium
CTCTGACATATCAAGTACTGTGCCTTGCCGTGCACTTGCGTGTTAGAAGGTAATTAGAAGAAAAACGGGTCATGTTAATCCAGATCGTCATGAATCAGGTCATTGGTTGTGTGTTAGCTATTTCCATCTAACCGATTTTAATCAATTTATAATTCCCCCTCATACTTAAAACCCGGACCTCCCGTTTTAATGAGTAAGAAACAGAAACGAATTTGAATCTTGGATATGATCAAAAGAGCATTTTTCCCAGCTTTGATAATAATGATGATCGTTGCATCCTGCCGAAGAGAAGAACCGGTACCCGATGTCAACTACCTGATCCCGCAGGAAGCGATGGATTACGGCTATTTTAAACCCGGATCATATTGGGTGTATGAAGAAAGCACCTCCCATGCGCTGGACAGCGTATATGTAATCTCTGCAATACATAAGTTCCAAGATAGGCCTCCTAACCCAGACTACCTCGGAGGGCATTACTGGTACTACAAGGTACTGATGCACAGCAGTTGGAATAATTGTGATTTTGAACGGACGGTGAATATGGACGGCTTCTTTAACCTTTCTCCCTCAAGCCAGGTAAGTATTGTCCAAACTCGTGAGGCGGACAACGCCAAAGGTCCCTTTCTGTACGACAACCTGTATACCCCAATACAACATTACATGAATGGCTGGGGCTTTTATTTTAAAACGGATAGTGTCTATTACAACACCGACAATGACATCTATATCCAGGGACCACTTATCTTCACGCATGTGCTGGTCATCACCAACCCCCGGACTAATTATATCCCACGAAGCCATTCCAATCTGTATCTTGTTCCACACATTGGGTTGGTGAAGCGCGAGTTGCTCGATGTACCGGAAGTATGGAATTTAATTAAGTATCAGGTCATCCAGTAGAGTAAAGGAAATCGCCGATCCCAAGCATACTGATGTCAAAATCACCTCCCCTTCTCCGCCTGCTTCACAAACGCTTTCAGCTCTTCATTATTATTAGTCTCCGCTAACCAACTAAGGGAACTCAGATACCATTTCCTCTCCGTGGGTGAGGTGATATTCGGAAGCGTTTTACGGGCGATGGCAAGACCCACCTGGGGCTTGTTTGTCATGTACGCAAATTCGGTGTAATAATACATTCCTGCATCATAGGCAAGGATCTCTTCGGGAAAGAGCTGCTGAGACTTATTGAAAACAACGGTCGCTGAATCAGTTTCGCCTGTACTTAAGAAGCTTCGGGCAAGACGGATAAAAGCAAAACGGAAATTGCCGACAATCAGATCTGGTCCGGGTGCGGTTTTTTTGTCCAGCCCTTTCCACTCAAATTTATTTATGAAATTGTTATAAGTGCTGGCACGATCCATTCCAATCAACTCTCGGGTGGAAGCAGGGTTGTACTTGACCAGATAAGCCAGGCCTTCATCGGTGAGCAAGGTATTGTAATCTGTATAGGTTTCAGGAGCCAGGGTGGTAATAAAATACAAGGGACGTTTCTGACTGTGCGCAATCATATCCAGCACAATGAGATCGCTTTTATACAGATAGGAGCGTTTGAGGTTGATGAAGTCCTGATGCTTGGGATTATTGGTAGTGATGGTTATCCGGGTGGAAGGCAGATAATAGGACGTATACCCTTCAGCCGATTTTACCGTATTGGCGGTATCCGCCACAGCCTTCAATACCGTTGTAAGCTCCATGGTCTCATTCACCTCTTTCGCAAACAGAAAATCTCTTACCCCCTCCTTGTAGACCTCAGGTTTCAGGGAAAGTTCAACGGGAGGAGATTTTAAGACCGAGTCACGAAGGAGGTTGATATACCGGGGCAATCGCAGGAGACTGGTATTCGCCACCCGCACATCCTGCCGGTAACCGTACGCGGCCTGTACGTAGAGCAAGGGATAGGTATCGTTGTCTCCGTTAGTGAGGAGGATTCCGTTTTTCGCACAGGTCCCGAGCTGATTGCGGGCGTAGGAGTCGTATAAGTCGTCATACAATCTTTTCTGGGGTATTTCTTTGAGGGCTTCCTTTTCTCCCTGTTCAATCAGCAGTTCGAGGAAGCCACTCATGTATTCGTTATCGGTCTTCACCCCAATATTGCCCACTATGGTTTCAAAGTGTGGATTGAGCTCTCTCACTTTTTCATAGCAGGCAATGCCCCGGTGATGAAAGGTCCGGTATTTCTCCAGCTGTTCGGGCGACATTCCTCCTCGATGATCCGGAAGCATAAATCGTTCTTTCGGATCCGGAAAGGCCGTCTGATCTTCCATCAGGTTAGTGGATCGGTTTGCCCAGGCCTTGGCCAGGGCGAACCAGAGGGTATCGTTTAAATCAGCGCGGGTATCCAGTTCCTGAATCACATCCTTGTCCCACCCCTGATAACCCTGGTAGGGAAATTCATTGAAGATTCTCACCGACCAGATATCCTTGAATGAAGCAGGGATCGGAAGCAGAGAATCGCCTTCCTGTCGGTGTTTGAATCCGGGGTCTACATAATTTTTTGTTTTGGCCGACCAGAAGAGACCGGTCTTCACAGGCACTTCTCCGAATTTATTGCTTTGGTAAAAGCTCACATACCACCCATCCTTGCGCTTTTCGAAAGTAGGATCTTCCCCCGGGTAATCCAGAGACCAGACATAGCCGGAATAGAACTTGCTTACTACAGCTCCATATTTGGGGAAGTGTTTGGTTGGGTAATCCTGGGAGAAGGAAGAGAAGAAAAACTGAAACAGAAACAGAAACAGAAAGAGGACGTTTGGAGTGGATCTGCTTCTAAGTATGGAGTTCATCATTTTCAGAATAGGATTGAATGAAGGATCTGAGAGCCATTAAAGATAATAAAAGCAGGTATGTTCTTCGGGTGTTCAAAAAATAATCTCTCAGGTGAGGAATTATCAGGAAGGTATTGTTGTTAGATCCTATGTAATAAGAGCAAATATTTTTATTACTTTGTCAGGACTGAACTATTAAATATCCCACTTATGTACGACCTCCCCTACCACAAAGAACAGAACCCTGAAGTCATTAAGGAATTCCTGAAACAATATCCTTTTGCTTTTTTAGCTGGGTGCGATAAAGACAACAAACCGGTTGCAACTCAGGTTCCGCTTTTTATGGAAGAAATGGATGGGAAAAAGATCCTTAGCGGACATATCATGAAAAATACAGATCATCATAAGGCCTTTATTCACAATAAACATTTGCTGGCAGTGTTTACCGGCCATCATACTTATGTAAGCGGTTCCTGGTATGAGAACCCTCATCAACCTTCTACGTGGAACTATATGAGTGTGCATGCCCAAGGCATTATCCGCTTCCTGGATGATGAGGATCTGATCAACATGCTCCGCAAGACCAGTCTTCATTTTGAAAACCAGAATCCCAAATCTCCCACCGTATATGATAATCTTCCAGCCGACTTTCTTCAAAAAATGAGGAAGGCCATTGTGGCTTTTGAAATTGAAGTGACACACCTCGATACCGTTTTCAAACTGAGTCAGGACCGGGATGCCAAAAGCTATGAACACATACAGGGACATCTGAAGAAACAAGGGGAAGATGGACAGGTCATTGCCGCTGAAATGAAGAAAAGAACAAAGGATGTGTTCCCGGAGTGAAAGGCAAAAGCTCAACCAGAGCATTAAGAATGGAAAGATCCGCAGAAGGGGCCCATTTCTATATAATCACTAATTTCATTCCCTCATTCACACGACCTTATTTAATATGGAATACAATTTCAGAGCGGTAGAAAAGAAATGGCAGGATCACTGGGCAAACAAAAAGACGTTCAAGACCAATGAAGATCCTTCTAAACCCAAATATTATGTACTTGATATGTTTCCCTACCCTTCCGGTGCAGGATTGCATGTAGGCCATCCCCTGGGTTATATTGCTTCCGATATAGTGGCCCGCTATAAAAGAATCTCCGGCTATAATGTGCTCCATCCCATGGGTTTCGATTCATTTGGTTTACCGGCAGAACAATACGCCATCCAAACAGGCCAGCACCCCAAGGTAACCACCAAACAAAACATCGACCGGTACCGGGATCAGATGGACAAGATCGGGTTCTCTTTTGACTGGGACCGTGAAGTGCGCACCTCCGAGCCTTCTTATTATAAATGGACACAATGGATCTTTATTAAGATCTATCATAGCTGGTATAATAAAAAGACAAATAAGGCAGAAGCCATCCAGACCCTGATTTCTGAATTTGAAAAAAGCGGGAACAGTAGTATTAAAGCGGCATGTGAGGACACGAAAGCTTTCACTGCTTCAGAATGGAAGACTTTTTCAGAAAAAGAGAAGCAATCGCTCCTGATGAACTACCGCCTGGCTTACCTGAGTGAAACGATGGTGAACTGGTGCCCGGCTTTAGGAACGGTACTTGCAAATGATGAAGTGAAAGATGGGGTCAGTGAACGAGGCGGTTATCCGGTAGAACGCAAACGGATGCCCCAGTGGAGCATGCGTATCACTGCTTATGCAGACCGTTTGTTAAATGATCTGGACGCGCTCGACTGGAGCGAGAGTATGAAAGAAAGTCAGCGCAACTGGATTGGGAAATCAGAAGGTACCAGCCTTAAATTTAAACTCGAGGGCCATACTGCCGATATCGAAGTCTTCACAACACGCCCTGATACTATTTTCGGAGTTTCATTCCTGACCCTTGCTCCTGAACTTGAGCTGGTGAATCAGATTACTACCGCAGAACATAAAAAAGCAGTGGATGAATATGTGACTCTTGCAAAGAACAGAAGTGAAAGGGAACGTCAGGCCGATGTGAAAAAGATTAGCGGACAGTTTACCGGAGCATATGCTGTTCATCCCTTCACCGGAAAAAAGATTCCGATTTGGATTGGCGATTATGTATTGGCCGGATATGGTACCGGTGCCGTGATGGCTGTTCCTGCGCATGATTCGAGGGATTATGCTTTTGCTAAACACTTTAACCTTCCAATCCCTGAAGTTGTTTCAGGTGGTGATATCAGCAAAGAAAGTTATGATGCCAAAGAAGGCAAACTGATCAACTCTGATTTTTTGAATGGCTTAGAAGTGAAAGATGCTATTAAACGAATCATCACTGAAATTGAAAAAAGAGAATTAGGTAAAGGAAAAATAAACTATCGTTTGCGGGATGCGGCTTTCGGACGTCAGCG
>PLYR01000122.1 GCA_003153435.1 Bacteroidota bacterium
CCGCTTCAGTTTGAGTCGGCAAGTGATTTTTCCGGAGGGTTTGCCAAAATAAAACAAAATGGTAAATACGGATTTATTAATAACAATGGCAAAATTGTAATTCCATGCACGTTTGAGGATGCTGGTAATTTTTCTGAAGGACTTGCTCCTGCAAAGGTGAAAGAAGGCTGGGGCTATATCAATAACAGTGGAATATTTGTAATCAAAGCAACCTATAAAATGGCTTTTCCTTTTATCAAAGGGGAAGCTCAGGTGGTGAGAGGAGATGAAAACATTTTCATCGATAAACAAGGGAAATTTCTTAGAGAGAGTGAGATTGATGAAGAGGAGAAGCGTGAACGTGGAACGAAAAAAGATTAGGAAGAACCTATGAAAAAAAATATTCAACAAAATATCGTATACAGGCTCGCTCTTATCCTTCTCTTTTCGTTGAGCGTTCAACTGGCTTCCTCGCAGGCAACTCAGTGGGCCTGGATGAATGGACCCAATACCCCTGACGATGATGTTGGAACTTATGGAGCCATGGGTTTTCCGGGAGCCTTTAATACACCTCCTGCACGATACGTTGCTTCTCACTGGACCGACAATAACGGGAAATTCTGGATTTACGGGGGGTATGAAACCATTGGAGGAAATACCTATAACGATACCTGGATGTTCGATCCAACCACGAATATGTGGACCTGGGAAAATGGACCCAATGCACCTAACAACACAGTAACCTGGGGAACCCAGGGAGTGCCAGCCGCCTCGAATAACCCTGGACCACGGAAATACGGTACCATTAACTGGGTCGACAATAGTAATAACCTCTGGATGTTCGGAGGATTTGATACTTTCTTCGGTGCTACTGCAGACTTGTGGATGTTCAATACCACAACAATGCAATGGACCTGGATGAAAGGCCCACAGACGAATTTTTACGGAGGCTCCTGGGGAACTATGGGTGTCACCGTGGCTGCCAATAATCCCTCCTATCGTTTTGAGTGTAATGCCTCTTGGACCGATGCAAATGGGGATCTCTGGTTTTTCGGTGGACAAGGGAATGGCGAATACAATGATCTTTGGAAATTTAATATCGCAAGCAATAACTGGACCTGGATGAACGGCAGCCAGTGGAACAACCCTGCCGGATGGTACGGAACTCAAGGCGTTGCCAGTCCGGCCAATCAGCCACCCGGAAGGATGGTATTTGCAAGCTGGAAAGATCTGGCCGGAAACTTCTGGATCTTTGGAGGAAATGATTCCAGTTTTTTCACGGGAGGAGGAATGCTCAATGACCTTTGGAAGTATGACCCTGTGGCAGCACAGTGGACCTGGATGAACGGGTCAAACCTTATCAACCAACCATCTGTTTCCGGGGGAAGTTGTGCACCGTCCACTGCCAATTCACCAAGCGGAAGGATAGAAACACGGGCAAACTGGACTGATGACTGTGGTAATTTCTGGTTACTGGGAGGTTCTGATGATATCAAAGGAGCCAAATCAACGAATGACCTCTGGACCTATAACCCCAATACCAACATGTGGAGTTGGGTGAGTGGAGCAACGACCTATCTGCAGACGGGAGTTTATGGAGTCAGAACTGTTCCTGCGGCTGGAAATATTCCGGGAGCGAGAATAGGGGCCTGTTCTTTTAAAGGGAAAGATGGAATCTGGCTTTTTGGAGGGGGTGTCAATAACGGTCAGCATTATTACAGTGATATGTGGAAATACTATCCTGACAAACCTACACCTGCGTTTACCGTTTCTCCCAATACCGGCTGCGGACCCTTACTTTCAACCTTTACAAATACTACCGTTCAGAACTGCGGGTCCATGGGCGTCTATTCCTGGAACTTTGGTGATCCTGCTTCAGGCGGAGCTAATACTTCAACTGCTTTTAATGCAACACATAGTTTTGCAACTGCAGGCACTTATACGGTGAAGCTCGTTACTCAAAACTGTTTCGGAACCAAAGATTCGTTGACCCATACCGTTACGGTGACGAGTGGTTTCACTTTCTCTACCTCATCAACCCCTTCAAACTGCGGACCCTCCAATGGATCTGCATCCACTACCATCACCAGTGGTGCAGGGCCGTTTACCTATACCTGGTCAAATGCAGGGAGTGGCACTTCCATAACGAATGTTCCTCCGGCTACTTATACTGTAACGATAAATGCTCCCGGAGGTTGTACAGGGAACGCATCTATTACCGTCAATGCTGGAACAGCCGCACCGAGTACATCGGCTATCACAGGTACCAATCCCGTTTGTGCCAATGCTACCGGAGTGGTATTCAGTGTAACGAACACTCCCGGCTCAACTTATAACTGGTCAGTCCCCGCAGGCGCAACCATTACATCCGGACAAACCACAAATTCAATCACGGTTAATTTCGGTGCTACAGGCGGAACTGTTTCCTGCACAGAAAGCAATGTCTGCGGTCCTGGCACACCTGTTACCTATAACGTAACGGTCACGCCGCTTCCGGTGACCTCTGCAATTACAGGACTCAATCCTGTTTGTGCTAATTCAACAGGGGTCACGTATTCCGTAACAAACCATCCCGGAGATACTTATGTTTGGACCGTTCCCCCCGGAGGCACCATCACTTCGGGGCAGGGTACCAACACCATCACGGTGAGCTGGGCAACAAGCGGAGGAAGTATTACCTGTACAGAATCCAACGCTTGTGGCGCGGGGAATACCTCCACCATGGCCAATGTCACAGTGACGCCGGTACCAACGAGTTCGGCAATTACCGGAACGAATCCGGTATGTGCCAATGCAACCGGGGTTGTTTATAGTGTAACGAATCACCCTGGAAATACTTATGTATGGAGTGTTCCTGCAGGAGCCACGATTACTGCCGGAGCAGGCACCAATTCTATCACTGTAAATTGGGGAGCGACCGGCGGAACGGTTTCCTGCACGGAATCAAATGCATGCGGCCCCGGAACTGCAGTGACCATGAATGTCACCATTACTCCTCTGCCATCTACTTCTGTGATCTCAGGAACCAATCCCGTTTGTCCGAACGCCACAGGAGTTGTATACAGCGTCACCAACACTCCGGGAGATACTTATGTATGGAGTGTTCCTGCAGGTGCAACTATCACCGGAGGGCAGGGCACCAATTCAATCACCGTTAACTGGGGTGCTTCCGGCGGAATGGTATCCTGCACGGAATCCAATCTATGTGGTCCTGGAACAGCAGTGACGATGAATGTGACGATGACTTCACTCCCGATAACCTCTTCTATTACCGGGCTCAATCCAGTATGTGCGAATTCAACGGGAGTTACTTATACGGTTACCAATCATCCGGGAGATACGTATGTGTGGACGGTTCCTCCGGGTGGAACGATTACCTCGGGACAAGGAACCAATACCATCACTGTGAGTTGGGCAACGAGCGGAGGAAATATCACTTGCACAGAATCTAACAGTTGCGGAGCCGGAACAACTTCTACCATGGCCAATGTGAGTGTGACACCCGTTCCTACCAGCTCTGCAATAACAGGTACCAATCCTGTTTGCCCAAATGCAACCGGAGTCACTTATACTGTCACGAATAATCCTGGTGATACTTATGTATGGAGTGTTCCTGCAGGAGCCACGATTACTGCCGGAGCAGGCACCAATTCAATTACCGTAAACTGGGGAGCCACCGGAGGAACTGTTTCCTGCACGGAGTCCAATTCATGTGGTCCGGGAACTCCAGTTACGATGAATGTAACGATGACTTCACTACCTGTTTCTTCTTCAATCACCGGAACTACTCCCGTTTGCCCGAATGCAACCGGTGTAGTTTACAGTGTTACGAATAATCCAGGTGATACTTATAACTGGACTGTTCCCGCCGGAGCAACCATCACTGCTGGTCAGGGTAGCAACTCGATTACAGTCGACTGGGGAGCCACTGGTGGAGTTGTGACCTGTACCGAATCAAACTCCTGCGGTCCGGGAGCGGCGGTTAATATGACTGTGACCATCACTGCTCTTCCTGTCACCTCAGCCATCACGGGTACTACTCCCGTCTGTCCGAATGCAACAGGGATGATTTATAGCGTTACAAATAATCCTGGAGATACTTATGTATGGACTGTTCCCGCCGGTGCTGCCATCACTTCCGGTCAGGGTTCCAATTCCATTACGGTAAACTTCGGTCCTACCGGAGGCACTGTTTCCTGTACAGAGTCAAATACTTGTGGCAGTGGTGCGGCAGTTACCCTTAATGTGGTGACTAGCACAACACCTGTAACCTCCGCCATCACCGGCACAAACCCTGTTTGTCCGAATGCTGTTGGAATGATTTATTCAGTCGTGAATACTCCGGGTTCGACTTATAACTGGACGGTTCCTGCCGGTGCTACCATTACTTCCGGTCAAGGCAGCAATCAGATTACCGTTTCCTTCGGTCCCGCCGGTGGAACCATTTCTTGTACCGAAACCAATTCCTGTGGAACAGGTGCCGCTGTAACGATGAATGTAACCACCAGTCCTGTACCGATTACCTCTGCTGTGAGCGGTACAAGTCCGGTATGCCCGAACGCCACCGGAGTAGTTTACAGTGTGGTGAATTCTCCGGGTAGTACGTATAACTGGACTGTCCCTGCCGGAGCTACTATTACTGCCGGTCAGGGAACTAATTCAATCACTGTCGACTGGGGAGCTACTGGCGGCACTGTCAGCTGTACAGAAACAAATTCATGCGGAACAGGAGCTCCGGTTACTATGCCTGTAACGATCACTCCTCCTCCTTCAACTTCTGCGATTACGGGAACAAGCCCTGTTTGTTCGGGTGTAACCGGATTAACGTACTCCGTTACCAATACCCCCGGGTCGACCTATAACTGGACTGTTCCGGCTGGTGCTGCCATCACAGCAGGTCAGGGCACGAATTCCATAACAGTAAACTGGGGTGCAACCGGAGGAACGATCTCCTGCACCGAAACAAATACCTGCGGTAGCGGAGCTGCTGTTACGTTCAATGTAATTGTGAACGCTGCTCCTGTAGCATCTGCTATAACCGGTACGAGCCCCCTTTGTCCGGGTGCTACCGGAATCATCTACAGCGTAAGCTCTAATCCAGGAGTAACTTTTACCTGGACCGTTCCTCCCGGAGCAACGCTTGTTTCCGGACAAGGAACGGATTCAATTACTGTTAACTGGCTGGCCGCAGGAGGTTCTATTTCCTGCACCGAATCAAATAGCTGCGGGTCCGGAGCGGTGGTGAGTATGAACGTTGTGATGGGTGCCTTACCTCATACCGCGCCCATAACAGGATCCACACCGGTTTGTCCGAATGCGGTTGGTATCATATACAGCGTCACCAATACTCCCGGTTCGACTTATAACTGGGCCGTTCCCGCCGGAGCAACCATTACAGGCGGACAGGGGACTAATTCGATCACGGTAACTTTCGGCCCCAACGGTGGAACAGTTAGCTGTACAGAGACCACTACCTGCGGAAGCGGCCCGGCCGTAACATTCAATGTAACTACCAGTCCGATTCCGGTTACTTCGGCTATCACCGGAAATAACCCCGTTTGCCCGAATACGACAGGAGTAGTATACAGCGTTACGAATACTCCCGGATCGACCTATAACTGGGCCGTTCCAGCCGGAGCGACTATTGTTTCCGGTCAGGGAACAAATTCAATTACTGTAAACTGGGGCCCCGTCGCTGGAACAATCTCCTGCACTGAAACAAGCTCTTGCGGAACCGGTGTTCCGGTGACGATCAATGTAACCAACAGTCCACCTCCCGTCACTTCTGCCATTACCGGTCCATCACCATTATGTCCAAACACAACCGGAATATATGCAGTGCTCAATAATCCGGGTTCTACTTATGCGTGGACCGTTCCTGCCGGGGCAACGATTCAGAGTGGTCAGGGTACGGATTCTATAACCGTTCTTTGGGGAACTACCGGAGGAACGATTACTTGTATTCAAACCAACAGCTGCGGAAATGCGGCACCTGTAACGTTTATAATGACCGTGGGCTCTCTTCCGGTAACCTCTGCAATCACGGGTCCAACCAATATATGTGCAAATGCAACCGGACAAACATTCAGTGTGGTAAACACTCCGGGATCCACTTATACTTGGTCTGTCCCGGCGGGCTCCACTATTGTTTCAGGTCAGGGAACAAATTCTGTGTTTGTTAATGCAGGAGCTACGGGCGGAACAGTAACTTGTATGGAGACTAATGGATGCGGATCAGACCAGGTGACACTCACCTTTACACTGATGAATATACCTACACTTGGCATTACCGGTGGATCGAGTACCTGTAAAGGAGATTCAGTATTGTTAAGTGCAACCGGGGGAGGGCCTTATACCTGGAGTACCGGTGCCGTAGCCAATTCTATTTATGCTACTTCAACAGGAACATACACCGTTGCTGCCTCTAATGCATGCGGTGCTTCCAGTGCTTCAACCAATGTAACGATTCATTCGGTCAGCGCTTCATTTACGACCGACAGCACTTCCGGAAATGTTCCGCTCACGGTTCATTTTACTGATACTACTTCCACTGCCGGAACAACCTGGAACTGGGTGTTTGGAGATGGAACCACAGGGTCCGGTGCAAACCCGTCGCATACCTATGGAACCGCTGGTACGTATACGGCAACAGTCAACGTTACCGATGCTAATGGATGTAATGCAACACATCAGGTCATCATTGTGGTGTCAGATGTTAACTCCTGGCTCCTGATCCCGAATGTCTTCACTCCTAACGGAGACGGAAGCAACGATCTGTTCATGGTGGAAGGCAAAGGCATCAGTCAGTTTGATATGAAGATCTTCGACCGGTGGGGTGTACTCATGAATGAATCAGTAAGCCTGTCAGAAGGCTGGGACGGAAGAACCATTGCAGGAGAGATAGCCTCCAATGGAACTTATTTCTATACGGTGACAGCGAAGGGCTCTGATGGTAAGGTCTACAATGAAAAAGGATATCTGCAGCTTATTCACTAAATAGGTTCTTCCTGTAAAATTTTACATTGAAAAAATATAACCACTAAGGCACTAAAGGACACTAAGGCATTATTTTCTTAGTGTTTCTCAGTGCCCTTAGTGCCTTAGTGGTAAAATAGGTATAGCTAAACCCGATGGTGCGGATATCTAGCGCCGCCCTTGCGACAGGGTATCCCTACCATTTCAAACCGGCACGGATTAACAACCCACAAGCCATTGCCCAAATCCGCGCAATAGTATGGCAGGTGAATTATTTAATGAGATTACAAACCCCCGTAAACGTATAAGGGTTCCCCAGAAAATCAAATAAAGAACATCTCCAGACATAGGTATCAATCTGAGCAATTCGTTCTCCACCATTGGCTTTTCCGTCCCAGCCTTCATCCCATAATCTGGTTTCCCACATCAGGTTTCCCCATCGGTCGAACATCATCATGTGATAAGTGGTTGGATCGATGCCCAGACCCATAGGTCTCCACAGATCATTCTTGCCATCCCCGTTCGGAGTGAAAGCATTTGGTGCATAGAAACTGAAATCAGGATGGATGCAAAGAGCGCCCGTAGCGGTATCCTTGCAACCAAAACTATTGGTCACAATAAGGACAGAGGTAAAGCATCCGGTATCGGGATATGTATATTTAGGATTCTGAAGAGTAGAGGTAGATCCTGCAAAATCACCGAAGTTCCAGTTCCAGGTAGTCGCACCTGAGGAATGATCGGAAAAATATATTTCCGAGTTGACGATGGTGGTTGGCTGGGGCCCTAGTGTAAAGGCGGCTTCGGGTGTAGGCCATGCATCTATGTAATTGGTTTGCGTAAAGGAGTTCTTACAACCGTGGATGTCGGTAATATTTTCAGAGACTGTAAATACTCCCGGTTGTGTATAACAATGGGTGCTTGTATTACATCCATTAACAATTGTTCCATCTCCGAAGTTCCAAATCGCATTGGCACAGGCTGGATTGGAGATACTGGTGAAATTAACACAGAGCTGTACACAGCCTGCGGTATCATTCGCGCTGAATACAACAGCCGGGATCGGATAAATCGTAACGGTATCGGTGGCGGTTGCAACAGGAGTGCCACATCCATCCTTCAGCACTACCGTATAGATAGTGGTGAAAGCAGGGTCTGCAGTAGGATTGGAAATGGTGGTACTGTTTAGTCCCAGTGCGGTGGACCAGGAATAAGAAAAATTACCATCTCCTCCGCTTGCCGTGGCATGAAGCTGAACGATACCTCCAGGGCAGATGGCCGAATCTCCACCTGCCACAATCTGGAGCGGAGGCCTCACGGTAACAGTTACAGGTGCTGGCACCGATACGCATCCATTAGCATCTGTTGCAGACACCGTATAAGTGGTAGTGGTGACAGGGCAGGCTGGAGAAGCAGCCGCAATTCCCGCCTGGGTCCAGGTAAACGTATAACCGGGTGTTCCTCCCGATCCTGTTGCAGTGAGGGGAACACATTGTCCGATACAAAGTGTTAGCGCCGCCATGGGTGTAGACACTACAGGGTTGGGTTGAAAGATAATGGCGGTGTCTTTACTGGTACAACCACGACCGTCGGTTACTGTAACGGTATATGTACCGGCACTGAGGTTTAAAGCAGAATCCTGAGCGCTGATGGCGGGAGCGGTCCAGAGATAAGTATACGGAAGGTTTCCTCCTGCGCCTCCGGCCACGGCCCATCCGTTATTACCTCCGAAACAGGAGGTGTTCTTGGTGGAGACAATAGTGGCTGCCACTCCTGGGGTATTTCCTACAGAGAGCGAATCTTTCATCTGGCATCCGTTAGCATCGGTAACGGTCACCACATAAAGTCCGGGCGTCACGTTATGATCTGCAGAGCTTGCTGATCCTGCGCCTGGTGACCAGGAATAAGTATATCCTCCAACCGCCGGAGAGCCTCCTGTGGCGCTTACCGAATCTGTTCCATCGGGGAGCATGCAATGTGCTGGTTGTGCAAACATCGTTAATACAATAGGGGTAGGTTGTGCCACCGTGGTGGTTCCGGAAACGGTACATCCATTCAGATCGGTAACGGTGACAGAATAAGTTCCAATACAAGTATTGTTGCAGCTCGGAGTGGTACATCCGGTATTCCAGGAATAGGAATAGGGAGTGGTTCCTCCTGCAGGGATACAGATGAGTACTCCGTCACAGCTTCCGAAACATTTGGTGGTGATACCCGCCATGGAGATGGTGAGTGCAGGCGGTTCTGAAATAGTAACCGTCTGAGTCTGAGAACAGCCGTTTGCATCCGTAACGGAAATAGTATAGAGCCCGGCTGTCAAACCGCTCGCAACAGGTGCTGTTCCACCCGATGGAGTCCAGGAATAAGTGAGTGCGCCGGTGCCCCCACTTGCAGTGGAAGTGGCAGATCCGTTATTGCCTCCATTGCAGGTTACATTCGTGGAAGAAGGAATGTTCAGAACAAGAGGCGCCGGTTCTGCAACAGCAACGGAAAGTGTAACCCCACATCCGTTTGCATCGGTTATAACACAGGTGTATGTTCCTTGTCCAAGTCCATTGATGACTGTAGTAGCACCTGCTGTGGGCGACCAGGAATAAGTAAGTGGAGCTACTCCTGCGGTTGCATTCACGGTGGCTGTTCCGTTCGATGCTCCGTTACAGGTAATATTTGTGGAAGAGATCGTAACGGTAGGTCCTCCGGAAGCAGCGACCACAGCGGTAGCCGTTTGGATACAATTATTGGCGTCGTTTACGGTAGCGGTATACGTTCCTGTTGCAAGACCACTGGCAGTGACCCCGTTTCCGCCGGAGGGAGTCCAGGAATAAGTGAAAGCACCTGTGCCGCCAGATGCGGTCACCGTGGCTGTTCCGTTTGGAGCTCCGCAGGTTGCAGGGGTATTGCTGGTGGTGAGTGCTAACACAGCCGGTTGCGTGATGGTAAGTATGGCCGCATTGTTACATCCGGTTGCATCGTTTACTACACACGTATAAGTTCCGGCAGTGAGTGAGGATGCTGTAGTTCCTCCTCCTCCACTCGGGGTCCAGGAATAGGTGAGGGCACCGGTTCCTCCGGAGGCAGTGACAGTAGCCGAGCCGGTAGCGTTGCCGTTGCAAAGCTCATTTACCTGGGTAGAGGTAATCGTGATAGCGGGAGGCTCAGTAATGGTAACCACATTCGTGGTGACACATCCGCTGGCATCGGTGGTGGTGCAGGTATAGGTCCCTGCTCCTGAAGCGGTAGAGGTGGAAGAGGTACCGCCTGTTGGAGACCAGGAGTATGTATAAGGCGTCGTTCCACCAACAGCAGTAACGGTGGCCGACCCGCTCAGTCCTCCGTTACAAGATTCATTGATCTGTGTTGTGCTCGAACTGAGTACAGTGGGTTCCGTAATCGTTGCAGAAGAAGAAGCTGTACACCCATTGGCATCGGTAAGGTTGCAAGTATAAGTTCCAGGCCCCAGAGGAGAAGCAGTGGCTGTATTTCCACCGGAAGGTGACCAGACGTATGTGTAAGGTGTGGTCCCGCCCACAGGATTAACTGTAATCGATCCGTTGGCTGCTCCGTTGCAGGTTACATTGGATGCAGTATTGGTAACCGTAAATGGAGGAGGCTGGGTGATGGTCAGGCTGGTGGAGGTTGTACAACCGTTATTGTCGGTAAGCGTGCAGGTATAATTGCCGGCAGCCAGTGCATTGACATTCGCTGTTCCTTGTCCCCATCCAATGGCACCCGCGGGTGTCCAGGAATACGTATACGCTCCTGTGCCTCCGCCGGGAGTCACTGATGCTGTGCCGTTATTCACGCCGTTACACATGATATTGGTCTGAGAGGAACTAATGGTGAGTGCAGGAGGCTGTGTAAGAGTAAACAAATAAACAGCAGAACATCCATTGTGATCCGTGATGGTGCAGGTATAAGTGCCAGCACTCAGGCCAGTTGCAGTAACGGTTCCTTGTCCACCACCAATGGCCGCTGTGGAGGTCCAGCTAAATGTATAAACTCCTGTTCCACCGGAAGGGTTTACGGTAGCCGATCCGCTGGACGCATCGGTGCAGAGAATATTTACCTGCGTATTCGCAGAAGTAATTGCTGCAGGCTCTGTAATGGTTACCGAAGTAGTGGTCTGACAACCTCCATGATCGGTCACCGTTACATTATAAGTTCCTGCAGGGAGACCGCTTGCGGTGGCCGTAGCCTGACTTGGAGTTGAATTCCAGGAATAGGTATATGGAGCGGCACCTCCGGCGGAAGTTACGGTTGCAGAACCGGTGGAGGCTCCGTTACATAAAACATTTGTGGAAGAGCTGATGACCGCTGTAGGGCCTCCGCTATTGGAAACGGCAACCGTTGCAGGCACAGCACATCCGTTATTATCTGTAACAGTGATCGTGTACGTTCCCGCAGCCAGGGCTGTTGCAGCGGTGGTTCCTTGTCCCGCACCGATGGCCCCCGCGGGGGTCCAGGAATAAGTATAAGCTCCTGTGCCTCCTGTAACCGAGGTCACGGTAGCACTTCCATCGGCAGACCCGCAGAGAGCAGGAGCGGATGTGGTTGAAATGTTAATGGCAGAGGGTTGGGTAATGGTCACCCCCGAAGTTGTTGAACATCCGGTAGCATCGGTGATGGTACAGATATAACTTCCTGCAACGAGCCCTGTGGCGGTGGCTGTTCCCTGACCTCCTCCGATCGATCCTGCAGGTGCCCAGGAATATGTGTAAGGTCCTGTTCCTCCGGCTGGATTTACGGTTGCGGTGCCTGTACTCGCTCCGTTGCAGATCAGGTTTGTCTGAGAATTGGTGGCAGTCACGATGGTAACGGTAATCGTCACTGTGGCACTGGCAGAACAACCGGCGGTAGTACCGGTGACTGTATACGTTGTGGTCGCTCCCGGGTTGACCGTAACAGAAGCTCCGGCCAAAGCTCCAGGGTCCCAGGAATAGGTTGTAGCACCAGTAGCATTGAGTGTGGTGCTTCCTCCGCTACATATGATCGGACTGGTAGCCGATACTGCAACAGGAGGAGGGGGACTGACGGTTACGGTAACAGTGGCTTTGCCGGTACATCCGCTTCCATCTGTTCCGGTAACGGTATAGGTGGTTGTTGCACCGGGAGAAACTATAATAGGTGATCCCGGAATAGCCCCTGGATTCCAAACATAAGATACGGCACCGCCTGCAGTAAGGGTAGAGGTTCCTCCACCGCCTGCACAGAGATTGGGGGTGCTGGCGGAAGCAGTGACAGGTACCGGCACGGGGTTATTGGCTTCTGTCGGAGATGCAGAACCGTAAATTACCTGGTAGCCTCCGGAAATGAGGTTAGGACACAGAGGTGTGCAGATTCCGGTAACCGGGTTGACAGTATACAGGCTGCTGTCTGCAGAACCGATCATCGTTACATTCGATAAACAGGGCCCTCCACTGGAAACAGCCACCACACCGAACATATTACCCTGATTGAGGTTGGACACCAGGGTAGCTGAGAAAGGGCTCGTGGTGATGGAGACGAGCTGGTTGGAGGTAGTAGTCAGAAAGAGGTTGCCATTATAATAAGTAAGGTCACCTCCGCTCAGATACCCGGGATTGCCAACAAAGCTCCAGGTATTCGTTCCGGTGTTATAATAATACAGACCTCCGGCATTGGCGTCTGCGGTATACAAGTTACAACTGGCGTCACAGACCAGCGAATTCAACTGATGCCCCGCTCCGAAAATTCCCGGGAAAGAACTGTTGATTAAAGTGTAGGAAGGGATGGTGAGGTTGATGAGGTAGACATTATTGTTTCCATCGATTGCATAAAGGATGTTTGGATTACTCGGGCAGGCAGCGATGTCGTAAAACGCTGGGGTAGGGCTTCCTATGGAAAATGGAAGCACAACGGTTGCAGTACAGGTTGCCAGATTAACGGAATAAACCTGTCCTCCCCATACCTGTTGCCAGAAACTGAATACTGCGTTCCAGGAATAATAAGAACCGGAAGTGGATACATAGATGGTCTGTGCTCCCGCTTTCCTGAATGGCATGAACACAATCACAAGAATCAGGACGAGTTTACAAACTGAAGGTAAGACTTTCTTCATATTCCTGAAAAGAGTGGGGTTATCTTCTATCAACTCTCTTATACGGTTTACAGACAGAAAGGTTTTTAAAAGAGCAATGTATTAAAACCTCGACTGGGCCGAATTCTGATAAAGGAACGGGTTTGGGTTGACGAAACGCAGGGTGATTTCATATCCTCCTTTATATTGACTTGCTGTACGAAGATCTGAAGAGTTAACATCATAACTGATCCCTATGGCATAGTTTGCAATTTCCAAAAGCATCGCTACGGCGGTTGCATCTCCTGCACGGTAGAAGGCACCGAGCGATATGGCGGCTCCTTTATTGATACCAGTATATTTGCTGTCTTGTTTCAACTTGTAACGTACGAGTGTACCTATATATATTTCCTGGGCAGGGCCTTGGCGGTAGTACATAAAGCCCGGGACTAGTCCCACATTGGTATTGGGAATGGTGATCAGTGCGTTTCCATGAACCACATACTTCATATAAAGTTTTTCTCCGTCATTATAAAAAGAATAGGCCGGCTGATTGGGATGAAATATCGAAGCGCCGATATTTATTTTCAGTTCGTGGTTATCTGTAACCTTGATGGCGCCTTTGGTATTGTTATATGCCCACACCACTCCTGCTCCGCAGTCGGGATAAGAAATAGCCTGGTTCGCAAATGTCTCACCGGTGGGCAAAGACGGATCGTATGACATGGTGCTGGTATTGTATTGGTCGCCAGCTTTGATAGCGCCAGGGTTCATACTTCTCCAGACATAACCTCCCTGTAAGCCTGCACCGAGGGTGTTATAATCATTCAGCTTGACATGGTAAGCTGCAGTGAGGTTAATCTGTGTGGTGGAAATCTGGAGGTCTCCGGCTTTGTCGTTGTAGAAGCTGAGTCCGCCGGCCCAGAAACCTTTCTTAGGTTTCTTTTTGTAAAAGCGCATATCGTAAGAAGCGGCCATAGTAGAGTAGGGGGTAGCCACGCTGGACCACTGATTCCTGTAATTGACAAGAGCTTCCATGTCGTAGATGGCACCGGCCATTGCAGGGTTCTGGGAGAGGGGTGACATATAGAACTGAGAAAAGTGAGTATCCTGAGCCTTGAGTCCGGTTGACTGAAAAAAGCATCCTGCTCCGAGAATCAGCAAGGCCAAGGCTTTATAAGCCGGCATAGCATTTTTCGTTTGACCTTGAATGGTTCTTTTCTGTGGGCTCATGTCGTTAAGGTTTATGATTCGGGTTGTCAGAGTAAGTTTAAAAATAAGCAAATTATCGCATCAATGTAATATTTCCTTTCTGAACAATCTGCTGTCCGGTTAGCAGAGTTGCTTTCAGATAATAAACGAATACAGCGCTGTTCATCAATTGACCATTGTAAGATCCATCCCAGCAACATTCTTTAGGGTCATTGGTATGATACACGGCTTCTCCCCAACGATCAAAGATGGTAAAATCCAGTGCTGTTATACACCCTCCATACACACAGGCTTTATCGTTCTTCCCGTCGTTGTTGGGTGAAAAGAAATTCGGAACGAATACCTCTCCGCAGTCATCCTTCACCATCACAAAAATGGTATCGGAACTGGCACATCCCCGTGCATCGGTGGTCCTCACAATATAATAAGTGCTTACGAGTGGTGTTGCGGTGGGGTTGGCACAGGTAGTACAGCTCAATCCGGTTGACGGATACCAGGAATAAGTCGTTCCTGTTCCAACTGCATCCAGGGTGATGGTGCTTCCGATATTAACGGTGGTGTCATTCCCTGCTTCCACAACAGGTCCTGCTTTCACAATCACCATCACATGGGAGGTGTCTTTACAAAATCCATTGGAGACCACCAGGGTATACGTGGTATTCAGAGCAGGGCTGACTGTGATAGGAGCTGTGACCGCTCCGGTGTTCCAGGAATAAGTTCCTCCGCCTGCTCCGGTGAGAATGGTGGAAGCTCCTGCACATACGGTATCGTTACCGGTGATAGAAGCTGTAGGTTTAGGATGTACGGCAATGGTTTGAAGGGCTGTATCGGTTGTGGTTCCATTGGAAGCGATAAGCGAAACAGTATAGTTGCCTGCGGTTGTATAGGTATGTGTAGGGTTTGTAAGCGTTGAAGTTTGCGTGTCTCCGAAATCCCATGAATAGGAAGTAGCTCCGGCGCTGGTATTCGTAAAGTTCACTGCGGTATTCACGCAGACAGTGTCTGCTGCAAAGGTCGCTTCTAGCACTGCGCAAGTGTTGGGAGTGCATCCAGTGGTATCGGGAACGAAACGCCATACGTCGTTATGACCGGTAACAAAAAATTGTGTTCCTCCAAAGAACCAAAGGGTACCGTTGGGTCCATAATAGGGATTACCTCCTGTTCTGGAAGAAGGGTGATTGGTGGCCGCCGGAACAGTGATGGTGCCGTAGCTTCCAGCACCGTTAGCAGCGGCACTGCCCGAAACACGGGCCCATTGATTGGATCCGGTTTTGTAATACCAGAGATCCGCCCAGGTGGTATCATCACTTCCTCCTCTTCCTCCTCCATAAAGCCAGAAATTTCCGCAGTGGTCAGACCATGCGATCCGTCCTTCACTTCTGGAAGAAGGATCATTGGTATTCGCAAAAGTACAGTTGGCACTGATGCTTCCGTTCGAACCCGGTGTGGCTGAACCGTGCATCCAGGTCCATTCGTTTGCAGCAACATCATATTTCCAAAGATCGTTAAAGGTGTTCGTGCTAAAGTCGCCTCCGCCAAAGAACCATAGATTTCCATTGGAATCTTTGAAACGGGAATATGCACAACGTGCCCTGGGATCATTGGTAGGAGCTGCAACACCCATTGTTCCATAGTTTCCGAGTGAATTCACAGTATTTGAGCCCCGCATCCAAGTCCACATATTGGTGCTGATATTGTACATCCACATATCATTCAGGTTACCAAAGGAAGGATTGAATGTTCCGCCTCCAAACATATACAGATTACCGTTGTTGGCAGTCCATGCTGCAGCTGATTCATAGCGGCTCTGCGGTTGGTTGGTGGCAGCTGCAACACCCATTGTTCCATAATTGCCCGATTGTCCTTTTACATTCGGTCCGTTCATCCAGGTCCAGGAATCGGTTGCGATGTTGTATCTCCACAAGTCAGAAAGGTTACCTGCAGTTCCGCTGACATCATAACCTTGTCCCCCGAACAACCACAGGTCGCCCGACTGATCAGTCCAAGTCACCATTCCCCAGCTTCTTGATCCGGGGTTGTTGTTAATGGAGGGTACGCCTTGCGTACCGTATATCCCTGCCTGAGCCATGGTGTTGGGACCATGTACCCAGGTCCAGTTATTGGTAACGGGACTGAATTTCCAGAGAGCGGCTCTTTCGCTTCCATTACCGGAAGCGCTCAAACCGCCAAAGAGCCAGAAATTACCTTGAAGATCTGTCCATTCTCCGCCTTCATATAAACCCGGTGGGGTGTTGGTGGCAGCAGCTACTCCTTTTGTGCCATAGCTTCCAACAGAACCTGCAGTATTATTCCCTTTCATCCAGGTCCACCAGCCCTGTTGTGCACTGGCGGTGAGGCATAAAAGAAGGGACAGGAAAGTAAAGTGTCTTTTCATCAAAGAGGATTAACCGTTTTCGGATTTATGAGTTCAAATGTAGAACAATGCTTTTCGGGTTTCAATAGAATAATCCAAATTAATTGGAAATCGACGATGTGTTTAATTAATCAAATTGTTGATATTCAATGGTATGTTTAATATTTATCCTTAATGTTGATCGGTAAATATTAATCAAAAGCTCCAATATCAACGATCGAAGCAGGAATTTTTACTTTTCCTGTAGGAATTTGTAAAACGGGTGCAGGAATTTTCACTTTTCCTGTAGGAATTTGTAAAACAGGTGCAGGAATTTTCACTTTTCCTGCAGGAATTTGTAAAGCGGGTGCAGGAATTTTTACTTTTCCTCCACGAACTTGCAGAATGGATGCAGGAATTTTCACTTTTCCTGCAGGAATTTGTAGAATGGGTGCAGGAATTTTCACTTTTCCTGTAGGAATTTGTAGAATGGATGCAGAAATTTTCACTTTTCCTGTAGGAATTTGTAAAACCGCTGCAGGAATTGTCACTTTTCCTTCAGGAATTGGTAAGGCGGGTGTAGGAGTTGTCACTATTTGTCTGAAGTTTGCGAAAAAAGGCTGGAGAAGGAGTTATATTCAGCTAAGATTCCTTGATTACATTTGAAACTAACACCAAATAGTCTATTATGAAATACCTTCTCTTACCAATCTTCCTATTCATTTTTCAAATTCCGAATCTTTACTCTCAGAAAATAATCCTCTTTTCGGAAGAAGTGAGTATTTCGGGAAAGATTAAAAAAGAAATGAAGCTTAGCCTGAAAGAGTTGATAGCCATGGAGTCAAAAGCACTTCCCGATATAGTCATCACAAATCACCTGGGGGAAGTGAAGAGTACTGACAAAGGATTGAAAGGAATAGCCCTGAAACCTATTCTTGAAAAGCTGGAGTTGATAGCTGCAACCCCTAAAGAATATAATGAATTCTATTTTGTGTTTGAGGCTACAGATGGTTATCGTGTAGTTTATTCATGGAATGAGTTATTCAATACTGAAACGGGAAATAATATTTATATCATTTCTGAAAAGGATGGGAAGAAAATGAATGAAATGGAAGACCGGATACTTTTGATCACTACCTCCGATTTGAAGACAGGAAGAAGGAATATTAAAGGGCTTTGTAAGATCTTGGTTTGCAGAGCTTAAGTTTAAATTGTGCCAGGGGAACATAATTTGCCTAAAAATTGCTTTTTTCGAAAGGATTCCTATCTTTGTTTATAAGCCCTTCACTTCATGATTAAACGACTACTCCCTGCAGTATTCCTTTGTGTTCTTTGCTGGACAGCGAATGCTCAACAATGTCTAACAACAGGATACTGTTCCACAGTTACCCATCAGTATCCCACTTCGACTTTCTCTACAACATCGAATACTTGGACTGCAGTAAGTGCTTATATGAATGCCGGGAACTGGACCCTTTTTAATGTGACAGCCGGTAACGTATATGAATGGAGCTATTGCGAAGCTTATGGAGGGGTATCCACCGCTTGGGATGCACAGCTGACCCTGATTGATAACAGCAACGGAACCAATCTTTGCTTCAGTGATAATGTTTGCGGAACCTCCGGCAATGCTCCTTACATCAGTTGGACTGCCACCTTTACAGGGGTGGTGAAAGTGCTTACGAATGTAAGTGCATGTGGTACCAATACTACCTCCCCATACAACACATTGGTGTGGAGACAAGCAAACGGGGGCGCAAGCACGCAGGTATTTGGGATAGATGTATCCCACTATGACGGAACGATTACCTGGTCACAAGTAGCTTCTATGCCGAAGACCTTCGCCTGGTGCAAGGCCACAGAAGGCACTACCTATACTGATCCTACTTACGCTGCGAATATGACGAATGGAGTAGCCGCCGGAATGAAAATTGCGGGCTATCATTTTGCACATCCTGAAACAAACAGTGCAACTGCGGAAGCTACATTCTTTGTGAGTGTTGCGGGCTCAGATATCAAGAGCTGTCAGCTACCTCCGGCATTAGACCTGGAGGACCCTTCCGGTGGACCTTCGCTCACCTCGAGTATGACTAGTGCTGCTTTGACTACCTGGGTGCAGGATTGGATGACTTCTGTAAAGAATCAAACCGGAATTACTCCGGTTCTTTATACCGCCGCATCTATTGCCGCTTATATGGGCAGTGCTGTGAATGTCTATCCGCTCTGGATTGCCGACCCCGATGGAAGCTCTACTGCTCCGCCTACCAGCATTGGGGTCTGGACGAACTGGACCTTCAAACAATATTCATGGACCGGCACCGTCAACGGAATTGCCAGCGGCACTTCGGTCGACCTGAATGTATTTAACGGAGACATGAATGCTTTTGATACCTTCATTAGTTGTCCAACTGGAATGGCAGCAGAGAGCCAGAAGCTTAGCCGTTTCAACCTCTACCCGAATCCTGCTACCGATCTGATTAGTCTTGAAAATAACGCTGCCGATCCGAATCAGGAAATGACTCTTTCGGTTTATAATATGCAGGGCCGCCTGGTTATGCAGCAGGCTTTAAAACAAGAAAAGACAGAGATCAACATCTCTGATTATACAAGTGGAATTTATATCCTGAAGATTCAGACCAGCGAAGGAATAGAGACGAAAAAATTCATTAAAAGATAAATCAGAAAGTAGTACCCCACACACACAAAGAAAAAAAAGCCGCCCTTAGATGGACGGCTTTTTTTATAGGATCAATTGGGATCAATGTTCTATTTTCACAAGAATGCCTTGCTCAAAGTGCAGTTTATAATTCCAGGTATACATCCAGACTTCTTTGTCGCCAGAAATTTTTAATATTTTCCAGGGTGCACCCCAGGAAGCATAGCACATCTCCCGGGTCATCCCTTTTTCAATTTCCTCCTTAAAAACCACTTCCCCTTTCAACTGACCGAAGGCTTTGATACAGGCTGCTTTGTGATTAGCCTGATGTTTCTGTTCCGCTTCCATCATTTCATTTTTCATGTTCCGGTTTGCATGGATCAGACGTTCATATTCCTCTTCTGTCAGAAAAGGTTTTTCGTTTTTTGCGGAAGGGGGGAGGACCTGCAGGATTTCTCCCTTGCTGTTGTCAAGAAGGAGACCTGGCTGAGTATAACTTCCTAATCCATCAGGAGTCTGTCTTTTAAGCATGGTAACCGACTTGCAGTGCCAGGTACTCTTGTCCTTCATAAGAACAATGTTCTTCCCTTCATATAACTGAACGAGTTTGGAGAAATAGGGAGCAGGGCAGAGTGCATCGAAATAACTGTCACTGTATGGAGTTTGCTTACTCTGACTGATCACCCAATATAAGAGATCATTGTTGAGGGAATCTTTACGCTGTTCATCTTTTAAGACTACCACGGCTATATGGATCAGCTCCTTCCAAAGTTGAGAATCAAGATCCCGATACCGGTGCCCGCAAATATTGATGAGTTTCTTTTGTTTCAGCAAAGCCGTCTGGTCTCCAGTCAGAATATCCACTACCGTATAATTCCGGTTCACGCTGACCAACTCTCGCTGTTTATTCGAAAACACAATTGGCCCTGCTTCGCTATCTATAATCTGGGGAAGTGAAAGTCTCAGTCCCAAAAACTGATATCTGTTCTCCGGTTTATACTGCTCTTCCCATAGTTTTGTGCTGTCATAAGAAGAAGGCCGGTGGAAGAGGTGTTCTTCAGTCTTCTGGCCGGGGGCTTCCTTCTTTCCCTGTTGCTGAGCAAAATACGGGGTTTCACCGACCAGGAAAAGCAGGACCAGGAGACATCCCTTCGCATGAATAAGAAGACTGAATTTCATATTTTGAATTAGGAGCTAAGGTGCTGTAAATCTACGACTTGCAATCTCCTTTCCATAAAAAAAGAAATATTGTAATTTCAAAGTTAATAGTAATTCTAACATACTTTTAATGCGTTATTCAAAAAGACTAGGCTTTTCTCCTTTACTTTGTATCTGAATAAATAATCTAAGTGCTTGATTTCAAGCGACAGAAAAAATGAATCGTAATAAATGACAAGATTCTGCGGTAGATTTGCGGTTCAAATAAAATAAAACTAAGCTATGTTTTTGCGGTTTAACGGTCAACGGGTCAGAGAAATCTTCACTTTTCCAGCAGTCCTCCTTTTTCTGATGATTTTTGTCGGAAAGGTAAGCGGTGCCCCTGCTTCGGGAGGACGCCAGGATACCCTGAAACTGGATTTGAAAAAGGCGGAAAAAATGTTTGTGGATAGTAACCTCCTGTTGCTGGCCGCCAAATACAATATCGATGCCCAGAAGGCATTGATCCTGCAATCCCGCTTATATCCAAATCCGAATCTGAGCTACTCACGGGGGCCCATCATTCCTTTACATGATGCTCAATCCCAATACCCTTATTCCGATTTCGGCACTAACGCAGAGAGCGCTGCCACCCTTTCCCAACTTGTTTTGTTAGCCGGGAAGCGTAACAAACAGATCAAGATTGCCGAGGCGAACAGCACTCTGGCCGAATACGAGTTCTTCGACCTTCTTCGCACCTTGAAGTATACTTTGCGGTCGGATTTTTATAACATCTATTACCTGCAGCAAAGCGCACATGTGTATGATTCCGAGATCAAAGCACTGCAGCAGATAGCCGATGCTTATGATACCGAAAAAGGAAAATACATCTCCGAAAAAGAAGTGGTGCGTATCAAGGCTCAGCTCTATGCGTTCCAGAGTGAATATAATGAACTGAACAACCAGATCTCCGATGTGGAAGGTGAACTGAAGCTTCTTATAAAGGTAAAAGCCAAATACTACCTAGTTCCGGAAGTGGATACTGCTGCCCTGCACAAATGGAACCCAGACCGGTTTGCAATCACCACTTTGCTGGATTCAGCTTATAAAAACCGTACCGATTTGCTCATCGCCAAAGAAAATACCGAAATCAACAAACTCACCTACCGCTATCAGAAAGCGCTGGCTGTACCAGATCTGACCCTGTTTTTGTCTTACGACCATCAGGGTAGCTATGCGAAGGACTTTAATGCAGCCGGTGTCTCCATCGACCTGCCATTCATCAACCGTAATCAGGGTAATATACGCATGGCGAAAATCATGATCGACAACACACTCGCGTTGCAACAGAATGCGGAAGCTACTGTAGAAGAAAATGTGACCCGTGCCTTGCAAAAAGCCTACACGAAGAACACGCTAAATGAAAAAATAAATGCTCAGTTTACAGCCGACTTTGAGCGCCTCGCCAAAGAGGTGGTGGACAGCTACCAGAAGCGAAGCATCAGCATACTCGACTTCCTAGACTTTTACGATTCCTATAAACAAAACATCATTCAGGTGAATGCGATACGTTATGGACGTATCCAAGCGTTTGAAGACATCAATTTTTACACAGCAACGAACTTTTTTAATTAATCCCATATGATCCGAGTGCCGTATCACAACACCCTGACTTATCTGGCTTGCGCCCTTGGTTGTCTGGGTCTTTCCCTTTCCTTTCAGTCTTGCAGCGGCAATGCCGAGAAAGGTGCGGAAGACCGCAAACAATACATCATTCCCGACTCCCTCCTGAAAACGCTGAAGATTGATTCCGTCAAGATGGGCACCTTGTATAATTCGGTCACCCTCACCGGTCAAGTCGATTTTAATCAGGATAGGGTGATCAATATCTTCCCTTTAATCAGCGGTAATATCCAGCAGATAAAAGTGATGCTGGGCGATTATGTGAAAGAGGGAGATGTGCTTGGCATCGTGAAAAGTCCGGAGATGTCTCAATACAGCAGCGAATTATCCAATGCACAGACCAGTGTGAAGCTGGCCGAAATGAATTTGGAGAAAACAACCGATCTGTATAAGAAAGGATTGGCTTCCCGGTCCGATTCACTCAGTGCCGCCGTAGCCCTCCAACAAGCCAAGTCAGAACTGACCCGGTCGGAACGCATCCTCCAGATCAACGGAAATAATACACAAGGGGAATTTGTCATCAAAGCGCCTATCAGCGGATATGTGGTTCAGAAATTCGTGACAAACAACCAGACGATACGGGCTGATAATGGAGGCCCGTTGTTCACCATTTCCGATCTAAAAGATGTTTGGATCTGGGCGAATGTTTACGAATCCAACGTATCCAATATTCACCAGGACGATCCGGTGGAAGTTACTACGCTGAGTCATCCTGGACGCACATTCAAAGGGAAGGTAGACAAGATGATGCAGATGTTGGATCCGGCAAGCAAAGCCATGAAGGTCAGGATCTCTATTTCAAATGAAGACTATGCTCTGAAACCACAAATGTTTGCCTCTGTAACGGTCACCAATACTGACAATAAACAAGCGCTTTTTGTGCCTACTGCCTCCCTGATATTTGATCACAGCCAGTATTATGTGCTCGTATACAAAGGTCATGGAAAAGCAGATATCAGGCCTGTGCAAAAACTAAACTCTATCGGACAGAAGACTTACTTGACCGATGGAGTAAAAGCAGGAGATCAGGTAATCGCTACCAATGCATTGCTGCTCTACAGCGAATTAAATAACTGAGGTTAATAGCGCCTGTTTATAAAATCAGCATATGATTAAGTTTCTTAAAAGTGTTATTGGCTTTTCTCTGAAGAACAAATATTTCATTTTGTTCTCTGCATTGGCGCTGATCGTATATGGGATCGTTACCTTCATCAATATGCCAATCGAGGCGTTCCCGGATGTAACCAATACCGAGATCGATATCATTACCCAATGGCCAGGACGTAGTGCTGAAGAGGTAGAGAAATTCGTGACCATCCCCATCGAGATCGCACTCAATCCCGTTCAACGAAAAACCAGTCTCCGTTCCACCACCATTTTCGGCTTATCCTATGTAAAGGTTTTTTTCGAAGACGGAGTTCCCGACAAAGATGCTCGTCAGCAGGTGATGAACTTGTTGCCAGGAGCTGTCCTCCCAGGGAATGCACAGCCTGCTGTGCAACCACCTGTAGGGCCTACCGGTGAAGTATATCGTTACACCATCAAGAGTACTTTCCGTGATGTAAGGGAACTGAAGACGATGCAGGACTGGGTTATCGATCGTCAGCTGCGTAGTGTGCCGGGCATTGGTGACATCAATAGTTTTGGAGGGAAAACGAAGACTTACGAGATTAAAGTCAATCCCGAAAAGCTAACAAATCTGGGACTTACCCCCCTCGATATCTTCACCGCCGTTCAGAAAACAAATATCAATATAGGGGGTGACATGCTTATTCAAAACAATCAGGCCTTCGTGGTGAGGGGGATTGGATTGTTGAATGACATGGAAGAAATCAAGAACATCATCATCGAGAACAACAATGGCGTTCCGTTGCTTGTAAAAGATGTAGCTACCGTTGAAATCTCCAATATGCCCCGCCTTGGCTGGGTGGCCCGTGCAGAAAGGCATGTAGACAAAGAAGGGAAAGTAACCACCACCGACGAGCCGGATGTGGTGGAAGCCATTATTGTGATGCGTAAAGGAGAAAACCCTTCCGAGGTGGTGAAACGTATTGAGGAAAAGGTGGAATATCTGAATCAGTATGTACTTCCTGCTGACACAAAAATTGTCCCGTATTACGACCGGTCGGACCTCATCGGCTTTGCCACCCACACGGTGATGCATAACCTGATAGAAGGTATCCTGCTTGTAACTTTAGTGGTGTCACTATTTATGTTTAACTGGAGGACCACCCTCATTGTTGCCCTGATCATACCGATGGCGCTTTTATTCGCTTTCATCTGCCTGAACCTGATGCATATGAGTGCCAACTTACTCTCGTTGGGGGCGATCGACTTCGGGATTATCATTGACGGCGCAGTGGTCATGGTGGAGGGCATGTTCGTTACGCTCGATAACCAGGTACACAACATGGGTATGGAGCGGTTCAACAAGATGACCAAGCTCGGCCTTATCAAACGCAACTGTGCCCAGCTGGGAAAAGCCATCTTCTTCGCCAAACTTATTATCATTGCAGGCCTTCTTCCTATTTTCGCTTTTCAGAAAGTGGAAGGAAAGATGTTCTCTCCTCTTGCCTTCACACTTGGATTCGCCTTGTTAGGTGCACTAATCACCACACTCACACTTGTACCTGTGATGATCAGCATTTTGCTCAACAAGAATGTACGCGAAAAGCATAATCCGGTAGTTCACTACTTGAACGGTTTCATGCTGGGTGGTTTTACCAAAGCATTTAAGAACAAACGAGTTGTACTCATTGCCGCTACCGTTCTCATGGTCGCAGGCTTATACTCCTTCAAGTATCTGGGTGGTGAGTTCCTTCCCGAGCTTGATGAAGGCTCTATCTGGCTGCGTGTGCAGGCCCCTTACAGCATTTCGCTTGAAAAGTCGGTCAGCATGTCCAAACGGGTAAGAGAAATTCTGCTTCAGTTTCCGCAGGTGAAATATGTCGTGTCCCAAACAGGAAGACCGGATAACGGAACAGATGTGGCCGGCTATTACAACAACGAGTTTTCCATCATTCTGCATCCTCAGGACGACTGGAAACCCAAAATCAGCAAGGATGAACTGGTTCAGCAGATGAACGACAAGCTCTCCATCTTGCCCGCTGCCCAACTTAACTTCTCTCAGCCTATCATGGACAATGTGGAAGAAGCCGTTTCCGGGGTGAAAGGAAGTATTTGCGTAAAAGTATACGGCGACTCGCTCGACTATATGGAAAGCAAAGTGAACCAGGTATTCGAGATTCTGAAACATGTCAAAGGCATTGAAGACCTAGGTGTCATCCATAACATCGGTCAGCCTGAACTGGACATCAATCTCGATCAGCGCAAGATGGCACTCTATGGGGTTGCTACAGCCGATGCCAATGCGGTAATAAGTATGGCTATCGGGGGACTGGGTCCCGGTGGTGCTCCTGCCAGTACCTTGTATGAAGGAATTAAAATGTTCGACATCCGTGTACGCCTGCCGGAAGAGTTCCGGAAAACGCCGGAACAAATCGGGGAATTGCTTGTTCCTACCATGAATGGAGGACGCGTACCTGTAAAAGAAATTGCCGATATGACACAAAAAACCAGCTCCTGTCTCATCTTTCGGGATGATAACAAGCGCTATTCGGCTTTGAAATTTTCGGTACGCGGAAGAGATATGGGAAGTGCCATTGCCGAAGCTCAGGAAAAGACCGATGCCGTAGTTAAGTTCAAACGCGGATACAGCATGGTCTGGCAGGGTGACTTCGAAAATCAGCAGCGGGCAACACAACGTCTGGGGCAGGTGGTTCCTATCAGTCTCGTACTTATCTTCCTGCTCCTGTTCACTATGTTCGGTAATTTCCGCGATGCAGGATTGGTATTCCTCAATGTTCCTTTTGCAATTGTCGGTGGTATTGTCGCGTTACATGTCACCGGAACCAACTTCAGTATCTCTGCAGGAATAGGCTTTATCGCCCTCTTCGGGATCTGTATCCTCTTTGGGGTATTACTGGTGGGAGAGTTTAAGAAAAACCTTTCCCTCATGCAACAGGGCGCAAGCTTATACGATGTTATCCGGTTGGGACTGAACACCAAGATCCGTCCGGTGATGATGACTGCACTGATGGCTGCTATTGGACTTCTTCCCGCCGCGGTTTCTCACGGTATAGGATCCGAGAGCTCACGGCCTCTGGCCCGTGTGGTTATAGGCGGGGTGCTTTGTGCAATGATTTTCTCCCTTTGGGTGTTTCCTCTGATCTTCAATTGGTCCTACCGCAAAAGAATGGAACGGACCAACCGTAAGCGCCAACAGGCGGTTTAAACAGAAATTACTTACAGGTGGTAGATGCACGCGTTTGCCACCTGTATTGTTTTCAGATGCATTCCTCCAAGAGGGTCTATACCTAAAATAGTTCACCAATTTCTTTCCAACATTTTTTTGCACCGGATAAAATACCGGTAAAAAAAACATGCATGTGTATTTATTTCTGACCTGTCAGATGCAGACAGGGCACTATCTGTTTCCTATTTCTTTTAAGAAATTTTTAATTTCTTTTTAAGGACTTTTTAATTTATTTCTAAGCGCTTTATAATTTTTTTTTAATTACTGACTAATTTGAGGTTTTGGTTGCTACATTATTTTTGACCGCGCAAATAAAGCGTTCAAGGTTAAAAATATGAATAAGATTCTAAGAAATGTCATCGGGTTTTCACTCAAAAATAAATTATTCATTCTGTTCGCCACAGTGGCACTTATAGTGGTCGGGGTCATCACCTTTATCAATATGCCAATTGAAGCTTTTCCCGATGTCACGAATACGGAAATAGACATTATTACCCAATGGCCTGGAAGGAGTGCAGAAGAAGTGGAGAAATTTGTAACGATCCCGATTGAGATTGCATTGAATCCCGTTCAACAGAAAGTAAGTCTTCGCTCCACCAGTATCTTTGGTCTCTCTTATGTAAAACTGATTTTTGACGACAATGTCATGGACCGGGATGCCCGGCAACAGGTGATGAACCTGCTTCCGAATGCGACTCTTCCGGGAAATGCTGTTCCCGCCGTACAACCACCCGTAGGACCCACCGGTGAAGTTTACCGTTACACCCTCAAGAGCTCTTTTAGGGATGTGAGAGAGTTGAAAACAATGCAGGATTGGGTGATTGACCGACAGCTCCGGAGTGTGCAGGGAATTGGAGACATCAATAGTTTCGGCGGAAAAACAAAGACCTATGAGATCAAGGTCCATCCGGAGAAATTGAAAAATCTGGGTCTCACACCATTGGATATCTTTACTGCAGTTCAGAAAACAAACATCAACGTAGGCGGAGACATGCTCATTGAGAATAATCAGGCCTTTGTGGTGAGGGGAATCGGGTTGCTGAACGATATCGAGGAAATCAAAAACATCATCATTGAAAATAACAATGGCGTCCCCCTGCTTGTAAAAGATCTCGCCACCGTCGAAATCTCCAATATGCCCCGTTTGGGCTGGGTGGCAAAGAGTGAGCGCCTTTCCGGTAAGGAAGGTAAAACCACTGTGAGCGATGAGGAGGATGTGGTGGAAGTCATCCTGGTGATGCGTAAAGGAGAAAACCCCTCTGAGGTCATCAAAAAGATTAAGGAAAAGGTGGATTACCTGAATGAATTTATTCTTCCCGCAGATACCAAGATCATTCCCTATTATGACCGTTCAGATCTTATCGGATATGCCACTCATACGGTGATGCACAACTTGATGGAGGGCATCCTGCTCGTGACTCTTCTGGTTTCCCTCTTCATGTTCAACTGGAGGACGACCCTCATTGTGGCAGTTATTATTCCGCTGGCTCTTCTGTTTGCTTTTATCTGCCTCCACCTCATGAACATGAGCGCGAATCTTCTCTCCCTGGGAGCTGTTGATTTTGGAATTATCATTGATGGGGCAGTGGTAATGGTGGAAGGGATGTTTGTCATTCTCGACCATCAGGCCCGTGCCGTTGGCATGGAGCGATTCAATAAGCTCGCCAAAATGGGAATCATCAAGCGGAATGGAGCCCAGCTTGGCAAAGCCATCTTTTTTGCCAAGCTCATCATCATCGCCGGCCTCCTCCCGATTTTCGCCTTTCAGAAAGTAGAAGGTAAAATGTTTTCTCCCCTTGCCTTTACCCTTGGGTTCGCTCTGTTAGGCGCACTCCTCACCACGCTTACCCTCGTGCCGGTACTCATCAGCATGTTGCTGAAAAAAAATGTACATGAAAAACATAATCCCATTGTAAACAGCCTTATGGGATTCATGTTGTTTGGCTTTGAAAAGGCGTTTAAGAACCGGAGACGGGTCATCCCAATAGCGATCTGTGCGATGATAGTGGGTTTATATTCCTTTCGCCATCTCGGTTCTGAATTTCTGCCCGAGTTGAATGAAGGAAGTATCTGGCTCCGTGTTCAAACACCTTATAGCATTTCCTTGGATAAATCGGTGGAGATTTCTAAAAAGGCAAGGGCGATCCTCATGAAATTCCCACAGGTGAAATATTGTGTATCTCAAACGGGACGTCCGGATGATGGAACTGATGTAGCCGGATATTATAACAACGAGTTCGATATCATCCTGTATCCGGAAGAGGACTGGAAACCCCATATCACCAAAGAAGAACTTGTTGACGAGATGAATGCGAAATTATCCGTTCTGCCCGGCATCAACCTGAATTTCTCCCAGCCGATTATGGATAATGTGGAGGAAGCCGTATCGGGCGTGAAAGGAAGTATCTGCGTAAAAGTATATGGAGATTCCCTGAATTACATGGAAAGCAAAGTGAATCAGGTCTTTAATATTCTGAAAAACGTAAAAGGCATAGAGGATCTGGGGATCATTTATAATATAGGTCAACCCGAGCTCGACATCAACCTGGATCAGACTAAAATGGCTTTATACGGAGTAGCCACGGCCGATGCGAATGCCGTGGTGAGTATGGCCATTGGAGGCCTTGGTCCAAGCGGGGTGCCGGCAAGTACACTTTATGAAGGGATCCGGATGTTTGAAATACGGGTAAGGCTACCGGAAGAATTCCGAAAAACTCCGGAACAAATCGGAGAACTGCTCGTCCCTACACAGAATGGTAGCCATGTGCCCATTAAGGAAATAGCCAGTATCACCAAAAAAACAGGATCCTGTTTGATATTCCGCGATGACAACATGCGTTATTCGGCATTGAAATTTTCCGTCCGTGGAAGGGATATGGGATCCACCATTGCAGAAGCCCAGCAAAAAGTGGATGGTGTGGTCAAGCTCAAACGAGGATATCGCATGGCCTGGCAGGGCGACTTTGAAAACCAGCAGCGGGCGCAATTGCGGTTGGCTCAGGTGGTGCCTATCAGCCTGCTCCTTATCTTCATTCTGTTATTCAGTATGTTCGGAAATTTCAAGGATGCAATGCTCGTATTTACCAATGTACCCTTTGCTATCGTAGGTGGCATTGTGGCCTTGTATCTTACAGGAACCAATTTCAGTATTTCTGCAGGGATAGGATTTATCGCTCTATTCGGAATTTGCATACAGGATGGAGTCTTGTTGATTACAGTCTTTAAGCAGAATCTGACCATGGTACACGATGAAAAATCCCTTTATTCTGCAATCAAACAAGGGGTTAACTCCCGGATACGTCCGGTGATGATGACTGCACTCATGGCAGCGATCGGACTTTTTCCTGCAGCTATCTCTCATGGTATCGGTTCCGAAAGCTCCAGGCCACTTGCCCGGGTGGTGATAGGAGGAATTCTGTGTGCAATGATTTTCTCTCTCTGGGTCTTCCCATTAATCTTTGAATGGTCATACAGAAGACGTTTGAAAAAAAAACAGGCAAATAATTAAAAGAGGAGAAGGGTTGCGAAACTAAGGATCGAGTTTAATAAGCTTTTGTATCAGAGTGGGGCTGTCCGAAGAACCAGAAATCCGCACCAAATACAAACCGGGACTCAAGTCTTCCAGTGTGATCAGTTCTGTCTGTCC
>PLYR01000136.1 GCA_003153435.1 Bacteroidota bacterium
ACCTTACCCTTTACGGAGCTCTAATTAAACTACCCGGAATGAATAGCCTGAGAGTTCTTACGCGATTCATGCATGTACAAAGCTTCTTTTTGATTTTGCTGGGTGTGTATGGCCTTTCACGAATACCCTGGAAAAGGAAAGGGCTCCACCAACTGATTTATTTTTTGCTTCCCTTATTGGTGATCGCGGATAACCTGTTTGATGCTGACAAAGTGGTAAGAACTGAAAAATCCACCGCTATCCAGCGTGTTGAACACCTCTGTACTCAGGTTCGAAAACAAGAGATGACAGGATACCAGGCTCTGGCATATCTACCCGACGGGACAGAACCGGTGTATATCACTCAAATGGACATGATGCTCGCTGCCCAGGAGCTGGGTATTCCTACGGTGAACGGCTATTCCAGTAATTGTCCCCCGGCATTCGGGAACTTCTTTTTGAAAGAGGATGAAAGCAGTCTCCGGGAATGGCTGCTTAAAACACATACTTCTTTTGATCAGATCAGGGTGGTGAGGTGAACCTTCCTGAAGGCTTCGACCCGATAGGTATCGGGACCATTGGCAAATAGGACGATATTGGAGGCAGAAAAAAAGGGGCACGGACACGCAAACACATAACCAACGCCCCTTATCCGCGCCATCGTCTAAATAGTAATCGCCTTGTGCGTTAGTGAGTCTCCTACAAAAAAATCAACTGCCCGGTACCTGTGATTGTTTGTTCGATTTGAGCAGGATGCCCTTTGAAATAAATATTGGCAGACGATTGCATTTGATAATCCAGTAAAGAATTAGGGCTTCCATCTGTAGCAGCATACAAAGCTCCTGTACCATTCTGGGTCATATAAATCTGAGGACATAAGATAGACTCAGCATGAATAACCCCATTGCCTCCCGAATACATATAGAGAAGAGGAGTAGTCCCACTCACCTTGATATCAGCCGGACCGGTATGTATAGTTGCATGAATAACCTGTGCAATGATATTCAGACTGATGTGTCCGGATCCATCGTGCGATTGAATATCAATACAACTGTCACGAAGGGTATTGGTACAGGTCACATCACCCGCACTTTCATAATTGATTGAATTAAGGTGAGGAACGGAAACATATACCGTAATATGTCTGCCCAGGCTGCGTACAAAATTGCAGATGTTGTGGTTACGGATATACAAGGTGTTGTTACTGATGGAAGTTTCGATTTTATCAATCAGGTTGCCTCCTGCCACCACATAAATCTTTTCCACCGTATCCTGCGTCAATACCAGGTCAATCTTATCTTCGATCTGAATATTGATAAACGGAGAAACGGGGCGATTTTCATGAGCATCGCTACCGGTACTTTTAAAACAATCGCAAATGGGTGGTTCCTTGCTGCAAGCTGAAATAAGAAATATTAACGGCAGGAGGCAAAGAAGATAAATCCGGGTCTTCATTATATTCTTCGGTAATAATAGATATAACCTTGCTATAAAGTTACAAAATAATTGTAAGCTTTCTGGAAGGTAAGTGCTGCCAATGCCGTACAAAAAGCACGGAAAAGCTTTTCGTCAGCGTTCAAACACGATAACCCCATCGGTCAAGCCGAATCTTCGCGTTTCCTTTTTCCTGAAATTTGACAGGTTCACATCGGGAACAGGTGGGTTGGACTCCAGTACTTTTGTATCGTCAGTGACATACAAGAGACGATGCACTCCTTTGGGAATGGTCTTTATCGCGTCATCCACGGAATACCCTCGGTACCACCGGCCCGCTTGCATGTTTTGGTCAAAATGGGCCTCATCCCTGAATACAGCAAGGTCGAAATAATAGAGGATGCCCTTATCCAGCCAGGGAGGGGCAATGAAAACCGCAGTAGCGCTGTCTTTTTGAGAACGGATAAACGCTGTCAGCCCTATAGGGTCTCTTTGATTCCCGGGCTTCAGATTTACCGTAACGATCATGCTCAAGCATGCGGCTACAGGTAGCAAGATGTTTGCTTTGGTTCCATCAGTGAGCTGTGTAACAGCTGTTGCAACCAAAAGATAAAAGGGGATGGAGAGAAAGATGAGGTAGCGGTCGAGGAACACCGGTATGAAAAAAGAAAAGAAAAAGAGGGAAAAATAAATTCCAAAAAAGAATAAAGGAAAGAAGAGCAGGGATGGATTGTTTTTATACGTTTTTCTCCAAACCAGCTGACCCAAACCAAGGACCACCACTAAAAGGAATCCAACGGCAACCATCGGCTCATTGCTAAATTTGCGGATGTTTTCATACCAGGCATCCCATGGAGGGGAAGAAACCCAGAAACCAGTTTTCCGGACCGTGTGATAACGGGTAAGCGCAAAAGTGAACAGAGGAGAAATAAATGCAAGCCAGATTAGGAAACCAAGCCAGATTTTACGGAAGGTAAAAGGAAACTGCCTGAGAAAAAGAAAGGATAGAACCAATTCTCCTCCAATCACAAATACTCCAAAATAGTGCGTATAGGTCAACAAAACATTGCTTGCAACAAACAGCATAAAATAAAAGCGAGTGCCTTTTTCTTCCAGGCAGAAGTAATAAAAAAGGGAGGCTGTGCTTAACAGGGCAAACAGGCTATAGGTCCTTGCTTCATGCGCGAAATAAATATGGAAGGAAGAAAACGAAAATATCAGGGAAGACACCAACCCGCAGAGAACTCCTCCAAGCTTCTTTCCCAATAAATACACATAGATCACTGTAAGGGAGCTAAAGAGGCAAGGCAAAAAGCGAACAGATAAAGGACCGATTCCGAAATACTTGATCCATACAAAAAGAAGCACATCAAACAAAGGAGGGGTATTGTCTGCCAGATGGATCTGCAACATCTTGCCAAATGCAGGTTGTGCATAAAAGATAGTAAACGGCTCATCCAGAGCAATGGGATTGGAAGTAATGAAAAGCAGCTTGAGGACCAGATTCAGCACAAACAGGATAAGAGGAATGATCCAGAGTCTGGACTGCATGAACTTGAACATAATACCCTGCTATTTTAAAGCCAAGTTATTGAAAATAACGGATCACTTAGTAATTCGACAACGTAGTTTACCACCGGACGGCATTGTATGATGGAACCCCGTTGAAACGGGACAAGCGCAGCTTGTTAATGAGTGGCTTACCGATCAGATTCAAGTAACTTTCTATCTTCTTCTGAAACAGAAGTGCGGAGAAATGTCTTCCAGTAATAAGCTTTGGTCATTCGTTCTGTGTCAATGATGCCGTTTGTATATTGCCAGGTCTGAAGTAGATTTAAGAAGAGTAAACCAATCAAGCAGGTAGTTACAGCCATTCTGAATACCATTCCTTTAAGCCAGGATGCTTCCAGGAAATGGCCCAAGGCAATTGCCATAATTGGCAAAGCTTCCACCATGGGTCTCTGACTAAAACTTGCGGCATACCACCAGCAGTCCCAACTCGATACCACATAAAGGTTGACAAGAAAGAATAGAAAGAAAGACAGAAATAGAGCACGACGGTTTTTAAAGATGTAATAAAATCCGAGTATAGCTAGCATCATCAATGGGGTATATATGAACCACCCCTTCTTATAGCTAAATAAAAAATCCAGTGTATAGGGTGATAAAAACGAAAAGCTTTCCGAGTGATTATTGAATTCACGCCAGTATCCGGATGCCCATTTCCAATAGATAAACTGTGGCGTGAAAATCAATAACATGACTATACCTGATAGTAAAATTTGGCTTTTATTTTTAAGAAGCAATTTCATTTTTTCGATAAAAGTATACTTGCCCTCTATCCCCCAGAAAAGTGGAACCAGAATCCATATAAGCTCGGTAGGTCGGCATAGCGTTGCAAAAGCTATAGTTGCAGAAAGTAAGAGTGCATGCTTTAATTGAAAAGTTTTGTGCCATTGCATCGTTAATAAAATAATAAGGCAGTTTAGGCTGAACAAAAAATTATGAGGCATGGTACCTTCCAAAGCCGCATGAAATAAATAATTGGTGCCAAGTACTATAAGGATAAGAGTAGCAGCACAGAGCTTGTCTGCAAAAAAACGCAGCAAAATATTTTTTAAAAGGAGTATTCCAAGCCCTGTGAAAAATAAAGAAGTGAAAATAACGGCCCATTGATAAGGAGGAGAAAACCCATCCGGCGGATATCCGCACATCTTTGCATAGAGATGAGCAATAAAAAAACCTGGAGCATAGCATACCGCTATTCCCATGGTATAAATGTTCAGTTTCTTGTGATTGGGAGCAGAGACTAATTGGTATACTGCTGGACAAGGCTTGTAGGTCTGACAAACTTTACCAAGCCATGTTGTGTCTCGAAATCCAGCGTCATGATAGATAAAAGTGGAAGGAAGATAAAGATAATAGCCAAAGACATCCCACGTGATAACACGATGTGTTGGTTCTGCAATTCGATGTTTTAGAGTAATTAAACTTACTCCAAAAATAAGGATGCAGGTGGTGAAGAAAGTAAATCAATTTTTTTTGATAGCTCAAATATAACTAATCGACTCCAACCCATATTTCTTATTAAATACAAATATTTTTGTTATTCAAGTTGAAATTTCCGAAGCTTGAGTAGGGATTTCTACTTTTCGGGTAGAGGTTTCCGAAGCTTGAGTAGAGATTTTTACTATAGTCAAGCAAATAGGCCAAACTGCTGCAGGAATTTCTACTATTGTCGAGCAAAAAGACCAAACTGCTGTAGGAATTTATACTTTTCGTGCAGAAACTTCTACTATTGTCGAGCAAAAAGACCAAACTGCTACTGTAATTTATACTATAGTCGAGCAAAGAGACCAAAACGGAGCTTGAAGAGGAAGTATAGTTGGATTAAAAGAGCATTTTCTTCCTGAATCCGCAGGAATTGCAGATTATCTTAAAAGAAACATTATAGATATTCTTAAAAACTTCGATCGAACCCTACCTATTTGATGATATTACAATGGCCGATGTACTGATGTTTCTCGTGAAAGACATCTTTAAGGTCTACTTTCCACACGTAAGTATCAATCTGGGCGATGTTTGCTCCGTGATTGGCTTTTCCATTCCAGCCATCCAGCCAGGTATAGGTTTCCCACATGAGATTTCCCCAACGGTCGAACATCATCAGATGGTAATTGTTCGGATCGATGCCAATTCCGTTTGGTGACCAGGTATCATTCTTTCCATCTCCATTGGGTGTAAAGGTATTCGGAGCATAGAAGGTAAAGTATGGTTGAATACAGACCGGGTGTTCAATAGTAGCAGGACAACCATCAGAGCCTACTACCGAAAGTGTTACGGGATAGCAGCCGGTATCGGGATACGTATAGTTCGGGTTCTGAAGAATAGAAGAAGTTCCGGTGAAATCACCAAAGTTCCACGACCAGGAAACCACTGCTCCTGTTGTTAGATCAGTAAAGAAGATCTGCGGATCGAGAATAGTAGTGGGTTGAGGGGAAGCGCTAAAGTTTGGGTCTGGAACCGGAAGTGCATTGATGAAATTATTGATCGTCTGACTTCCTTTACAACCATGAATATCGATCACGTTATAAGTAACCGGATAATTTCCTGCAGTATTATAACAATGAACCACGGTGTTACATCCTGATCCTGTGGCCCCGTCGCCGAATGTCCACGTTGCACTTGCACAAGCCGGATTGGAAGTTCCGGTGAATGTAGCACAGACAGGAGCACACTTCACGGTATCTACAGATGTGAAATTCACAATCGGTAGAGGGAAAAGAGTAACCGTTACATAATCAGAATCGGTTGGGGTGCCACAGTTGTCATTTACGATGACAGTGTAGGTGGTCGTAACCGTTGGACTGGCAGTAGGGTTTGCTACCGTGGTGCTTGACAATCCGGTTGGAGGCATCCAGTTATATGTATAAGGTCCTCCGTTTCCGCCAGAGCCCACTGCTCCAAGAACCGTTGATGCACCGGGACAAATGGTATTAGCTCCACTGGCTACTACTTCAAGTGGAGGATTCACGATCACGGTGATATTGACCGGGGGAGCCACACATCCATGTGAATCCACAATGGTTGCAGTATATGTGGTAGTCACCAGCGGACAAACCGTTGTGGAAGCAAGCACCGTTGCTCCTTGTGCCCATACATAGGTATAACCCGGTGTTCCACCTGCTCCCACCGCAGTGAGCGTGGTACAGGCTCCGATGCAAATGGTAGGAGGCGGTCCGGGACTTAAGGTAACTGGTGGTGGCTGACTGATCGGCATGATTACAGTGCTGACACAATTTGCGGAATCGGTAACGGTACAGGTATAAGTTCCTGCTGCAAGCCCGGTAGCCGAAACAGTGCCTTGACCTCCGGTAATGGTTCCACCGGTCCATGAATACGTATAAGCAGGAAATCCTCCCGCAGCAGCAACAGTTGCAGTACCGTTATTCGATCCAAAGCAGGTATCACGAGTGGAAGCAAGGGGAGTGAGTACTACCCCCGGTTTATTCGGAACCACGTTGATCATGGAATCCGGACAACCATTATTATCTTTTATATGAATCGTATAACTGCCGGGAACCAGAAGCGAATAATTGGTGGTCGTTGCACCGGCACCCGTTGCAGGGCTCCAGGAGTAAGTATAGCCGGGTGTTCCACCGGTCACATTCACGGAATCTTTTCCATCAGGCTTTCCGCAGTCGGCAGCTTTGGAACCGACGGTCATCACGAGTGGTGTAGGTTGTGGAACAACCGCAGAAGAAGTGGCGGTACAACCATGTGCATCGGTAACAGTTGAAGTGTATGTTCCAGCGCAGATATTATTACAGCTGGCGGTGGTACATCCACTGCCGCTCCAGGAATAAGTATAGGTTGCAGTACCACCGGTAGGAATACAAATGACCTGACCATTACATTTTCCATTACAGGTCGCCCCTACTCCGGAAGCGGTTACTGCAAGTATCGTTGGCTGAACAACAGTTACGGTATTGGTTGCTGAACATCCGGTTCCGTCGGTAACCGAAAAAGTGTAAGTGCCGGCTGTGAGACCGGTGGCATTAGTCGTCGTTCCACCTCCACCAATGGTTCCGTTGGCAGTGGTCCAGGAATACGTAAAGGGCGCTGCTCCTCCAGTGGGGGTGGCAGTGGCGGTTCCGTCATTTCCTCCGAAACAGGCAACCGGCGTACAAACACTGGTGCTTCCCGGTCCAGGAGGAGCGGTTACCGTTGCTGTGGCTGAGGCAGAGCAAGTGCCGCTGGGAGTGGTGACAGTGATGGTATAGACTCCTGCATTGAGACCTGTAATTCCAGCGGTGCCTTGTCCTCCGCCAATGGCGCCTCCTGTCCAGTTATACGTATAAGGCGTAGCACCACCGGTGACGGTGGCCGTGCAAGTGCCATCCCCTCCAGGTGAACAACTGGCTGGAGTGGAAGATACTGTTACGGTAGGAGCGCCGGGGGGTTGCGTGATCGTTACCGTTCCGGAAGCGGTACAACCGTTGGCGGTCGTTACCGTACACGTATAGGTTCCGGCAGCCATAGCGGTGGCGTTAGCGGTCGTGCCGCCAGCTCCGGGGTTGGGCGACCAGGAATAGGTATAAGGAGTATTTCCTCCGGTTACTGTGGCCGTTGCGGTTCCATCATTTCCAGGAGAACAGGATGCATTCGTGGAAGTAAGCGTTAATACCGGAAGTGGGAAAAAAGCGATGGTGGTATCAATGGTATAAAAACAACCTGGTGCCTGGGTGACGGTGACATCATAGGTACCTGCTGCATTCAGGGTAACTGTTTGGCTGGTGGATGAACCCACAATTCCAGGTCCCGTCCATGAATAGGTTCCGGCGGCACTGGCACCCGGAGCAGTCAGGCTGATTGTTCCTCCAAGGCAGACTTCCGGGGAAGAAGCAAGCACTTGTATAGGTCCACAAGATGCATCTACATAGGCATAACCAAAGTGTCCTCCATGCGTGCAGCCAGCAGCCGTAAAGCGGACGGTTACATTCTGACCTATATAAGTCTTTAAATTAAAGGAGTTGGTTTGCCAGGTGGTATGGACGAATACAGGTCCGCCCCAACCATTCAGGGTAGGAGAAACAGCCATACCAGGAGGTGTATTGGTGGAGTCTGACTGAACATAGTATTGCATACAGGGAATAGGGTTTCCGGAATTATCGAGCACCTCCGCTCTGAAGTATGGACATTCACCCGGAGCATGCTGGGCTTGGTCAATCACCGTAGCATAGTTATAGGTGAGCATAGCGTTGGCAGCAGAAACTAAAAAAGTTTGCTGAACCATTTCTCCGGCGGAATTATACAAGGCTCCAACCTTTTTACCGGAGGTACAGGAATCGGGCACCCCTAAATAGGTTTGAGGGCCATTTAAATTAATCCATTCCCCACCTAGCCGGAGCGCGGTTGTTCCTCCTCCCGGATCGAGCATTGGTAAAGCACTATAAGGATCATTTCCGGCAGCAGCCGTAACGAGGGTATGATAAGCACATCCTGTTTCCGGATAATTGGTTCCATGTGTCCAGATGACCGCTCCAAGAACGGAGAGTGGAAGAGCTGAATTATTATTATAACCCCAGGCCCCAGTCCAGCCTGTATAATTTCCAAGCTCAAAGTCCAGGTTATTACAGGCCGCTGTAATCACCGGAGTTACTTTCAGCTTTTTTTCCTTTGGAGTAACACGATGATATTTCTGATCGACGAACAGATCTTCTTGTCCTCTGATGTGCAGGAATTTTTCATATTCATTCAACCCATGCTGGGCCGAATAGATGACCGCCTGTTTGTAGCAGGCGTTAAAGTCAAACCCTTTCAGGGTATCTCCCTGATAAAAAGCATATCTGCCAGGCACCTGGCTCAGACCAATACTTGCACCCGCAAGCAGGATAAAGAGCGAAAGCATTTTTTTTCTTTGGTACATGTCGGAGATTATTGAAAATATTTAAACCCTTTCTGTGAATGCCTCAGTAAAAAAAGATTGAATGGTCTATACAGAAAGTGGTTTCGGAATGCCCGAGGGCTCGGGCTCTTGTAGGATTATCACTTACCTTCAGAACAAATATTACGAAAAAAAAGGAGAAATCCTAGTCGCACAGCCAATAAAATATCAGATCGGAGAGACTTAACCTAAAGATTACGTGATGAAGAATTAAAGGGAATAAAAAGCCGGGACTACTTAATAATATTGCAATGCCCTATGTAGTGGTGACTGCTGTGGAAGACATCCTGCAGATCCACTTTCCATACGTAGGTATCGATCTGAGCGATCTTATCGCCGTGATTCGCTTTCCCATCCCAGCCTTCAAGCCAGGTATGTGTTTCCCAGATGAGGTTACCCCAGCGGTCAAAAATCATGAGGTGGTAATTGTTCAGGTCAATACCCACCCCGTTCGGGAACCAGGTATCGTTGGTACCATCACCATTAGGAGTGAAGGTGTTTGGTGCATAAAAGGCAAAGAAAGGCTGAATGCAGATCGGGTGTTGAGCAGTATCCGTACAAGAGTTGGTACCAGTCACGATGAGGATAGCTTGAAAGCAGCCGGTATCGGGATAGTTATACGTTGGATTCATCAAGGTGGAGGAAGCCCCTGCAAAATCACCGAAGGTCCAGAAATAAGAAGCGATAGAACCGGTACTCTGGTTCGTAAAGGTGATCAACGGATCAATAATACTTGTAGGCTGAGGAGAAGCCGTGAAAGCCGCTTCGGGATCAGGAAGTGCATTGATGTAATTGATGATGGTGTGAGTGCCCGGACAACCGTTAATATCAATCACATTATAAGTCACCGAATAATTACCTGCCACATAATAACAGTGCTTGGAAGAATCACATCCGGTTCCGGTTCCTCCGTCTCCAAAAGTCCATGTCGCACTTGCACAACCTGGATTAGACATTCCGGTGAAAGCCGCACAGACCGGTGCGCAATGCACCGTGTCTTTAGAAATGAAATTTACTACTGGAAGCGGGAATAAGGTCAGCGTTACATAATCCGAATCGGTAGGAGTACCGCAATTATCAGACACAATAACCGTATAGGTTGTGTTTACGGCAGGGGTTGCAGTGGGGTTTGAAATATTCGGATTGCTCAGACCTGCGGCCGGAATCCAAAGATAATTATAAGGCCCTCCGTTTCCTCCCGATCCAACTGCATTCAGCTGGGTAGAGACTCCCGGGCAAACCTGTGTGCCGGTGGCGGCCACAACCTCGAGCATAGGATTAACGGTAATTGTAATTTGAGCTGGTGGTGCAATACAACCGTGTGAGTCTGTACAGTTCACTGTATATGTTGTGGTTACTACCGGACAAACGTTCGTAGAAGCCAAGGGTGTGCCTGCCTGCGACCAGGTATAGGTATAACCCGGTGTACCACCTCCACCGAGAGCGCTGAGGTTGGTACAACCAGAGATACAAATCGTTGAAGGAGGTCCGGGAGCAAGAGTAACCGGTGTAGGTTGTGTGACGGTCATGACTACCAGGTTCACACAATGTGCCGAGTCAGTCACCGTACAGGTATAGGTTCCGGCAATCAAACCGGTGGCAGTGACGGTTCCCTGCCCTCCGCCGATAGCAGCAGCAGGAGTCCATGAATAAGTATATGTTGGAAAGCCTCCGTTGGCTGCAACCGTTGCTGCTCCATTGCTGTAACCGAAACAAGTATCTCTCTTGGTGGAGACTGGATTAATTAATACCCCGGGCAGATTGGTAATAGTATTGGTCATCGAATCGGGACAACCGTTATTGTCTTTAATATGGATGGTATAGGTGCCAGCTAGTATTCCATTATCGGAAGAACTGGCCGAAGGAGTACCGGGGCTCCAGGAATAAGTATATCCAGGGGTTCCACCGGTAACAGAGACAGAGTCTGTTCCATCTGCATGGTTGCAATGCGATGGTTTCGGGAACATGGAAAGAGCAAGTGCAGTGGGTTGTGTAACGGTAGAAGTGCTGGTTGCCGTGCAACCATGAGCATCGGTTACGGTAGCGGTATAGGTTCCTGCACATACATTAATACAGGTGGCGGTGAGACAGCCTGTGTTCCAGGAATACGTATAACCTGCTGTTCCCCCTCCCGGAGTGGCTGCTACCTGCCCGTTGCACTTCCCATTACAGGTTGCAGGGGTAGGTGTTGAAGTAGCGGTAAGAAGTGTGGGTTGAACAACCACTGCAGTGCTTGAAAGTGTACACGCATTGGCATCATTCACGGTTAAAGTATAAGTTCCGGCAGCGAGTCCGGTTGCATTCAGTGTCCCCTGTCCCCCACCCGGAGCCGGAGCCCAGGTATAAGTCAGACCCGGTGTTCCACCGCTGGCTGTTCCGGTAACCGATCCGTTACTCAGACCGAAGCAGGTGACCGGTGTTGGTGTGGTGGTAACAGCAAGGGCCGTAGGTTGAGTCACGTTTCCGGTGGTGGTGGTCAGACATCCCTGAGAGTCGGTCACGTTACAAGTATATGTACCCGCGCAGAGCGCGGTGGCTGTAGCAGTGCCCTGCCCTCCTCCGGGAGCCGGAACCCATGAATAGGTATAAGGACCTACTCCTCCGGTAGCCGTTACTGGCAGTGAACCATTACAAAGACCGAAACAGGTAATATTGGTAGGAGCCGATGCGGTAACGCTAGGACCTCCGGTATTGGTTACAGCTATGGAGGTGGTGGCTGTACAACCGTTGGCATCTGTTACGGTACAGGAATAAGTTCCGGCACCCAGATTGTTTGCTGTTTGCGTGGTTTGTGCACTAGGGTTCCACGAATAAGTATAAGCTCCGATACCATTAGCTCCAGTTGCAGTAGCTGTACCATTGGTAGTGCCGCAAAGAGCAGGGGTCATGGATGCTGTTGCAGTAACCGCTGCTGGTTGCGTGATTGTTGCNNCGGCGGTTCCAGCTGCAGGAGCGGGTGTCCAGGAATAAGTATAAGCACCTGTTCCTCCTGCCGGGGTAACCGTTATGGCTCCGTTATTGGCTCCGAAGCAGGTTACATTCGTTGGGGTATTGGGAGCGCTGAGTGCAGTGGGGGCCGTAATGGTAACAGTTTGTGTGGTGGTACATCCTCCATTATCGGTCACAGAGCAGGTATAAGTTCCTGCAGCCAAACCGGTAACAGCAGCGGTACCTTGTCCAGCGCCAATGGCACCACCCGTCCAGCTGTATGTAAATGGTGCAGTGCCTCCGGTCATGGTGGCGTTAGCGGTTCCGTTGGTTCCTCCGGCACATAAAACATTCGTACCAGTCACTGCTTCTGTTCCTCCGCTTGCGGAGAACAGCGTAACGGTGTCGGTAACGGTTACACAATAACTACCCGTTCCAACCTGAACAGTATAGAGACCTGCAGCAAGACCTGTTGCCGTTGCGGTGGTCTGTCCTGAAGGGGTCCATAGAAAAGTATAAGGTGCGGAACAAAAAGTAGGATTGGAAGTGGCAGACCCGTTGCTCTGTCCACAAGTAGGATTGACGTGCGTAAGTGGGTTGATGCAGGTTTGGGCAGGGTATTCGGCCACAAATGCGACATTCGCAGCCGTAGCACCGGTGAAGGAAACAAAGCCATTCTCATACCTTACATCATATACAATTCCAGGCAAACCTGCATACGTAAAGATCGGGTTCAGGTTTTGGTCATAGACATAGACATTATTTTTAGACCCCACATACACATACCCGCATTTCAAATCTACAGCAAGGCCCCCATTCACATTTCCTACTGTGGCATTGCTTCCACCGGGGATCGTGACCCGTTTTATCGGAACCCCTGTTGTGAGGCTTCGCTGATCGAGGCTTACTCCGTCGGTTGTGTAGAGATAGGCACAGCCTGCAGAGACGCCATTCAAGCTAAGGCTTTTAGGGCCTGACTTCGCTTTATAATCTTCCAATGCATACCCAACAGGATATTTCCATAAAGGAGTGATGGCAGCACCAGCAACAGAATAGCAACGCAGGTTGTTATACGGACCCGTAGAATTAGCGGCTGTTGCTCCTCCATTCTTATTACTGTCAACTGCAAGGCAATAATAATTTCCATTGGGTGCGATCACTCCTCCATATACTTCACCGGTCAATGAATCGAATGAAACGGCCCCTACGTTTCCGGTGGCGGGAGCCATGACGGCTGCGTAGGTTACGTTTCCGGCTGCTGTTTTCCATCTTGCTCCTGCTTCTACAACAGTAGATGCGTTACAGGAAAATGAAAGAGTGAGCGTTTCGTAGATATCAAGGATAGAATACGTGTTGTTATAATAGGAAAGGACTCCCGCGGTGTTGAGACAAACCATTTCATAATATACTCCTGCTCCGTTTACATGAGAACCTTTGGGTTGACCCACATACGTATTCCCGGCAGGATCAACAGTCATCCCCGCAACCCAGCTACCGGTACCGTATTGGTTGTAGGTGTAAGTCCACACGGGGGCCCCACCTGCTGCAGGATATTTTTGTGTATAACAGAGACGGGTACCTCCGTCAATTCCTGTGATATAAACATTGTTAGCCGCATCCATTCCGCAGAATGTAGGAACAAAGGTTCCCGGAACACCGGTCACGGCCTGCACCCAGGGGTCAATGACAAAACCAAGTGCGTTGTATTTTTTGTCTATCCTGAATCCTACTTCTGAATCAGTTAGTTTCACGAAAGAGGAGGGGATCTTAACACCAGTGAGCAGCTTAGTAACGGGAGCATGATCAAGGATTGTTCCGGAAGGAAATTCGATATGAAGATCTCCTTTCCCGTCTATTTTTAATCCGTTATGCGCATCGAGACCCGAGTAACGCATACGGAAGATCTCTGGATCTGTTCCCGGCTTTACGATCAATGCATACTTGATTCCGGATTCCGGATGAAAGGTAAATTCCACATCGATGCCGGGATAGAGATCGTGATAAATAAGTTTTTTAAAAGATCTGATATTATTCACCTGAATGGAAGGATCCTTAATGTCACAGGAGTTAAAGTGAAAGGGTGTTTCTTCAACGGCTTCGATTCGGACTGCAGCATTCGCATTTGGCCATTCCATGCCCAGTGAATGAAAGACAGGAGGCGCATCATTTTCTTCTTCTTTCTCTTCTGCTTCTTTTGCTTTCAACTCGGCCTCCCTGCTATCCAGCATGGTATAGACTACTCCTTTATCGGTAAACAGAATGGTAACTCCTTTGTTGTTGCAGGCATAGAATACTTTCCAGTCGTTCAGCGTATTCTGATACTGTCCTTTATTCTCTTCAAATGCAAGGATGTTTCCAGGAAAGTATTCGGGTTTAGAAGTCCACCCGGTGGGCATTTTCTGATCTGTGCCCTTCTTCACCCCTTTATCACCATGGGTGCTCGTGTGAATCATGGGTTGCTGCGCTCTGACTCCTGAAAGGATCAGGAGGCTGAGGACTACAGAAAAAAATGATTTACGAAGAAGCATGAACAGTCTATAGATAAAAAAATACCAGAAACGATAAGATGGAAAGTGGTTTGAGTGGTGCAGGATTTTGCAACACATATAGGGTATTCACTTAACCAATCAATTGGTAACAAAATAAACCAAAAAACTCACATAAACAGACCTCTCAGGCCCATTCTTAACCTAATCTTTATCTTGAGTATTACTTGATAATATTACAATGACCTATATACTGATGCTTTTCATGAAATACATCCTTCAGGTCCACTTTCCATACATAAGTATCGATCTGTGCGATATTTGCTCCTCCATTCGCTTTTCCATCCCATCCTTCAAGCCATGTATGTGTTTCCCACATAAGATTTCCCCAACGGTCGAACATCATCAGATGATAATTGGCAGGGTCGATTCCGATTCCATTCGGTGACCAGGTGTCGTTCTTTCCATCTCCGTTTGGAGTAAAGGTATTCGGAGCATAGAATGTAAAGTAAGGTTGAATACATACCGGATGTTCAATGGTGGCAGGACAACCATCGGTCCCCACCACAATCAGTGTCACCGGATAGCATCCGGTATCAGGATATGTAAAATTAGGATTCTGTAAAGTGGAGGTCGCTCCCGTCAGATCCCCGAAACTCCATGACCAGGAAGTAATAGCCCCGGTGCTTTGATCGGTAAAAAATATCTGAGGATCGAGAATGGTAGTAGGCTGAGGAGATGCAGAGAAAGCTGCGACCGGCACCGGCAAGGCATTAATGAAGTTCGTGATGGTATGTGTACCCGGGCAACCATTGATATCGATCACATTATAAGTAACCGAATAATTTCCTGCAACATTATAACAGTGACTCGCCGTATTACATCCGGTGCCAGAAGTTCCGTCACCGAAGGTCCAGGTTGCGCTTGCACATGCAGGTGCAGAAACACCCACGAAGGTTGCACAGGATGGAGCACACTGAACGGTATCATGCGATGTAAAGGTCACTACTGGTAATGGATACAGGGTTACGGTTACATAATCCGAATCGGTAGGTGTACCGCAATTNNGGAGGCATCCAGTTATAGGTATAAGGACCACCGTTACCACCCGATCCAACTGCATTCAGAACCGTTGAACCTCCGGGGCAAATCGTCTTTGCTCCGCTGGCTACTACCTCAAGTGGTGGATTCACAATAATGGTAATATTCACAGGAGGGGCAATACAACCATGGGAATCCATGACAGACGCTGTATAAGTTGTTGTGACCAGCGGGCAAACGGTTGTAGAGGCAAGAACAGTAGCTCCTTGTGTCCATACATAAGTATATCCGGGTGTTCCGCCTGCCCCTATAGCAGATAATGTGGTACAAGCTCCGATACAAATGGTGGCAGGAGGGCCGGGAGCTAAAGTGACCGGAGGAGGCTGGCTGATAGGGATCACCACCGTACTCACACAATGTGCGGAGTCTGTGACAGTGCAGGTATAAGTTCCTGCCGCTAGACCGGTGGCGGTGACTGTTGTTTGAGAAGGTGCCGTGGACCAGGAATAAGTATATGCCGGGAAACCACCTGCAGCCGAAACGGTTGCTGTTCCGTTACTGGAACCAAAACAGGTATCTCTCGTTGTTGCAAGAGGGGAAAGAACAACTCCTGGTTTATTCGGAACCACATTGATCATTGAGTCAGGGCATCCGTTATTGTCTTTTATATAAACAGTGTAAGATCCTGGAACCAGCAAAGTATAACTGGTGGTTGTAGAACCTGCACCGGGAGCAGGAGTCCAGGAATAGGTATATCCGGGAGTTCCTCCGCTCACGAATACAGAATCTTTTCCGTCGGGCTTTCCACAGTCTGCCGCCTTAGGAGTCATCGTCATCACAAGGGGTGTAGGTTGTGGCACTATGGCTGTTGAGGTAGCCGTACATCCGTGAGCATCGGTAATGGTGGAGGTATAGGTACCTGCACAAATATTATTACAGCTGGCGGTAGTACATCCGCTTCCGCTCCAGGAATAAGTATAGGTAGCGGTACCTCCGGCAGGGAGACAGATAACTTGTCCGTTACATTTTCCATTACAGGTAGCTGCAACTCCAGAAGCTGTTACGGTGAGCAGGGTCGGCTGCGTGACTGTAACTGTGTTTGTAGTTCCGCAACCGCTTCCATCTTGTACCGTAAATGTATAAGTACCTGCAGTCAGGCCTGTGGCATTCACAGTGGTGGCTCCACCGCCAATGGTACCGTTTGCTGTTGTCCAGGAATAAGTAAGTGGCGCTGTTCCTCCTGTGGGTGTAGCGGTGGCCGTTCCGTTGTTGCCTCCGAAACAAGCTACCGGCGTTGCAACACTGGTGCTGGAAGGGCCGCCGGGAGAAGTAACCGTTGCCGTTGCAAACGAGGAGCATCCCGATGGGGAAGTAACCGTACAGGTATAAGTACCTGCGGCAAGACCCGTAGCATTGGCGGTTCCTTGTCCTCCAGTAATTGTTCCACCGGTCCATGAATAAGTATAGGGTGTAGTTCCTCCAGTGGCAGTAGCCGTAGCCGTTCCATCATTGCCCGGATTACAAGTGGCAGCGGTGGCAACAGCGGTTACCGTAGGTGCAGCAGGAGCGCCGGAAAGTGTGGTGGTTGCTGTTGAAGAACAGGAGCCCGGAGGGCCTGAGACTGTTAGTGTATAGGTTCCATTATCAAGTCCCGTGATGGCATTTGTTCCCTGTCCTCCTCCTATGAGCCCACCGGTCCATGAATAGGTATATGGAGTCACTCCTGCGGTGACCGTAGCAGTCGCCGTACCGTCATGACCGGGAGTACAACTTGGAGGTGTGTTTGTAATGGTGATAGCCGGTGTATTTACCGGTTGGGCAATGGTCACTGTTCCCGTGGTTGTACATCCATTCGTGGTGGTGACCGTAACCGTATACGTGCCTGCTGCCATACCCGTAGGCGTTGCGGTAGTGCC